>JBEBJB010000011.1:0-108319 GCA_040080065.1 Pyrinomonadaceae bacterium
CATCTACTCCGACGCCAAAACCGCCTTCCTCGCCCCGTAATTTACCCTCAAATTCTCAACAGCAAAAGGCGGCGGAATACCCAATTCCACCGCCTTTGCTCAATCAAGGCTAAATCTGTAATGCCTGACGCTGAATAATATCCGAGTTCGCTCCCGCCGCTTACGCAGGGGGTACTGACCGACTGGGCTAGAGTTTAAATCCGCCGCGTGTCAGCAGGGCTTCGAAGCCCGTTTTGTCTACGGCCTTGACGTAGGCGTCCATTGGTTCGACGACGCCGTTTTTGACGTGTTCGAAGAGGGCGTCGTTGAGCATGACCATGCCGTGGTTTTTGCCGGTCTGCATGGCCGACGGGATCTGGAACGTTTTGCCTTCGCGGATCAAGTTGCTGATCGCGGGTGTGATGATGAGAATTTCGAGTGCGGCAACGCGGCCGCCGCCCTTTTTGGGCAGCAGCGTTTGGGCGATGACGCCTTTTAGCGATTCAGAGAGCATCACGCGGATCTGTTCCTGACGGTCGGCGGGGAACTGGTCGATGATGCGGTCGATCGTCGACGGCGCGGTCGTCGTGTGCAGCGTTCCGAAGACCAGGTGGCCCGTTTCGGCGGTCTCGATAGCGATCGAGATCGTTTCGAGGTCACGCATTTCGCCGACGAGCAGGATATCGGGATCTTCGCGAAGTGCCGCACGCAGCGCGTCTTTGAACGAATCCGTGTGGTTGTGAACCTCGCGTTGGTTGACGAGGCATTTAATATTGTCGTGGACAAACTCGATCGGGTCCTCGATCGTGATTATGTGGTCTTCACGAGTCATGTTGATCTCGTTGACCATCGCACAAAGAGTTGTGGATTTCCCCGAGCCCGTCGGACCGGTGACAACGACGAGTCCTTTTGAGAGTTCGGTTAGCCCGAGGATCGCTTTCGGCAGCCCAAGCTGCGCGGCCGTGGTCATCTTGGTCGGGATGATGCGAAAAACGGCTCCCATGCCTTTGCGATCCATGAAAATGTTGCAGCGGAATCGGGCCAGGCCGGGAATCTCGTACGCGAAATCAGTGTCGTTGCGCATCGCGAATTCTTCCTGATTCTTATGCGGCATGATCGATGTCAGCAGTTCGCGCATCGCATCCGGCGTGAATTTGAGAGCTCCGGGCTCAAGTTCCTTGATCCTGCCGTCTTTGCGCACCATCGGCGGCATGCTGACAGAAAGGTGTAGATCGGACGCGCCGAGATCGGCCATTTTTTTGAAAAGCACATCCATCTTTAAAGCTTCGGATGCATTTGAAGCCGTGGGAACGAAGCCGGCTTCCGCCGGAAGCTCGTCCCAGACGGATGGCATACTGGCCTGTTCGGTTTGCGACGGAGTGCTCGCGGGCTCCGGGCGGTATTCCGCGGCGGGAAACGAACTCTCGACGGTCGGGAGATATTCCGTGGCCGCGAAATCATCGCGTCTGCCCGGCGGTTCGTACGTTGCGGTATCCGAGAATACGGTCTGATACGCCGGATCGTTGAACGAAATGATCTCAATCTCAGGGCCGGAACTCGGGATATATTCCAGGGCGGGCTTTTCGTCCTCAAATATCACTTCACCAGCGGTCGCGGTTTCGGCGATCGTCGATGCGGTCGAGTCGAGGTTGTACGATGAACTCTCAAGGTCGTACGATGGTGCTGAAACGGGCAAGTCCGAAGCAGGGAATTCCTCGACCTGCAAGGGAGCCTCAGACGGACTGTAAGATTCCTGCTCGATCGCGGACGGGCTTTCCGAAGGCGGCCTTGCCATATCGATCGAGCCATTAGAATCGGTCAGGACCGGGCGGATCGTTACTATAAATCCTGAACTGGATTTCTGCACATTGAAGTTAAAATTGCCGAGACTGTGCGGGAGTACAAACTCCACCTCAGACCGGTGCGGCAGTGTCGTTTTGACCCCGGGCGGGATCAGAGGAAACACCAAAGTACTGATCTGCGTGCCCATCAGCGGCGCATTTGCGACGTCAGTCGTACTGTTTGCCGAGACGAGATAAGGGTTCTTATCGGGCTCGAGACGTAGCTCGTCGCTGCATGACGAGAGCAATTGCTGAAGAAAATCGTTTAGCTGATCCATATTAAATATCGCTTAGCAACGAGGAAGTGGAGGGTTATTGGGGCAGGCAGGAGAACGCCATAGAAAAGATTAACATGGTTGCGCCTTAATTGTCAGCCCTTTTTTTTTACGCAGAAAGGTCTTTGGGATTTGCTAGCTCGATCTAGAAGTCAGATATCGCGTTCGAGTTTTACGCCCTGAATCTCACGAACGACGATCGGGACCGATTCGACGACGACGTTGCTTGCGTCGAGCCCGTAGGATTGATCATCCGGTATGCTGAATCGCCTGAGCAGGTAATAGGACCGCATAATGACATTCTCGGGAAATCTAAGGTCGTTCTCGTAGCTAAGGAATGAACTCATCAGGACAAAGCGTATGTCGCCATCAACTTCGTATTTGTTAAGAGCGGGATGGCGGCTGATGCGTTCAAGTTCACCGCTTTTCTCAAGCTCGGCGAGGACAATTTCGAAAAGATAGTTGATCCGCGGCTCGACGCGAAAGCCGAGCGTGAATTCAACAAAATACGCGTCGCTTTTTGCCAGCGACTTGACCTTGTATTTCATCACGAACGGTTCGTCGGCAGTTTCCACGTGAAGAAACCAATAGACATCGGCACGCTTCGGCGTGCGCTTAAGGATCGAATGAACTGTTTCCGTTTCGATCCGTTTTGGCGAATCGGACGCGGTCAGATACACAAGATGGGTGGCGTATTGCGGAAGTGACTGGTCAGCACTCAGGTCCTCAAGCGTATTGACAAACGACTCCATCGGTTCGTAAACGGTCAACTTTCGGCGGATGGACCTTCCGCGATACCACAGCCACATGGTCGCCATTAGCATTGATCCGAGAAGCACCGATATCCAGCCTCCCTCTTTGAATTTGATCAGGTTGGCGATCAGGAATGAGGTCTCGATCGTGATGAAAAGGGCCGTCAGCGGAATGATAAAGTACAAAGCGACGCGCCTTGTGTAAAGCCATGCCGCGATCAAAACGGTTGACATCATCATCGTCAGCGTGACGGCAAGGCCGAACGCGGCTTCCATATTTTTCGATTCCCGAAAATACAGAACAACGCCGATGCAGCCGGCCATCATAAGCCAATTTACCTGCGGAATGTAAAGCTGGCCTTTGAAATCGGTCGGATAAACGATCTTTTGCCGCATCCAAAAGCTCAAGCGCATTGCCTCGCCGACCAAGGTGAAGCTGCCGGTGATCAAGGCTTGCGACGCGATGATCGCCGCAAGTGTTGCTATCAAAATACCGAAAGGCAGGATCGCGGCCGGAATGATCGAGAAAAACGGGCTGCGGTCGAGCGTGGTGCCGGTTTGCGTAGTAAGCCAGGCGGCTTGCCCTGCGTAGGAGAGGACGAGCATTATCTTGATATAGATCCAGCTCACGCGGATGTTGCCGCGACCGGTATGGCCCATGTCGGAATAGAGTGCCTCGGCACCGGTCGTGCAAAGAAAAACGCCGCCGAGGAGCCAGAACCCGCCGGGGTATTCCGCCAAAAAACTATAGGCATAGACCGGGCTTATCGCCTTTAGTACCGAGAAATCGGCCGACAACGCCATCGCACCGATGACGCCGATAAATGTGAACCAGACGAGCATTATCGGGCCGAAAAGCTTGCCGATCCATTGTGTTCCGAACTGCTGAACAACGAATAGCCCGATCAGTATAGCGATAACGATCGGCACGGTATTTAGGTGTTCGTCGTACACACGCAGCCCTTCGATCGCGGACGCCACCGAGATCGGCGGTGTGATAATGCCATCGGCCAGCAGAAAACTGCCGCCGATGATCGCGGGATAATGTCCCCAGCCCGACGAGTGCCGCCGAATGAGAGCAAAAAGCGAAAATATCCCGCCCTCGCCTTTGTTGTCGGCATAGAGCGTGATGATCACGTATTTGATCGTCGTCTGAAATGTGAGCGTCCAGAAAACACACGAAAGAGCTCCTAGGCCAAGGAGCGGTTCGACCGCTCGGGTACCGATGATCGCCGAAAATGTATAGAGCGGCGATGTGCCCAGATCGCCATAGACGATACCCAGCGTTACGAGCAGGCCGATCCAGGTGACGCGATCGATCGATTCAGTGTGTTTGGCTTTAGACATGCGTCTTAAATGGTTATTGATTCGCGATATTCGCCCCAGACTCCTCGAAGCGTGTTGCTGATCTCCCCCACCGTTACGTTTGATTCGACGGCCGTTAGAATACGCGGAACGAGATTTTCGGTTCCGCCCGCCGCTTCCTCAATTGCTTTCAGAGCTTTTTCGGCCGCGTCGGCATCTCGCCGGGCCCGGACAGCTTGGGTTCGGGCAATTTGTTCGCGTTCGAGTCGCTCGTCGATCCGTTGGATCGCGATCGGTACCTCTTCTTCAGCCTGAAATTTATTTACACCCACGACGATCGCATCGTGGCTCTCGACCGCCCGCTGATATTGATATGCCGCCTGCTGTATTTCGCCCTGGACGTAGCCCGTCTCGATCGCCCGCAGCATCCCGCCCATGGCATCGATTTTTTCGATGTAATCGCGAGCCACGGTTTCGAGTTGTGTCGTGAGTTCCTCGATAGCGTAGCTGCCGGCCAGCGGATCGACTGTGTCGGCCACGCCGGATTCGTGAGCGATGACCTGCTGCGTCCGCAGGGCTATTCGGGCGGCATTTTCGGTCGGCAGGCCGAGAGCTTCGTCGAGGGAATTGGTATGCAGGCTCTGTGTTCCGCCGAGAACAGCGGCGAGTGCCTGAATTGTGGTTCGTACTACATTCACCTCGGGCTGCTGAGCCGTCAGCGTCGAGCCCGCGGTTTGGGTGTGGAATCTGAGCGTGAGCGATTTACTGTCTTTCGCACCGAAACGCTCTTTCATAATCCGAGCCCAAAGGCGTCGTGCCGCGCGGAATTTAGCGATCTCCTCGAGTAGGTTATTGTGGGAATTAAAGAAAAACGACAGCCGCGGTGCGAATTTATCAACGTCGAGCCCGACCTCGATCGCCGCCTGTACATAGCAAATGCCGTCGGCCAGCGTGAACGCCAATTCCTGCGCCGCAGTCGAACCTGCCTCGCGAATGTGATAGCCCGAGATCGAGATCGTGTTCCAGTTAGGCACCTCGGCGGCACAGTAGGCGAAAGTATCGGTGATCAGCCGCAGAGAAGGTTTCGGCGGATAAATATAAGTGCCGCGAGCGATATATTCCTTTAGAATATCGTTCTGGATCGTGCCGTTAACCTTGTCAAAGCTGACATTCTGCTTACGGGCCACTGCGAGATACAAACACAAAAGCGTTGAAGCGGTCGAGTTGATCGTCATCGACGTCGAAACCGTATCGAGCGGAATGCCGTCAAACAGCGTCGACATATCATCAAGGCTATCGATCGCCACGCCAACTTTTCCAACCTCACCAGCCGACAACGGATCGTCCGAGTCAAGCCCGATCTGAGTTGGGAGATCAAATGCGACGCTCAGTCCCGTCGTGCCCTGCGAAAGCAGATATTTGTACCGCTCGTTCGATTCCTCAGCCGTTGCAAATCCGGCATACTGCCGCATCGTCCAAAAACGCCCGCGATACAGATTGGCCCGAACACCGCGAGTGTACGGGAACTCCCCCGGAGCACCAAGATCCTGTTCATAATCGATCGGATGTGTGTTTTCCGGATTGAAATTCGCGGGCAGTTCGATACCCGACGATGTCTTAAATGATTCGCGACGCTCTGCCATTTTGAAGATTAGATTAACATGATTCGAGCGGCTCCTGTCATCGCGGACAATTTCTTCATGTTTCGAGAACGACAAGAGAATTGGAATTTACATTTACCACGGCCGAGGTGGTTATACCCGAATCGAAAGTTATGAAACAACCACCAGCCTTAACTGCAAGAGCGAGCAAGTATATATCCGTGATTTGGCGTGACCCATATATCTTATCAGCCATAAACACATTGCCGTCTCGTAGAGAAACATCGTCCGGCCAGAATTCGTGGTCATAGAGGTCGGCAAACTCGCCAAGTTTTTCGATGACTTGTTGGGCCGTGAATTTCACCGTGGAACTATAATTTGGATTTGAGAGTATTCGAACGGCTCCGTTCTCGGTGAGTGGACAAGTGGCAAATTGATCATGATTTGCGGCTACCCACCAGCCATGGGCAATGTCGCTGTGGACATGATCGGGATCAATTAGAGCGACGAGTATATTAACATCGAGTAGATAACGCATTCTAACTAGATCCCTTCTTCGTCCATGATCTTCTGGATGTGTTCCATCGTGATTATCTCTCCGCGAGATGGCAATTGCGGGATCCCATTTCTATATCGTGGGCTTTCAGCGACTGGTTCATGACGGCTCGAAAACCCCTTACGAAACATGCTGGAAATAACGCGTCCCGCTGTAGTCTTCTCGGTTCGTGCAATTTCCTTGGCTGCCTGCAATACATCAATGTCGATATCTAAAGTAGTTCTCATACATCTGATGCTACTGCATCACCGCATCACGCGTCAATATTTTAAGAACTAAGCGTGAGCTGGACGTCGAGGCCGTGCGGCTCAATATTTTCGGCGGAAACCTTGCCGTTGCAAGCTTCAACACAGGTTTTCACGATCGCGAGACCGAGACCCGTGCCGCCGGTCGCACGTGACCGGTCGTCCTGGACGCGGAAAAGCGGGTCGAAGATCTTTTCGAGCTTGTCGTCGGGCACGCCCGGGCCGTTGTCGCTAATCGAAATGATGACCGTTTTATCATCCTGAACTGCTAAAATGTTAATTTCACCTTGCTGGCCGGCGTAGTTGATGCTGTTGCGGATGATGTTGGCGATTGCCCGGGCGAGCAGTTCGGGCTGGGCCTGGGCGGTCAGGTTTTTCGGGATGTCGATCGTGATATCGGCTTTTTCGCCCATAGTTTCGCGACCTACGACACGGGTCACGAGTTCGCGAAGCTTAACCGGTTCGAGTCTGACGGCGGCACCCTGAATACCGGTTTTTGAATAGCTTAGCAGCTCGCGTACGAGCTTTGACATCAGCTCGACCTCTTCTTTGACGTCGATGATATGCGATTGATCCTCGGGACGGGCCCGTTCTTCGAGAATAGAAAGGGCAAACTGCATGCGCGCAAGCGGGGAATTCAACTCGTGCGAAATATCGCCGAGAAAACGCTTTTGTCCGGTCACAAACCCGGAGAGCCTCGACGCCAGATCGTTGATCGACGAGCCGAGCGTGCCGAGTTCGTCGGTGCGGCGGTCATCCACGCGGACGGAAAAATTCTCACCGGCGAGCGTTTTTGTGGCCCCGGTCATTTGTGCGATCGACTTGGTCAGGCTGCGCACGAACGGAAGCCAGAACAGGATCGAGACGACGAGGACGATCACCGCGACGGCGATCCACGGCCGCGGATCAAAGAATAACCCATAGCCATAATACGAATCGGAACGAACGATCAGCCTCGAACGGATCTGCTCGTTGGCCGTTTCGCCAAATGTCATTGCACGGATAACTAACCAGTAAAGCGTTGGGTTTGTTGATTTTATCGAAACTGAGCTGGCGGGGCCGGGTGGCGGTAAGCCGCCAGGAGGCCGCGGCTTATTGGCACCTGCGGTTCGGTCGTTCGGGCCGAAACTTTCGGGCCGCGATACATCAGTAAAAACCTCGTCCGGTAGATTTACAGGTTTTCCAGCCATCTGCTGTCCTTTGTTGTCAAACAAATAGAAATCGACCTTGTACGCTTCGGAATATCGCTTGAGGATATCGTCCCGTTCGTCTCGGGTTTTCCCGTCGATCTCGCTCGTGATTATCCGCGAGACGGCTTCGATCCTATTTCCCGTACCGCCGAAAAGCGGCGACCACGGTTCGAACCTGAAACTCAGCCCAAAAATGAGCAGGAAAACAACGGCGAGTAGCATCAGGTTCAGGAAGAACCAGAGCATGATCTTGGAAAATAGCGGGAATCTGACGCCTAGCATTCCGCTCCTTCGCCGCCCTGGGCGACAAACATATAGCCAACCGAGCGAAGCGTGCGGATGTAGCGCGGTGATTTGAAATCATCGCCGAGCTTTCGCCGCAGGGACGAAATATGCACGTCGATCGAGCGGTCAAACACGTCGTATTCACGGCCCGCGATCTCATCGAGGATCTGGTCGCGATTCAAAACGCGCCCGGACAAGGCAGTGGAGCAGGTCGAATTCGAGGGCCGTCAGTTCTAAATGCCTGCCTGCCTGTGTCGCAACACGTGTCGCGATGTTCATAATGACATCGCCCGCGGTTACTTCGTCTCCGGGCTCGTCCGGTTTTGCGCTGACAGTTGCCCGCCGAGTAGCAGCGCGAAGCCTCGCAAGCAGTTCGCGCGTCGAGAATGTTTTTGGCAAATAATCATCCGCACCGATCTCGAGCCCGACAATGCGGTCCGCTTCGTCGCCGAGAGCGGTAAGCATCAGAACCGGAACGTCAGAGATGGCGCGAATTTGCCTGAGTACCTCAAACCCGTCGATCCCGGGCAGCATTACATCAAGGATTACCGCGTCATACTGCTTCTCGCGAACGGCATCAACCCCTTCGTTTCCCGTATGTTTGGCCGTTATGTCGAAACTGAACGGCGCGAGATATTCGCCGACGAGACGACACAGTTTCACGTCGTCGTCGATCATTAATATCTGTGAATTTGAGTTTGCTGCTCTCACCCGCGACCTAGTGTATCGCATAAATATGCCGCTTGTGTGCAACTTTACAATGCCTTAACAATTTTCCCGATTTAAACACAATTGCTTAACAATGCGGCCCTAAACTCGATTCTTGTAGTAGTCATAGGCGGTTTTCCCTTACGGGATATTTATAGAATAAGGAGCAATTTATATGAGACAAGAATTCAAATTCATCCTTGTAATGGCAATCATCACTGTGGCCGGTTCGCTTACGCTGACGTATGGTCAGTCGCGAGCTACACCGTCGACTGCCTCAAGCGGCGTTGCCGCTCAAAACGACTTTCCTCCTCCGCCGCCCGCTGGGTTTCGTCGCGGTCCGGGCCCGGACTTGCTCGAACGCATCAACCTAACCGTCGAGCAGCGTGAACAGATCGGCCTTATCAAAATGACAGCTCGCGACGCGTCACGGGAGCAGGAATCGAAGATCAGGGCAGCCGACGTTCAGATCCGAATGTATGTCGAAAGCGGCGGTTTGGACGTCGAGAAGGTAAAACCCCTTGTTCGAGCGAAGATCGAAGCACAGATTGCAGTCGAGATCAGTCGCCTCATGGCCGACGCCGAGATCAACAAACTATTGACCTCAGAACAAAAGACGCAGCTGGCACAGATGAGAGATTAGCAGCCGCCGACCCCTCCGGCCAGCGGATTCGGACCTCCACCTGTGAAGTAGGAAGCGTCTTTTGAGACAACGAATGAGGTGGAGTCGGACCCCCTCATTCGTTGTCGCACTTCCTGCTCGACTGAATTTTGAACGCGGGCCGCAGACCGGCTGGATATTTATAGCTTTTCATACCCGTTCCGTCCGAGTTTTGTCGGTTCGCGTTCAAACGTCAGAGCCGCCAGCGTAAGCGGGCGGCGCGATCTTTAGGTCTCCAAAATTGATATCGTGTCAGGCTCGACCTCTTTGAATTGTTAATTTGCAAATTGTTCGATTGTTAATTGGGTGGTTGATATAACTACCAATTAACAATTTTCCAGTTTACGATTGACAATTAAATTCAAGGACTACTTTTCGGCACCACAAGATTAGGACACACCGGAATAACCCAGTCATAAGTACCGAAAAGTTGGTAGTGGTATAGACCACTACCGAAAAGTTGAGATCAGACCGCTTTTTTGACACCGCCAAACCTGTCGTCTAGCATGAGATGACGCGTGAACTACTACAACTACTTTACTGAGATCGAAGACACATTTATCCGCCGCCGCGGCAAGAATCTCTTCCTGAGTCCGCTGGATTGGGCACTGATTGAGGCATGGCAGGATCGCGGGATACCGCTTCATATCGTCATCCGCTCTATCGAATCCGTTTTTGACGTTTTCGACAAGCAGCCCGCCGGAACCCGCACGATCAAGAGCCTTTTTTATTGCCGGGAGGAGATCGAGGCTCAATACACCGAATGGACAACTGCTCGAACGGGAAGCGCCGATTTGCAGGGCGACGAGCCGACGGAGCCCGCGTTTTCAACGGACGCGATCAAGACCCACATTCAGAACGCGATCGCCGATCTCAATGCGATCTCAATGCCTGGATTGCGGGAAGAAATATCGCGTGCGGTCACTCGGCTTGAGGAACTTTCCGCGAATCTTGCCAACACACCCGAAAAGGTTGATTCGACCCTTGCTGACATCGAAAAACTTCTCGAACGAGCCATGCGATCAAATTG
This sequence comes from Pyrinomonadaceae bacterium, assembly GCA_040080065.1. Taxonomy (GTDB): domain Bacteria; phylum Acidobacteriota; class Blastocatellia; order Pyrinomonadales; family Pyrinomonadaceae; genus OLB17. The sequence continues at coordinate 10,429 of JBEBJB010000011.1, forward strand.
GGATCCCGTGCATCTAAAGGTATTAGAAAAGGAAGTCGCAGGGCATCTGCGAGGTTATAAGGCCGAGATGAACCCGGAGGCATACAAGAACACGTTTGACCTGATGTTGACCAAACGGCTTCGCGAAGAGGCTGGGGTTCCGAGACTAGGATTATTTTATTTGTAAGGATCAAGGATTTCTTGTTCCTTCTGTGGGTTCTGTTGAGGTTTTTGGATCTGACCACGGAACGCACGCTAAATGCAAAAGCCCGCGCGTGAGCAAGGGCGAAACATCCAACTTGATCGCATCGCCCTTGCTCACGCGCGGGCTTTTGCATTTAACAACAACAGGGAACAAGAAGGAAGATTAGCTGAATGAGAGTATTGTTTTCGATTTTTGCCGCTATTGTCTTCTTGGCCTTAAACGCACCGGCCCAGACCAAGCCCAAGTCAACCAAGTTTCCAGCCGGTGTTCCGGTTAAGGAAACTGGCGTCGAGGCCACCGGTGGTAAGGTCGAGGAACGAACATATACGAACAAGAAATTCGGGTTTCAGATCACGGTTCCCGATAATTGGTTCGTCGTCGGCGCTGATTTTGAAAAGATCGTGAAAGACAAAGGCCATGACATTAGCGTCGACCTCGCGATGTCGAAGGCGAGCCGTTCGATAGATGTTCTGATGACCGCATTTCGCTCCGAGGCGACGAGCGGCGGAGCGATTCTGCGAGTTACCGCGGAAGACTTGAAGGCAAATCCACAGATATGTGATGCGGTGGACTATTTTGACGCGATCACCGCTGCCTACGTAACCTCTAAACTGCCATCGGATTTTGTATATTCGTCAACCAGAGCGGAAAAACTCGGAGCGAAACAATTTGCATATCTAGATACCTCATCGAACGCCGGCAAAAAGCGGATGTACGCGATGGTCATCGATCCGATCACCAAAGCTGGAAATAGGCATATGTGTGAACTGGGGAGAACCGGCATCGCAATCATGTTTACGCTCTCATACACTAGCGACAACGATTTGCAGACTTTGCGGCACATTCTGGAGACAGGAAAATTTGGTCCCAAATAACGGGTCAGAACCGCCTGCGTAAGCGGGCGGCACAAACGTTTGGGCACAAGCCACTTCGTTGAGGCTCTCTGAAAAGTCTTCCTCAAGTTAAAAAGCTGCCAGAAATTGGTTGACCAAGAGATACAAGTATCCGTTTTCTTGTCTTGTTCCGTGCTGTTCTGTGCGTTCCGTGGTAGATTCCTGGAATTTTCACCACGGATTACGCGTAACAACACGGAAAGAAGAAGAAAAGACCTACGATAACTTTTCAGACATCATCTTCTGACACGGATTCGGCTTCCGAATAGCTTATCAACCAATTTTTGTGTTAAATAGGTTAGTCCACTTGATTCAGCAGGATTGCATTTTTCCCGAGCCTTTAGGTCCGGGCCGAAATATTTTTGAGTAAACACTATACAACCGGTGACATTATTGAGGTTCGCGTTGAGAAGATCGTTCCGCGCGGCTTCGGGCTTGGATTTGCCGAAAATCTGACCGTGCTGACGCCGCTGACGGTGCCGGGCGATCTGGTGCGTGTGCGGATCGTCGAGGTGAAAAAGCGGATGGCGTTTGCCGCTGTTGTTGAAGTTAAGGAGCCGGGGCCAAAACGCGTTGAGCCGCCTTGCGAATATTTTGGCAAATGTGGCGGCTGCGACTTTCAGCAGATGAGCTATCAGGCCCAACTCGCTGCGAAGGTCGGCATACTTCGCGATTGCCTGCACCGCATCGGGAAGATCGAGTATGAAGGTGAGATCCCGGTCATCGGCAGCCCGAACGAATTCGGCTACCGCTCAAGAGCGCGTTGGCACATTGACCGGCGAAAGCGAAAGTTAGGTTATTTTCGCCGCGATTCGCACGACATTATCGACATTACTCATTGTCCGATCCTGACGCCAGGATTGCAATCTTCGCTCGAATACACACGCGAGAGCATGGACTGGGACGGGCTGTGGGCTGACGAGGCTCAGGTCGAGGCCGCGACCGGCGAGGAAGGCCGCGTGTCGCTCTATTCGGCCGATATGGTCGAACCGACCGCCGAACTGACGTTCGCGACAAAGGACGACACGTACATTTTTTCCGCCCAAGCGTTCTTCCAGGCGAATAAGTTCCTGATCGGCGACCTGATTGAAGTCGCAATCGGCGGTACCTCAGGCAAGACGGCCTTTGATCTATACAGCGGAGTCGGGCTGTTTGCTTTGCCGCTCGCGAGACACTTTGAAAAGGTCGTGGCGGTCGAGGAGCATCCGGTTTCCGTCGGCTTTGCTAAAAACAACATAAAGCACTCTCTTCTGACAAACATCGAAATGGTCCAGTCGGCCGTCGGCCGATACCTGAACGGAAATCAGGGCCGCGAGATCGACTTTGTCCTCATCGATCCGCCGCGGAGCGGTACAGAAAAACAGACGATGCCGCTCATCGCTAAATTAAAACCGAAAGAGATCTCGTACGTCTCATGCGAACCGTCGATCCTCGCCCGCGATCTGAGAATGCTGCTCGACGCCGGTTACCGCATTGAGAAAATGACCGCGATCGACCTTTTTCCTCAAACTCACCACATCGAGACCGTAGTACGGCTCAAATGTCAGTAGCTTGCGCAACTTTCCTGCCCGCATTTCGTTCTCTAAAATGTTGGATATAACGTCGATTTGCAATAAACTCTATCTATGCCAAAAAAGAATCCCGAATCAGAAAGCTCAGACCTGACCAAAAGTCATTCGGTCCGCTGTCGTTACTGCGGCCAGAAGAATAACGTAAAGGAAGATTATCAAAATAATTCTGCGAATTGCGGTAAATGCAAGCTGCCGCTCTCGAACGGGCCGCATAAGAAATTTGCCGATCTGCACAAGAACGAATACGTTCATCCGCTCGACAAAAAGGCTCTCGCGGCGTTGAAAGCGATACCCGGCGTTGATTCGATCCTGAAAAAGCTGCTCGCGTGGACCGGCGAATCGGCGATCCGCGTTTCCTTCATGGCAAGTGCTATCAAGGTCACGCCGACGCAATGTCCTGACCTTTACGCCAAGCTTCAGATCGCATGCACGACGCTCGGTGTTGAAATGCCGGATATGTTCGTGCAGCAAAACCCGATGGTCAACGCCTTCACCGGCGGCGTTGAAAAGCCGATCATCGTGCTGCATTCCGCCCTGATCGAACGGCTCAACGATGAGGAAACGCTCGCCGTCATCGCTCACGAGGTCGGCCACATGCATGCGGAACACGTGCTTTATCTAACGGCGGCACGCTTGATGGAGATACTCGCTAACATCTCGGTCGCCCGGCTTCTGCCGGGTGCGGAGATAATTAAACTCATTGTTTCGCTCGGTATTTCGAGTGCATTGCTATCTTGGGCACGCCGGGCCGAACTGAGCTGCGACCGCGCTGCTTTGCTGGTCGTCCAAGACCCGCACATCATCGGTCGTACGATGATGAAACTCGCGGGCGGCACGTTTGCATCGAAGATCGATTACGACCTGTTCCTCGAACAGGGCCGCGAGTTCAAGAAGAACTACGACGAGAAAGCTCTCGACCGTTTCTGGGCGGACACAATGAACGCCGGCCTCTCGCACCCATTCCCGATCTGGCGCGTTGCCGAGATACTCGAGTGGGTTGAGTCGGACGAATACAAGGGCTTGATGGCTAAGAAATGATGCGGCTTACAGACTGCAAAAAAGGGGAAGGATCAAGCGATCCTTCCCCTTTTTTTGTGTGATTGCTGCCTATTCGGTTGCAAAGAAGAGTCCGAAAAATCCTCTGCCTGCGTTGCAATTAGGAGGCGTAAGCAGTCCAAGGTTGTACAGTCTGACTACCGTTACATCGCCAGCGTTAACCGAACCATCGCCGCACGTTTCGTTAATGTCGGCTCGTGCAGCCTGACTTGGATTTTCCGGCGTCATATTGCCCAGGGCGAACTGTCGCACAACATTAACGTCGTTCGCCAGGATAAATCCGTCACCATTCGGGCCGCCGTCGGCGTCAACCACGTCTCCTTCAACGGTCGACACGAAAGGCGTCGGTGAAGGTGTCGGTGTTGGAACCGGTGTTGGTGTCGGTGTCGGAACCGGCGTCGGAGTTGGTGTTGGCGTCGGCGTCGGCGTCGGCGTCGGCGCTGGAGTTGGTGTTGGCGTCGGCGTCGGAGTTGGAGCGGGGGCACCGCCACTCGGGCCTTCCACCCTGATGGTCAACGGGCTGCCGGTCTTGTAAAATCCGATCGTTGCGGAACTTGATTGCGGCGGTACGTTCGCATCAAATCGGAAATTATAGAGCGTACCCCAGCGAATAGCGTTGGCGTTGGGGTTTTGAGCAAGCGTCTCGGCACTCCAGGTCATGAGACCGCCCGCCTGTGCCTGAGCCCAGACTGCACCGCTATACCCTGTGTTATTTGTTGTACCGTCGAACGTCGTTCCCGGATGCTGCGGCGGAGCGTGGAAGCCCACATTGCTCACCGTCACACCCGCTCCGACCGGAATGCTGAACGATTGTACGCCGCGATCCAGATTTTGGTTATAGACGGCATATTCATAGTGCCACACGCCAGGCGACGGATTGGTTACCTTGTACCCGACGATCCCGATACCGTCCTGGGCCGCATCCGGCTGAATGATCTCAAGCGTGGCGCCAGTCCATGCATTGATGGCTGCTTTCATTCTTACGGTCGAACCGACTGGCGAAAACGAGAACGGGCTTCCAGTTCCGTTAACGTTGTACCGGCGGTACGAAACGTTGTTGTTCATGTTGCACTGGCCCGGATTGGCCTGGCACCAGGCGTATTCGTGCGGCGTGACATATTGCCCTTCGGCATAATACGTTGCACCAGGATTCAGAGCTGTGCTCAGATCGCTGATCTCGGTCCTCATGCGGTGTCCGGCGGCTGAATCGCCTACATGCCCGGTGTGCGTGTTTACGGAATTAGAAGCCGAGAAGAATCCGGTAAAAGGATTAACCCAAGCTCGCGAGCCGAGGCTTGGTCCGGCGTTGAGGCTGGCGACATAGGGGTCAGAGCAACCAGATCCCAACTGCGGCCCGCCAACACCGTTACAGCCGAAGCCGCAGATGTTTTGCGTCAGAGCGGTGAAGCCGTGCTTCACGCTCGACTGGCCGATCTGTTCAAATGTTGTGTCGTTTGTCGCACCGCCGCTCATTCTGTAAATGTTCTGCGGAATGACCGGGTGATCGTTGCTCGGCAGTGCGTTCCAGTTCAGGTTAACGACGCCCGCGTTGCAGGAATCGGTTCCAAGCGCGAGCCCAACCTGCGTCCCGGTGGCGGCGCCGAACTGAGCGAGTCCGTTAACGTCACCAACGATGACGTCAGGTCCCGGCGTCGTTCCGGCATTCGGCCCCATTCCAGCTCCAGCGGGCAGAACGGCGGACTGGGTTTCGCCTTCAACGATATTTGTGATCTCGATGGCCTTCATGGTCGTGTGGACCGCGATCTCGCCTACGAACGTCACTGTATCCGAAGGACGGCCGAGTTCAGCGGCAAATTCCGGCGAGATCAATAGTCGACCGGTTGTTGCCGAAAAATGCTTTTCAGCCGGATCGTAGCCCAACTGATAGCCATCGACGTTAAAAAAGATAAAGCCGGTTTTACCGTCACGCACGACGAGATCGTATTGTCCGCCCCACGGCAGCGTTTCGACCACGAGGTCGTTGTAAGAAGCGGCCAGTTTGGCCGGGAGCTGCATCGAGGTTCGCGGAATGATCTGCATCGAACTAGGCATCGGCCCGCGAAGTTCGCCATTGAAGACCATGATCGTGAAGAACGAATCGCCTGACGCGTCAAAATTCAGCGTCGTGCGTTTCGACTCCGCACCACCGCTCAGGCGGTTCAGATCGATATCCATCGAAACGCTGCCGGTCGAGACGATCATTTTTTCGAGCGTTCCGGTTTGGGCTTGGCGCCCGCCCGATACGATTCCCGAGAATATGCCGTCCGATCCGCTGCCGAAAATTGTAAAAAACGAGAGCAACGAGACGAGAAATATCTTTAACATAGTTTCTGATTAAACCCCTGGGTAGTGGTATTTTTGACAAACTTCTACGGAACACACTCCGATGAGCATAAACTATACTTTTACACCCTTTTCGACTAGATAATCAAGTCGTACTACTATGTATATTAAGGAAACTTCGCGGATAATCTGAAAGGCGGACTATGAAATCTGGTTGTGACGGCCAAAACAAAAGTAAAAAACGGTCGATCGAGCTGCCGGTGTTCGCTAATACGCTCGCTCAAAACGCGGACGTTCGTGTATCGCGAACCGCCCGCTGGCGCGCCGCTGTTCTTATTGCCTTGAACCTCCTGATGGTCGCTCACGTCGTCCAATGGTGGATCATGGGCAAAACGGTTTCGCCTATCGAGCCTTCGGAAGCGATGTACACGCTGCAGAACGGAGCTGTCAACGCGGGGTTTATCTTCTTTGTTTTAGCGATCCTAGCGACGCTTATTTTTGGCAGATTCGTTTGCGGCTGGGGATGCCATATTCTTGCGCTTCAGGACTTATGTGCGTGGCTGCTGAAGAAAGTTGGGCTAACGCCGCGGCCCTTCAGGTCGCGTCTGCTAGTTTTTGTACCGTTGATCGCCGCATTGTATATGTTCGTCTGGCCGACGGTGCTGAGAGCCATCGTTCGCACGCCCGAGATACCGTTGATCCCCGGCTTTTCCAACCATCTGATGACGACCGAATTCTGGGCGACGTTTCCGCCGTTTTGGGTCGCCGTACCATTTCTGTTTATCTGCGGTTTCCTAACCGTTTACTTTCTGGGCTCAAAGGGTTTCTGTACCTACGGCTGTCCGTACGGCGGCTTTTTCGCTCTTGCCGACAAGATCGCGCCCGGCAAGATCCGCGTGACCGACGCCTGCAATCAGTGCGGGCATTGTACGGCAACCTGCACGTCGAACGTGATCGTCCACGCCGAGGTCAAGGAGTTTGGCATGGTCGTCGATCCCGGCTGCATGAAATGCATGGACTGCGTCTCGGTCTGCCCGAACGACGCCTTGTATTTCGGTTTCGGCAAACCGGCGGCCGCGATCGGCAAGGCCGCTAAGAAAAACTTTTCGCTGGCCTGGCCTGAGGAGATCGCCGCCGCATTGATCTTTGCTTTGAGCCTTCTCGCCGTCTGGGACGTTTATCAGCTCGTGCCGATGCTGATGGCTCTCGGGATCGCCGGCGTGACGACGTTTCTGGCGATTCGGGTTTGGCGGCTGATCGTTTCAAAAGACCTCTCATTTTACCGCTTTAATCTAAAATCCGGTGGAACGCTCAAGGTCTTTGGCATTCTGTTCCTCGCCTACGCCTTTTCGTGGCTCGGCCTCGTCGCTCACAGCGGCTATATCCGCTATCATGAACGCGCCGGAGCACTTGCGTTTCAAAGCCTTCAGATCCCCGACGAACTCGCACTTGCTCAGCGTGATTCGTCGCAATGGCTGAACCCTTCGGACAAGGCCAACATCGCAGCGGGTCGGGATCATTTCAATACCGCTCGATCTCGCGGGCTATTTACCAACGTCGAAGCGATCCCTAAACTCGCCTGGCTCGAATACCTCGGCGGCAATATCGACGGCTCGCTCGATCTGCTCGGTAAAGCCGCGCGCCTACAGGATGGCCAGGCAAAAGCCATCAGCCTTTATTATCAGGGAGCGATCCTCAACCGCCTCGGCCGTTACGAAGAGGCTCTGAGAACGCTCGATCAGGCTATGACAGCCTCAAACGTCCTGCTTGCCCGCGAAGAAAAAGGCGAATCGCTCTGGATGCTTGGCCGCAAACCCGAAGCCGTCGCCGTCTGGACCGACGCCATCCGTGGCAACCCCGGCCTGCCCGTCGTTAACAACTTCCTCGCCGCCGCCAACGCATCGCTCGGCCGCACCGACGCCGCTGCCCAATACGAAACCCAAGCCGACCGCTCCACCCCGAACGACCCATACTTCCACTGGATGCTCGCCCTGCGGCTCAGTAACCTCGGAATGAAAGACCTCGCCGAGAAACATTTTCAGGCAGCGATACAACTCGAGCCGACCTTTAAGGGAAGGCGATAGCCGATGGAGACGCCGTGACTTGGGCCGTGATTGGAGCGAGGATGTCTGAAAAGTCATCATTCGTCTTTTATCCTTTTTCTATCCGTGTTGTTCCGTGCGATCTGTGGTGAAAATAGTAGGAATTTACCACGGAACGCACAGAAAAGCACGGAACAAGACAAAAAAAACGCTGAGCAGATCTCTGGTCAACGATGATATGCGGAGTCTATCTTATCGATTAAAGCTTCCTGCTTACCGTCGATTGATCCTTTCCATTCTTCTTATACGGTCCCCGTTTCAAAGCATTTACGCAGACTCGGTTTCGCAGGTCGAGAACTAGGACGCCGTCTTCGACGGCAGCTGTTCGGAAACGGTCGGTTCCGTCGATGCGGATGTCGTGTTTTCTCGCCAGCGCACGAGCATTCACGACGCGATGGCCGGACGAGCCTTTTGGTTTTAGCCGATAGGCGTTGACGGTTGCCACGCTCGCCGGACGCAGGCCGATCGTGCTCTCGTCCTCGTCAAACAGCATCACCACCGCCTCCGGCTTATCCAGAGCCTCGAAAGCCCGGCGGTTAATGACGATCTCGCTGCGGTAGTTCATCGACGCGTATATTTCACCTCTCCAAGCCTTCTTTGGCCCCTCACCAAGCTCTATCCAATTATGTGCCATTAGAATTTCCTCCGTTTTTGCCAATTGTACTGTAAATGGAGAGACGTTGCAAGGATAAAACGAAATCGAAGGCGTAGTTTTCACATAATTCTGGGACCAGACTCCAAGAGCGATTTCCATCAGTTCCACCAAGGCAATGATAAATTTTGTCGCGGTTCGTGCATATCTAGTCAGGGAACTAAACACGAAAAACTACTCTACCAATCTCGTGTTTACCTCTACCAATCCGATAGTGGATTGCTCGACCAACCCGATAAAAGTGCTTTACAAATGCGGGTCTTACTTTACCAAAACCACTTCAGCTATAATTGGCGAATGATCATCGTTTTTACAACCGTCCCCGATACCTCGCACGCCGAGGCTCTGGCCGAGTCGATAGTTGCCGCGAAACTCGCCGCCTGCGTCCAGATCCTGCCGCCGATGACGTCAGTCTATGTTTGGAAAGGAAATCTCCAGAAAGAGACCGAGAATCTGCTGCTGATCAAAACTCTGCGGGAGAAATACGACGACCTCGAACGCTTTATCACTGAACACCATACATACGACGTTCCGGAGATCGTCGCGGTCGATGCAGAAAAGTGCTCAGGCCTGTATCATGAGTGGATACAAAGGGTTATGGGTTAAAAGCTAGAAACACTATTAACTTAACTTTTCACTATTATCTATCCCTTCATAGCACGTCCGGACAATGAAATCGACCGCATCCTTTGGCGAATCAGTCAGGTGGATGAGGCCCAGGTCTTCGGGGTTGATGTACTTTTCGTGGAGCATCGTCGACGTTATCCACTGCAAAAGCCCGCGCCAGTACTGGGAACCGAACAGGACGACGGGGAAGTTGCGGATCTTTTTGGTCTGGATCAGCGTAAGGGCCTCAAAAAGCTCGTCCATCGTGCCGAAACCGCCCGGGAAAATGACGTAGGCGTTGCTGTATTTGATGAACATGGTCTTGCGGACCATAAAGTATTTGAATGTCAGGGACTTCGTCAGATATGGGTTTGGGATCTGCTCGAAGGGCAGTTCGATATTGCACCCGACAGATTTCGCACCGGCGTCGTGGGCACCGCGATTTGCGGCCTCCATTATGCCGGGGCCGCCGCCGGTGATGATCTCAAACCCCGCCGCACCCAGTAAAAGGCCGGTCTCGTGAGCGGCATTGTACATCGGGTCGTCTTCGGGTGTCCTGGCTGAGCCGAATATCGAGACGCCGCGTGTGATCGTCGCCAGCTCGTCAAATCCGTTGACAAATTCGCCCATGATGCGGAAAACACGCCACGAATCCGATGTACGGTAAAGGTCTTCCGGCTCAGGCGAACGCAGCAGGACCTCGTCGTCAGTCAAATGCCAATACCCTGGAGCGGTCTCGAGTTCTTTGGCTTCGGCGACGGTTTTTGGTACTTCCGCGCTCTTGGCCGGAGCTTTTGTGATAGGTTTTGTGGATTTGATCGATGACATTTTATTATGTTCGGAGTCCCGTCTTTAGGCGGCTTTTTCCGGGTTTTGCCGCCTGAAGGCGGGGCTCCACATCTAGATTCCCATGATATTGTATCCGCAATCGACGTAAATGGTTTCGCCGGTGATGCCGGTCGAGAGGTCGCTGACGAGGAAGAGTGCGGTATTGCCGACTTCCTGCACCGTGACGTTACGCTTGAGCGGAGCCTTTTCGCCGACCTGGCCGAGCAGCGATCCCATGTTTTTAACGCCGCGGGCCGAAAGCGTATTGATCGGGCCGGCACTGATCGCGTTTACGCGGATGTTGTTTTTGCCGAGATCGGCGGCGAGATAACGAACAGACGATTCGAGAGCGGCCTTTGCCACGCCCATCACGTTGTAGCTCGGCACGACCTTTTCGGCTCCGTAATAGCTCATCGTGACAATGCTGCCGCCTTCGGTCATCAAGGGCGAAGCGGCAAGGGCAACTTGCGTCAAGGAGAACGCACTGATTTCAAGAGCGGTCCTAAATGCTTCTCTTGTCGTAGTTACAAACTCTCCTTCAAGTGCTTCTTTAGGTGCAAAAGCGATCGAATGGATGACGAAATCAAGCTTGCCGAACTTCTTGCCGACCGCCTCAAATGCCGCATCGACATCCGCCTGATTTGTCACATCACACGGTACCACCAGCGAATCCGGAAGCTCGCCCGCGAGCTTCTCGACATTCTCCTTCAGCCGCTCGCCCTGAAACGTAAACGCCATCTTCGCCCCTTGGTCGCTACAAGCCGAAGCACAAGCCCACGCGATCGAACGCTTGTTCGCCACGCCGAATATCATTCCTATTTTGTTTTCTAACATAGTTCTTAAGTTAAAAACTAAAAGTTAATAGTTGAAAGAGTGCCCGAACTTTTCACTATTAACTTTTAGTTTTTAACTTCTCCTATTCACTCACATAAACCTTCTGTAGCATCTCAAAATCGAGCAGCCTGATGTCGATATCGACCGGCGTGTCTGAGAAGCGGCGTGTTATGAGCGTTCCGCGCAGGCGTTCTTCTTCGTCGGCCGTCAATTGGGTCACGAGCACAACCATTAAGCGAAGTCGCAGGCGGCTTTTCAGCTCGGCCAGATTTTTCTTCGCGAGCGTGATCTTTTTGAGCATCGACTCGATCTTTTCCTGCCGCACATCCGGGACGACGAGGAATGAAACTTCAATGCATGTTATTAAGTCATGCTCTACAAGTATTGCATCAAAAGGAGTTCCGCCGATACTCACGTGACGCATTAAAGGTAGATTTTCTTCTTGTTGTACCTGTCGAAGAGCGAGGTCTTCGGCGACAATGTAGGCTGACAGAAGGTCCGCGAGGTTGTCGTCGTCGACACCAAGCAGCCGTGACAATTCGCGAACCTCGACGTTCACATTCTGCCGCTGTATCTCAGGCATCGCCGCATCCCAGCGGATGAACTTTCGGTCGTCAACAGCCGCGAGCCGCCGTCTGTTGGCGACATCGAGTATCACGACCAGGCCAAGCAGAGCCGTCGCACCAAGAAACACCGCAAGCAGCGGAATATTCTCGGCCCGCACCGACAGAACAATTCCCACGATCAGCACTGCAAACAGGACGGCAGTCAAGATGATCAGCGGATAGTTGGTCTGCTCACGATCAAACCGGCGAAGCGAATTTTCGGGTTTCTTGTCCATCAAGATGTAGCGGGATCCCGCGTGTATTTACGCCGCCGTCGAGGCCTTTTCAAACGGAATATCGTCAAAATGCGTCATCTGCTTAAATGCCTTGAACCGCTGATTGATCTCCGGATAGTCGAGCGCGTCAATTCGTTCGGTGCCAAATTCCTCAACGTTAAACGACGCCATCACCGAACCATAGATCATCGCCCGCCGCAACGTCTCATCCGTTATTTTCTCGCTAGCAGCCAGATAACCCATGAAACCGCCCGCAAATGTGTCACCTGCACCCGTCGGGTCGAAAACGCTTTCAAGAGGGTATGCCGGAGCCGAAAAGTAACTGCCTTTTGTAAACAATGTCGCTCCGTATTCGCCCCGTTTGATAACAACGGCTTTCAGCCCTAGATCCATAATGGCTCTTGCCGCTTTATGAATGTTCGGTTCATCGGTCAATTGACGGGCTTCAGCATCGTTGATGATGATGCAATCAACCACCTTAATGGTCTCGATAAGGGCGTCCTTCGTGCTGCTTATCCAGAAGTTCATAGTGTCCATCGCCACAAATTCGGCGTTGGGACACTGCTCACGAACTTCCTTTTGGAGCATCGGCAAAATGTTCGCTAAGAACAATAATTTTGAGTTCCTGGAGTTTTCAGACAGCTTCGGCTCGAACGTTTCGAACACGTTCAACTGCGTATCGAGCGTGTGAGCCGTATTCATATCGTAATCGTAACGACCGCTCCAGAAGAACGTTTTGCCGGCGGGCACGATCTCGATGTCGTCGGTATTGATGTGGTGACGGTTGAAGACGGCCCACTCTTCCTCACCAAAATCACCGCCGACGACACCGACAGCCTTTACCTCAGTAAAAAAACTCGCCGACAAACCAAAGTGCGTTGCCGCGCCGCCCAATATCTTATCCCGTTTCCCAAATGGCGTCTCGATCGCATCAAATGCAACCGAGCCAACTACTGTTAATGACATGCTATATTAAGGTCTCCTGAAAATGACGTAAAATTTGTATTTTACACCTTGCCTACCGCTTTGACTATCGAGGTCGGTTATTTGCGACCATGCAAATGGCCGTCTCTATGCGGACGAGTACGGCTGGGACGATACCTATAAAGCCTTGATCGTTGAGATCCACGCGGAATTTGTACGGAAACGTAACCAAAAGAAAGAACGCAGATGGATCGCAGAAAAGGACGGCAAAAAAGCTAGGACATTTCTAACGAGTTTTGACAGCGATTTTTGCAAACGTTTTTCGTGAAAGCGATTTTTGGCTAGAAATGGCGATAGCCTTTCGGCGTCAAGTTGGCGGATTTTCCGGCGGCCCTAAGTTCAATGATACCAATATTTGCATTAATCTCTCCAATATGGTGAAAACCGAGGTCCTGAACGGCAGAAAAAAAATTTTGATCTACGGCAAAAAGAAGTTCAAAATCCTCGCCTCCATTCAGGGCGAGATCGAGGCGTTGCTCTTCTGAGAGATCAAGTGACGAGATAGCCGGGTCGATCGGGAGTTTTTCGAGATCAATTATGCTTCCAACACCGCTCGCGTTTATCAGCTGAGCAAGATCGGATGACAAACCATCACTAATATCCAGCATCGCGGATGCTAAGCCACGTTCTCTCAACATATTAGCGGTTCTAACCTGCGGCAGCGGTTGAAGCTGGCGAAAGAGCAGATGTTTCAGCGGCGCAGACAATTGATCATCAAATCTCACTCCCGATTCGAGTTGTAAAAGCCCGGCAGCAGCTCCGCCGACGTAGCCGGTTACGAACAGTATGTCGCCTGGCTTTGCGCCTGAACGCAAGATGGCTTTTTCCCGCGGCACCTCACCAATCACCGTGCTATCGATCACAAGTTTATCTTGTGTTTTCGAGATATCGCCGCCGATTAATTCGATATTGTGCTCTGCTGCCAGTTCATGCCATCCTTTGTAGAATCGGTCAAGAAGATCAATTTTCCACAGACGCTCGGGCACCGCGAGTGAGAGCAGGGAAAATGTAGGTGTGCCGCCCATAGCGGCGATATCGGAAAGTGAAACGGCGAGGGCTTTGTGGCCGAGGAATTCCGGGGTCGTCCAAGCGAGCCGAAAGTCGACATCTTCAACCAGCATGTCTGCGGTCAGGAGCATGTCAGTTGTTCCGTCTTTGGGCAAAACGGCACAGTCATCGCCGACTTTATCGAGCGAGAAGTTTGTTTTTATCTTGTTTATGAACTCAAATTCCGAGACCATTCTTTCGTTGACACAAGTGCAGTAAATACATACAATAACGCCTGCTAACTTAAACAGAACTTTAACACACACTTGAACTGCATGGCACAAGAAGCTGTAGTAATACCTGAGAAAATATACTTTAAGATCGGCGAGGTTTGCGAGCTTGTCGGCGTGCAGGCACACGTGCTTCGCTATTGGGAAACCGAGTTTTCCACGCTCTCGCCGCAGAAGAATAAATCGGGTCAGCGAAGCTATCGCCGTCGGGACGTCGAGATCGCATTACGGATCAAGCAGCTTCTCTATAACGAGATGTTCACGATCGCGGGTGCACGAAAGAAACTACAGTTAGAGATAAGAGAAGGTTCAAAGCCGAAAGAACAGCCCGCACCTCCGCCGGTTCAAACCGAGGCACAAATACTCTCACAAACGGTTCCCTCTGCCGTAGCACTTGGGCCGACCGGAGCGCCGTTATTATTCGACGCGGGATTTGAAACCGAGGCAGATGCAGTACCGACTGAGATAAAGCCTCTATCCGCAATGCTACCCGCCCGTGAATATACTCGTAGCCAGAAAGACGCGATCAGGATCCTTGCGGATCATCTACTCGACCTTCGCGAAATGCTAAAGAACTCCCAGGTTTCGTAGCTCTTTGTTGCGCACTGTGAAGCTCACTAGTTTGACAATTCCGAAGTGTAAAACTAATCTAGGAATTCGTTTTCGGGACGTAGCGCAGTCTGGTAGCGCGTTCGCTTGGGGTGCGAGAGGTCGTGAGTTCAAATCTCGCCGTCCCGACCAATAAACATGGGGCTTTCAGCGATTGCTGGAAGCCCCATTTTTTTGACTTGGTTGCAGGTTGGTTGCAGTATTCTTTTTGTCATCCTTTTTCCGCTCAAAACTCTCAAAGATCATCACTCCTGATCAGGCTGGTTTATAAACATCCTTTGTGTGGTGCAAAACTGCGCCGAATGGCGCGTTTTCGCGACTTTTATGGCCGATGCTGTCTATTTTCATGGCTTTTTGGCGAGGCACATTTTTTGCCAACTGGTGATCGGAGGTTCAGGAAATGGTTGAAATTATCACGATAGAAAAAGAAGAGCTGATTCGCTTGATCGACACCTCCGTCGCGGGGGCCATCGAAAAAGCTATACATTCATCTCAGCCGCCGCAGATCATGACGAAGTCCGAAGTTGCGAAGTATTTGAAGAAATCGGGAGCAACGATCAATCGATGGATGAGGAAAAATGGCCTTCCATTTCACGGAGTGGGCCGGCCAACTTTCAACAGAACTGAAGTGGATGCCTGGTTAGCGAATTACTAAGCGTATGTCAGTTTTTAAGAAATATAACGGTAAGCGGATAAATGCTAAGCATCCTGCGTATGCGACAGCTCGTTGGTGGGTATATAGACGAGTTAAAGGGCACAAGACCATTCATCAGGTTATTCCGACAGCCCGTACTAAGGAAGAAGCTGAACTCGCCGAGCGACAACTGGTCAAGCAACTGTTCGACAGATCATTCGGACTAGCAGATACAACTTTAACTTTTGGAGACTTTGTCGAAACAAACTATCGAAAATATGTAGAGCAAAACAACGTCAATAAGGGAGCTAAGAATCTTTACATAAAACTTCTTTTGAAGCACCTAAAGGATCAGCCTCTGCATACCATTACGCCACAGGATTGTCGCGATTGTAGGAACAAACTCCAGTACGGTAAAAACCAGCGAAACAAGAAAAGTTCGATCTCTCCTTCGTCGATCAATAGGATTATGTCGACTTTGTCGAAAATCTTTAGTCTCGCATGTGAAGAAGACATTCTGGACCGCAATCCGATGCAGTATGTGAAGGCCCTACCAGAACCACCACCAAGAAAGCGCCTACTTACGACCGAGCAGAAGAAGGCTCTTTGGAAGGAACTTGAATCCGATCAGCTACTTTACAGGCTTGTTCAGTTGGCCGTCAACATGCCGTTGCGCCGGGGCCAGTTATTGGCTTTGAATGAGGAAGTGATCGATTTTGAGAATCAAAGGGTGTGGGTAATTGGGTCGAAGGGACGCCCTCCACGATCCGTGCCGATCAATGCAACCGCAACATCGGTGTTACGGGACCTAATCGCGGATAAACAACTACCATTTCCAATTGTCGATTTCCGAAAACGCTGGCATCCGGTTCTCGTAAGAGCCAAAATTAACAAGCCAGATGGAACTCGAGAAGAAAACTATCATTTTCACGATCTCAGAACTTACTTCGCGAGTGAATTGATTCGGAGAAACACAAACCCACTGATCGTACAGAATCTTTTTGCGCATTCGGACATGAGCATTACAAATATATACGCGGAAACCGACGCGGAACTAATGCTTGAGGCGGTAAAGCAACTCGATCTATAGACTGATTGCATTGAGGAGAGATGATCATATCAGGAGAATTTTGGTTACAATCAATTTGGAACAAAAAGTCGTCGCCCGATGACGTTGTTCCAAAAAGAGGGTCGAGGTGTGGGAGACGCGACCCGCTTTTTCCTATGCAGGCCGATCTCGATTTAGTATTCGATGGACTGGAGTTCAAGTTTCAAGTATTCCGCAGACGGCTTGTTCTCGCCCATCTTATACTTTCCCGAGGGGCTGTAGGTTCCGCCTTCAAAAAAAACTTCGCCACAGCCTCGACACATAAAGCGACGCTTTCAATGTTCCGGTCGTCTCGCGTCAAGGCCCAGTATAATAAGAAATTAAACTCGGGGAATCCGGTTCGCCAGCCATTCTTCGGTCGGAAAAGCCTTGCAAATCTAAAGGAGGAGCTATAAGATCCGAATCGATTATCAAAAATTGGAGAGGGCCTTTAGTCTTTTCGGCTGCTAGCCGATAAATCTCGTCAAAAAGAGATCTAACAAGTTCTGGATTCTCGTCCTCACTTATATTCTTTGTTGGGCCATCTATTATAAGGATTGATGGTACGGGCATACCCTGCTCTTTTGCAACAGAATGAAGAGCCAACGCGTAGCAGACGTTAAACAAAGTCTTCTTTCCACCGCTTCCCGTGTCCCAAAAACTCCATTCAATATCATGATGTGCAATTGTCGGTTTCCAATTTCGGGGATCGAGCTCAACTTCATCCTCGCTGCTAACCCCAGGAAAGAAAACGGCTAACATGATGCGTTTGAATTCATTTTTTATTGCATCGATATTCTGATCTGCAAAACTCAATCTTTCACGTTCCCGTGCTAGTGCAGACCGTAGACCATCAATTCGTCCTTGCATCGCCCCCGCCGCCTCTTCTAGTTCGTTGATAGCTTTGGGCATCTGCTGGAGACGATTCAGAAATCGAATTCTCTCCGTCAGCGTGGCTATTTCCCGTTCATTTCCCCTGATAGTCTCAATAAATGCCGAGTCATATCGAGCTACTTCTTCTTCAAGCTGTATATCTAAACGACGCTTCTCTTCTATCTCACCGGAGAGTTTTTTCTGCATTCTTTTGAGCTCTCGTTCGCGTCTCAAAATCGAATCTGCAATTTGATCGATCCTTTCGTTCAAATCGCGCCGCATTACTTCCATGTCGACAGAGGAACGGTTAGTTTCGTCACTTTTCGGAGTAAAACATAGGTAGCATGTATGAATTTCGTGAGGTCTATCTGCGATATCGGCACCGCAGACGGGACATCGCTGAAATTCGACATCGTCAAGAACTCGTCCCGCTCCTTCCACTCTTTCGGCTTTAATTTTCGCGGTAACTAATTCTGCATGAAGAGATCTTTGTTCCTCGATTGAAAGCGACGAGTCGTCGATGGATCCCTTAATATCATCAATTATTTGTCCACGTCTGCGCAGATCCGACCGCAGAGTGTCTGACGGATGGATTGTGGCAGTTCGACTCTCTTCTAATATAGTTTGACGCTCCTTAGCGGCCGACAATTCATTTTGGGTAATCAGTAGCTGAGTTTCTAGTCCAGTTTCCGATTCAAGTTCGAACTTTTCCATGAAAGCTCGAATTTGTTGGACAGTCTCCCGTTTTGTTCTTTGTTCGTCAATAGCGACCAGGAGATCGTTATCGATTTGGCTAAGTCGATCTGAATATAGCCCGGTGAAGAATCGCATTGCATCCTGGCTTTTTCTCCCGCGATGAGGATCTTCTAGGCGGAAAAACGAGGAATCCAGGTGCGTTTGCTCTAAGTAACAGTAGGGCCAAATATCCCGAAATCCAAGGCGAATTAGTGGCGAATTGGGATCGCGAGTTCGCTTTCGAACCTTAATGGGCTCTATGCCACAGAGATAAAAGATCAGATCACTAAGATTGAATACGGCCTGACCAGTTATTAACGGTTCCAGTTCTGGATCTAGAGGTACATTAAGAGAAAACTCCTCATGTTCTTCACCAAGTTGGGCCCAAGAAATCCTGACGTTTTGTGTATCTGTAGCGGAACGTTCGATCTTACAAAGGTTCTCTCCTAACTGGACCGAAAGTACCGTTGATAAAAACTCACGCTGAATGGCTGGAGTCCATTCAAGATCACCACCAAAACAATAGTCAATCAGTCTTGCAACGGTCGACTTACCCTTACCGATGGGACCATGAATAAATGTTACATCTCCATCGAGGTCAACCAGCTCGACCGTTTTTTTTGTGTAGACATTTAAAGAAATTAATCTAATCTTCATATCATTATTGGCGAATTAGCTCGAAGCGAGATAATTTCTGGGAACGTATGATAAATGAAATTCATAAGATTCGTGCCCTTCAGATCGAAATGGCGTTTCAAAATAGAAGCACGCTTTAGATAAGGTTCGAATATGGAATCCAGTGAAAGGTCTTCCACGAGTTTTTGTCCACGTTCAGTAATTGAAATAACGACGGTCTTTCCCTCAATATTTATACTCGCAAGTCCTTTTGCAACAAGAATGTTCAGAAATTCGCGATAACGATGATCCCAAGGTCCGAACCGGTATCTAACCATTTTCGTTTCCACACTATATTTCTCGAAATCCTGAAGGTCCACGTCCTTGATCGATTTATTCTTAGCCTCTAAGGCTCTTTCTAACAAGCTCGGATAACGAAAAAAAAAGTCTAGCTTCGCCAATTTCGTTAAGCCTTCTATCGCCCCTCCGTTTGGGCCTCTCGAAAAAGCATTCAGGAGAAAGAGCAGCCTTGCTTCGTGAAGCGGGGAATACTGATCCAAATCAGCAATTGTATGGACTAAATCAATCATCTGTCCTCCATGGCTCTTCTATGCTCCACTTGAGCTTGCATTGCGACGTCAGAGAATATGCGTATCCCTCTAAATGGTCTTCCGAGCAATCATAGAGTTGTTCTTGTTTGTCACGGCGCTCGCTTAAGATTGAACGCAGTGTGTCTCGCATTCGAATCCCAAACTTTTCGTCAGCAGTTTTTGTTTTTTCATACGCCTTTGCGCCGTCTGCGAAGACCACAGATTTAATATGGTCGTATCTGTTGAGCCCTTCTTTGCGTCCAAATTTTCTAAGCCAAGTAATCCCTAAATATTCAGCCTTGTCTCTTAGATCTTCGGCCGAGGTTCGGCTTACACTCGAAAAGCCGCCAGCATCTAATTTTCGAAGGAGCAGATCAGTATTTTCGCTTCGAGGTTCATCTTGAGTAACAGGGTCCCCTATAAGGGGTGAAACCGAGTTCAATCCGTTTAGAAGCATTGTTTCAAGGCGTACAACTCCAATGCGCTTCCCGTCTATTCTTTCAGCCAGCTGACGGTCTATGGGACGGTCCGTGGCTGACAAATAGCCTGGTAATGTGTCCTCGTGCTGGAGGGATGAACAGCCAAAACATTCATTCGCCAAGTTGCGTGCCGCTTTCCGCAACGCCTCATGAGTGCATTCTCTAGCCGTTTCCCAGACTGAATTCAGGTCGTAGACGAGCCGTGTTTCAACGTCGCGTAGTTTAGGTAAATCATCATAAGCCTCTGTCTTTTTTAAGGCAGCGAAAACCAGTTGATCGGAAAGCTTGTCTTTCTTTCCAATCTTCCTTAGGACTTTCTGGATATTTGAAGGTAGATCCTCCGGGCGTTTTGCGGCCTTAATCAGGCCCAATACGAAACGGAAATCACTCGAATTTTTTCCGGAGAAAAACGGATGGTTGGTTAAGAATCTAAAAGTACGAAATTGTCCTGGATAGTCCCTTTCAAGTTTTGTGAATTTTACGCAGGAGTGTATGACGGCTTCGTCCCCCGTGCGCCAAAGATCCTGATCTGATGCCCTTGTCTTGATTTGAAGGCCGGAATAGGTGTCGTCGCGATATTTAACGAGAATGTCCTCGTGATGCTCGCAAAAGATTTCGACAACCTCCTCGTCTGAATCCAATAAAAGGCAACAATTAATGGCGGCACAGGTCGATTGAAATCTAAATCTTCGTGCAATTTCGTCACCCGGATCATCATCCGAAAGGGTCACGTCAACTTTATTTGGGATCGAAGCACTCATACGTAGGGGAGCAGAACTTCTCCTTCGCGGATGACCGGCCGCATCATATCAAACTTGCCGCTGTCAAAGAGTTTGTTTGCGGAATCGCTCACGAAAATGTAGCACTAACGAAAGGTAGTGGCAAGGTTCTCCTACACACGGAACGGCCACCACGCAGTTGTGCAGAATATCTGTTCCGCACCCCTATTTTCAGATTTCGCTCAGATTAGATTAGCTCCCCTTCCAAAGTTTCGATAGCTGCAATTGCTCCAGCCACTTCACCTTGATTCGATCCAACAAAACTAGCATGACAAAGCTCATTAATCGTGATCGAACGATATAACTCAATGTTCGCTATTACTGCAGTGCTAACTACGGCGGTTCCATCATTTTTTGTAGCTTTCTTTATGGCATCCCAAAAGTTTTCAGCAGAATATTTGCGATCGAGAATATGGAAAGCAACAGGCAAACTCTTCTCATTGCAAAACTTCTTCATGATCATTTCGAAATGGGTCCGCAAGTAAACCATTGCAGCTTTGTAGTCGGGTTCGGCCAGATAATCTTTAGAGACTTCGAGATACGATTTTCCGTGGTTATAGATCGAGAAATCACGTTCATTCGTCTTGCCAGCAAAGAACTCAGCTGTAGCCCAGTCGTTGAAGCGCAGTTTTACAATTTCGAACCAAGCTCGGTCATAGGTGAAGAAAAATATCTGATACTCGCTAAAATGTCTTTTCAAGATCTCCAGAACCGGCAGCCTATTGGACATGTCCAGGCCGATCAGAACGTCATCTAAAGCCAAAATTCGCAGCCTGCTTTCCGGCTGAAGCAGCAAGGCTGCAAAGAAAATGGAAATCGCAATGGCTGAGAGCTTCGCTTCGTTCAGAAATAGATGGTGACCATCTCTGTCGTGGCCGAACGATTTAACCTTTAGGATTACTTTCTGATTTTTTATTTCCTTATCTTTGGCGTCAAACGAAATACCCACACATCCAATCTCAAGATCGAGGTCATATCCGAAGTAGTCAAGGATCTTCTTGGCTTCAATCTGTAGCTCTTTAAGCTTCTCTATCAATCCATCGCTAAATTCCTGGACCGACTCTTCCAACGCTTGCTTTGCCGTCGGTCTTTTGTAGTTCAGCGAGCTGAACGTCTCCTTGATAGTTTTCCACTCCTCTCCAAATTTGCTAGTCGTTATGTCGTTTTCAACATTTTCCAAGACGCTGCCGATCAGGAGTTTGAAGATGTTGACCGTGTCTTGATCTTGGTGAAGAAAGTATGTAGCGAGTAATGCTTTGTAGTCGATGAAGCCTTTTGTCTTATCAATCTCTAGTACTAGCTGATCGGTAGTGTCGTCAGTTGTTCGGGACCATTCGTACATTTTTGTCATCGGCCGCTTCTTCTGCGCCTTTGACTGCATAGCAGGACGAGGAAGTCCAGTTAGTTCAAGCTTTACGAAACCGTCATCGGTTGTCGCAAAGATATTTCTGTAAGGGAATACAGTTACGTCCCTTTTGGTCGCATCACGCCCTGAGCATTCAAGGAAGTCTTTCAGAGCGAGAAACAACGAGGATTTTCCGCTGCCATTTTCGCCATAGACAAGTAGATTCTTCCCTGACGCAGTCAAGTCTATCTTTAAGGGCCGACTTCCAAAGACCCGAAAGTTTTTCGCCTCGATGTTGATAATTCGAATAGACATTACAATTTCCCCTCGATTATTCGAACGCTTTCGAGCGTATCGAGAAAATAAATGTTTTTCCGAACAATGTGATTGCGGTCAAAAAGGCGTTCAAAAGCCTCGCGAATGTGCTCATGTTTATGGCCCGTAATATCGTCAATCGTTTGTAGCCTCTCTTTTTCTAGGGGACCAAAAAAATATTTTTCCGCATCGTGGATTTCGTCAGTGAGATATAGCTCGTAACATAGTGCATCAATAATTTGTTCAAAGTAACTAATCATAAGCGACGCCCGTGAATCGTCGTTGTTAGAGTCAAGTCTTGTATGGATTATGTATCCAACAAATAACTCGATCATTGCCCGTTGCTGCGAACTTGATTCAGGAATCGGAAACTTTGAGATGTACATTGGTTTGAACTCAAGAAAACCACCCATTCGTTGCGCGGCACACTGGGTCATATACCACCAATGAATTTTTGAATTCAAGATTCCCAAAAGGTAATTTACTGAATCTGGCATGCAAATAGTCGTTTTATCATTCGTGTAGTATCCAGTAAGATCAGGCGCATACGCGCACATTTTTTCGATAGCGGGAATTATTATTTTGGGTTTTTCGAATTCCTGCCAATACGCGATATTGTCCTGAATCTCAAACCATTGATAACTCCCAGCTTTTCTACCGCCCTTCGATCCAGGCACAAGCTTGTCCTTGAATTGTTCGAGATGCCGTTTTATCGCGGGATACTTCATAATGTCCGTTCCACGGCGAGTAAAAATAAGCCAGAGATTTCGGCTATTCGCTTTCCATCGCTTAACATCACGTCCCCGCAGGTAAGGCTTTAATAGTTCAACTGAAGACTTGTCTTCTGAAATGAGCCGATCTCTAGTGTCCTGATCAACCACAAAAGCTTCATTGAGGCCAGTAACAATTCCGCGAAACAGCCGGCCGTGAACATAATCCTGAAGTGGAACTCCACGATCAAGGAGTCTTTCGAAGAGAGAAAGCACAGAAGGTGATTCTAATCTCCACCCATCAAGTTTCAAATCAGATTGAGCCAATTCAAAACTATACGCCTTGAATTTCTGCTCAAATGCTTCAATCGCTCCATTCTGTGGCAAGCTCCAAACTTGGGCTTTGTCGCGATTTGGCGTTTGCCGCTGAAGCAAAATCACACATGCATAAGCAGTCGCCTCAAAAACGGGTGCGTCACCAAAATCAACGATTTGGCGAATTGTGGTGTCGGTCGATAGAAGCTTCCGTAGTTTCTCTCCATATCCCGCACGAAAATACTTATTTGACGTAATAAATACAAGAGCTCCCGACTTCTTAAGAAGTTTGACGCCTTGTTCATAAAAGTAGACGTACAGGTCAGCGGTGCCGCTATATGTCTGAAACTTTCTTTCCAGAGCTAGTTTAAGGCCTTTTATTTCTTCCTGTCTGACATAGGGTGGGTTTGCCATAACGATGTCAAATCCATCGTTCTCTTGAAAAACTTCGAAAAAATGAAGATGCCATAGGAAGAACGGTTTGAATTTAGAGAAGTCCATCCCTTCAAGTTCTGCTTGCGTTTCACTGAGGTCCGCAAGCTCCCTTTCTGTAACGCTTATCTGTTTGTTTAGCTTACGGATCTTTGGAGTTTCGATTTCGAATCTCATAGCGATCTTCACATTCTTGAGTTCGTCGTTCAGGGTGGAACGCAGGCTCGTGATTTCTCGTAGAAGGCGTGTCTCAACTTCACGAAGATGTTCGCTTACAAATTCATGTTCGAGTTCATCTGCCGCCTTTCTGAGAACCTGTTTTTGCTCACCTTGGGTCTCTTTGATTATCGCCTGATGAATTACCTTTAAGTCCGCAAAACGCAGAGCGGCCTTACTCGGTTCGTCAGTTTGAGCATATAGCGAATCAGGACCGGTAACACTGTTGTCATTTTGCTTACTCATGGCATCAAGCTGGGCCTGCAAAACAGTGATTTCTTTCCTTAAAGTGTGAAGCTCGATAGAAGTTGCATCCTCCCCTCGGCTATGAAGTGAAAAAAACTCCTTAGACTTCCCCGCGATCCTCTCTTTCAATGCGACCTTAATCTGCTCTGAGTTGTCAGCATGGCTATTTCTGACATTTACCACTGCGTCATCAAAAAGTCTGATACCTCGAAATTCGTCGATCAGCGAATCTCCCTGCATGATCTTAAAATCAAGATTGGGGAGCGGCTG
This sequence comes from Pyrinomonadaceae bacterium, assembly GCA_040080065.1. GTDB lineage: Bacteria > Acidobacteriota > Blastocatellia > Pyrinomonadales > Pyrinomonadaceae > OLB17. The sequence continues at coordinate 34,790 of JBEBJB010000011.1, forward strand.
CACCGTTTTGCGATCTTCTTCGTCGACAACCAACGATAGCCACAAACGGAGCTTTGCTATCTCGATCGCTCCCGAATCAATGTCCACGCCGTAAATAGAATTCTCAATTGCGTGACGCTTTAATTGGTATGTATCTTGATCCGGCATCGATTCAATGGCCGAAAGAGTCTGTCTCGCACGAACAATCTCATGCATCATTCCAACCGGGAATGCGCCCGAACCAATAGCGGGATCACAAACCTTGATATCGGCCAATTTCTCGTCGATATTGTGTGCCCGACTTCGGATCGACGCTGGCAGGAGCTTATCCTCGTTCGCCTTATTTGATCTAGCCTCAAAATCAGCATGCTGCTCACCGTAAACAATGAACATTTCGAGATCATTTCGATCAATGCTTTCAAAATGCGTTGCCAAGTAATTAATCAGGCTCTGCTGACACATGTAAGCAACAATAGGCCGTGGAGTATAATAAGCTCCTTTACCGTGGCGTTCATTCTCAGGAAGAAGATTCTCGAAAACCTTTCCAAGCATTTCGGGGTCAACCGCAACCTCGGTTTCTAGCGGTTCTGATTCGTTGACGGTGAAGTTATATCGGTCGAAAACATCGAGAATGCCATCTCCCAAATCCCCTTCCTTTGTCTTTCTATTGTTGGAAAACAGGTCATCAGGAAGCAACAGGTCGTATTGCTGCCAATCGTAGCCATATATCGGTTCGAAAAGACCTCCGTTCAAAAAGGGGATCTTGCAATCAAATTGCTTTGAGTAATCGCGTTCGCGTGGGTAGGCTAGCGCTTCGTAAAACAGCGGTTCAAGAATGTCATTGAAGTAATTACATGTCCTTTGTTTGTTTCGGCCAGTTAAATAATCTTCCCGATTGTCGAAAAGGTGACGTAGGAATTTTTTATCACCATCCCCCCATTCCTTCTTTACACCGAACCAACCTTTCCTCTGAAGAAAATAAAGGAAGACGATCTGGCCTAGTAATTTTTTTGCGAAATCGTCAGCATTTGGAACTAAAATCTCTTCACCCCATTCGTCTTCGTCTTTTTTTGATAAGCCAATATTAAGAAACTCCTGTCGCAACAGAGCGTCTTTACCACACAGCTCCAGAATTGCGTCCCGCGTGCGCTCATACAGCAATTTATATTTGGCAAAAAACTCCTTAGTTACGGACTCAACATCGAAACAATCTTCGATCTCTTGGACAGTTGGTGCGTTTCGACTTCCGATCCATTTAACAAACCGTGATTGTGCAGTGTGCGATCTTTCAGTCTCGCCGACAAGGAACGACTTTCGGCGTGCCGGAGTTATCTTTTCGATGACTTCCTTAAACTTCCCTTTATCATTTTCTGCCAGGCTCGTCTCGAGCGCCACAAATGAGAAACGCCATTCGCCGCCATCACTCGGAACGTAGGCAAGGAGAACCGCTGCTTTTCCAATGCCTCGATCACTCTGTAAATAATCAGCCGCAAAATTTCTTAAACCAGTTCTGCCATGCTGCAGGGTTGTCTCTCGGTTCAAATTGATGATCAGAACATCGATCTTTCTTTGATCCGGATCAGCATACTGTCCAACCCGCTCATAGCTGGCGATCCGATCACGGAAAGCTGCGCGAATGACGTTCCCGCTAAGGGGACCGAAGATTTTAGTCAGATCAAAGCCGGGCAGGAACTCAAGCAAAAATTCTTCAAAGGCAGATTTGTCGAATCTGCTCTGAAATACATTTTTTATGAGGCGGCGGGCCTGTTCGTCATTCATAAGTCAGGAGAGTGTTATAAAAAATATTCGGACAAAATGACTTCACGAGGCTTGGCCGGAAGTCTCTGCTCTGTTTCGGAATCTATCCCGAGCGTTTCAGGGTCAAAATTCTTTCGCAAAATATCGAGTATGACCTTTGCTTCATCGGTTTTTTCAACGAGTTTCCAAACGCGGTTAACCGTTTTCTTTGCGATGGAACCGTGTTCAAGAGCAAGGATTGCGTCCTGCCACAACCCGTCATCCGAATCGGTGAAATCGATCATCTTTTCGGATTTGAACGCAAGGAGTCGGCGACGGAGTTTGGTATAAACATCGCTACTCGCTGCGGGGGTATACTTCGTTTCCTCGTCTGACTTCAAAGCATTCGAAAGTGCCATTTGGTTCTTAATTAACAAGGAATAGAACTCCGACCCAACATGCCTTTTCTCATCGCTTTCACTTTCGAGAAGCTTTGCCGTTTGAAGAAAGTCGAGTTCGGTTGAATTGGACTTATCACGTGTCGAAAGGTAAAACTTGTCCAGCTTCCCAATTCTAAAATAAGTGAGCAAAGCGTCCGCATATTCTCCTATCCTTTGGGCCGATCGGGCCTTTTTGGGCAATGCTTTGATCCGTGCAAACAGGTCTTTGTCATTTTCCTGAATGTCCCGAATAAGTGTCAGAAACTTTAGCTCGCTTTCCGATTCCTCTTCGTCCTCGCCAGTGATCGTGGCCTTTGATGTAAGTCGATCAAACAGATTAAAGGATTTAATTTCTTCGTTCTCTGTCAAAAGTGCTGCATCGCTGCCTAGCATCTCGATAAACGCCTCGATCTTGGCTTCGGCTGCGGCCTGAAGTCCGATTTCGTTTTCGCCCTCATCCGACGGAAAGAAATTATAGGTATAAACTTTGTCGAACTTCGTATCGACGCGGTTAATGCGGCCGACGCGTTGCATCATTCGCGTCGGGTTCCATGGAATATCGTAGTTCAATACGACGTTTGAACGATGTAGTGATACGCCTTCAGCCAAGGCGTCCGTTGTGACGAGGATTCGGTAGTTATCTTTTGGCTTTCGAACGCGAGCGTCGAAATTTTGAATAACTTCTTCACGCGAACTCTTTTTCGAGCTGCCGGAAAAACAAATCGTCTTTTCTTTTAGCTCGGTGTCTATAAGTCCGCTTAGATATTCAGCCGTGTCTTTTGACTCAGTAAAAATTAAAAGCTTTGATTCTTTAAGTATTGCATCATTTTGTAACAATGCTTTGAACTTTTGCCATTTTGGATCGCGCCTTATCTCTTGCCAATCCTCGTGGATCAACTTCAATACGGTCAGGTCACTTTCTAGATCGGCAAGAAATGCAGGCTCAAAATTGTCAGCGTCATAGCGTGTCGCTGCAGAATCTTCGATAAGCCTTTCAATAGCATCGAGGTCATTTGCGTCAAGCAAATCAAAGATCAGACTTGTCTTCTTTTTACTTACATAAACATACCCATTCCTATAGGCTTTTATATACTTAGAATAGACATCGATAAATTTATCGACAGTTATTCGAAAGGCCGCAAAACTGCTCTCAAGCCGCTTAACGAGCAAAATCTTCATAAATGCGGCAAGGTTATTTTGTGCCGTAGTCGTATCGTCATCCAATTGGCCTTTGAAATATATGTCTACAAGCGGACGATAACGAGCGTATTTGATCTCCTTGCTTACGCGGCGAATTGTTTCCGTAAAAATCCTGTTTTCAGTCGGGGAAAGCTCGTAAAAGACAGGCGTAGGGGTTTCGACCTCGGGGAACTTCAACCCCTGCTTGGCTAGATCTTCGCCGTAATAAGTTGAGATCTCCGTTCGGGTCCGACGGACCATCAAATGCTTCAAAATTCGTTCACGAACCTCGTGGGCATTTTCCCGCATCGCACGACGATACGTCTCGCGATCGCGGACACGATGCAATCCGCTCATATTCGAATTCAACCGGCGGAAGAAATTGTCAAGATTTGGCAAATTGGGGATCGTACTGTTCCGTGAGTTTTGAAATAGCTTTAGCTGGCTTAACAAATCGGTCGGCCGATTGTTGAATGGCGTCGCAGTCACGAGAACGATTTTTTTATTTCGGCAGATTCTATGAAGTTTCGCATACGTTTCGTTGTACTCATTGCGGAAACGGTGAGCTTCATCAATGAAAACGTACTGAAACTTTCGAAGATCAAGTTTAAGAATTTCATCCAATCGGCCGACCGAGTAGGTCTTGAATCGACGAACCCCAAAATCACGAAAAACATTTCCCCATGCTCCTGGATTTTTTTCATCTATCAACGCCGGTGGCGCAATAACCAAGATTCCTCCCTCAAGTTCCCGTGCAAGCATCGCAGCCATGTATGTTTTGCCAAGGCCGACTACATCAGCGATGAACACGCCGTTCAATTCCTCGACAATTCTTTTCGCCGTCAGAACGGCGTCGTGTTGATATTGCAGACGGAGAAATTCCTCGGGATAGTAAACCTCGTCCAGTTCGCGGATCTGAGTAAGCTCGTTTTGGAAATATTCATATAAAAGCTTTAGATAAAGCTCGCGGGGCGAGAATTGTGCTAAATGAGACTTCTCTTCAACTGCTCGAACGAAATCCTGTGACACTTCAACCGAGTCGCCCCATAGGTCCTCGAATTTCTGAAGTGCAAAATCGTAATCGGAACGGGTTTTTAGTTCAACATTAAATTCGAGATTATCCTGAAGGCCCGACTGGGAAAGATTGCTCGATCCGGTTATGACTCTGCCTTTATCCAACTGCTCTTTGGCGAATGAAAAAATGTAGAGTTTGGCGTGTATTTTTGATTTATCGTAGGCCCGAATCTCAACTTTGCCTTCACCACACCATCGTACAAGCTTTTCAATACCAGATTCGACTGCAAGTGTTTCATCGGCGGTTTCCAATTGCTGAAGTATTACTTCATTGAATTGCTTAGTTGTATCGGAGGTAGACCTTAAATTGAGCGTTTGTTGTGCCTTTAGTAAAGCGTCATAAACCTGCTGTTCAGTCTCCAACCCGATTAAAATTCTTATCCGTCCGCACGGTTCCAAGGACTCCTGGATAAGGTGGAAGCCACTTAGATAAAAATAGCCAACTAAACAATCAAAATTGTCGCAACGCGGCAATAGATTCCGCAGTCGAACGGAAAATTTTCGATCAGCCTCGTTTGTAAGGAACGTTAGGTCAGTGCTCATTTTTGCGTCGTTTAGCGAGTCAAATTCTAGCATATATAGTACATTTACAAACCTTGTCGCTCGAGCTCTTCCAATCAAATCCCTCAAAATGTCCAAACCTGATTCTGCCGCGAATTGAACATCTGGACGGCGAGACTGACGAGCGTCGATGGTGGGCGGCGTGAGCTAAGTTATGGAATGGGCGGAAGTCGTCCAGAAAGCATCCATCAAGCGGCGGGCCCCCATTTTTTACTTTTTTGCGGAACTATGAAAAGGGCTGTAGAAACCCTATTGCGAAATGTGCAACTCTAGGGACTCTTTGAGGATCACCGATCGAGATATTTTCGTTCAGTACCCCAGTACTATGGGTTCCTGAGACTGTTGGATCTTTGATGTTACCGGCCGAGACGAACCGCAGAACCTTCATTCGTCAGTTCAGTTTCGTTTGACGTCTAAAATCATTTCAGCCGAGGTATTTTGCGGGTTTTCCACCAAGATGTTTTCAGAATCAAGGCAATCTAGGAAGATGTAGGCTTTAGAGTGACCCAGGGAGTGATTCCGATATCCACAAGGACGAAATCGCAACAACATTTTTATAGATATCCGAATCAAAGCCAAATATCGCCAGTCATTGAAGGCTTCAAACACCCGGCGCGTTTATTGCTAACGATAATCCCCATTCAGAGTAAAATCCGCCCAATAATACGGCTCGTGGATATCGGTGGACTTGTTTCTGATCATTTCAATCGATGCCTTTTGTATTGATTCCGCCGCTGAAAAGCCCTGTTTATACGATCTGTAAAACGCCGTGGCGAAGGTTCCAGTCAATTTGTCATTCGCTTCCCATTGAGCGGAAATAACCGTCGTTGCTCCGGCGCCCATCATTGCCCATGCCAGGCTTACAAGACCCTCGCCGCTCAGGACATTGTTTGTATCGCAGGACGCAAGAAATACAAGGCTTCCTTTCCTGAGTTTCGAGTCCAGCAAGTCTTCCACCGTTAGCCGGCCTCTATTCCTTCCGAACTCTTTGAACCCCAGATATGAGTCTAAGGGCTGGTCGCTATCGACTTGTGCGTGCATCGAGAAGTGCAATATGTCAGATTTGTCGCCAAGCTTTCTAAAGTCCGAGATCGTGGCGTTTACTGCCGGCTGCGAATTGTACAAGCTGGCGACGCTGCTGGCCTCATTGTTCACGTATCGCAGGAACTGATTGTTGTATGAGGAGTTGGCGAAGGCCTGAAGCGTGAGCCGAGCCGGCTTCGGTAACTTCAACTGTTCGATAAGAATCGAAACGGAAGGAGCGTAGCTGACGACTTTGTGCTCAATAAGATACTTTTCGCCATCGGGGCTTAGAGCCTGAAATGGAACCTTCCACAATAGCTTGTCGGGGACGAATATAAGATGCGTCGCCGAAATATTTAGCGGCTTCATTAACTTGTCAAACAGCTCTTTGCCGTCTCGCTTAAAAAAGATTCGGTTTTTAATCTTCTGTTCGGTCTGCTTTACCTCCGCAGCGATATCATTTTCGAATCCAGGAAGATACACCGATCGAATAGGCTTACCCTTCTCCCATACGAATGCGATAAGTCGTTCGTCCAATGTGAAGAGGTAGGAAATAACTGCCTTGTTTTCAAAATCTGGAATCTTATCCAATCCCGAAAAGTCCGGCTTTCGTATAGCCGTTTGCGGAACGTAGGTCGTAAATGACGTTTCAAGTCTACTGATTTCCGAGCCGTCTCCCGGACTATCTGTTATGTCTGAGGACAGGAGTTCGAGTTTCCGGCGCACCTCGGGATCGATGACCGATGAAGTCCTCGTCAACGAATTATTAATCCTGTCTTGTAACAATCGAGCTTTCAAATAATCTGTGAGTTCGAAAGATTCGCGTGGACGTTCGAGTTGCGTTTGAGCCATCAGCCGATACGCTTTATGATAAATTTCCAGCAAACCAAGGGAGAGGTTCTTGTTGTCCGTAGTCCGAATCGTTTCGACGAGTGATACGGTTTTGTCCAGGTACTCAATCGATTTTTCAGCTTGGCCGAGATGAAAGTGGGCGATCGCTAGAGAAAGGTAGATACCAGCTAGATCGTCGCGGAAATTCTGCGCGAGGGTGAGATCTAACAGCGTACGATTGTAGTGGATGACCCGTGCCCATTCTTTATTCTTCTCGGCGATGGTTTTTTTCCATGACGGCAATATGAACGGAGAGTTGTTTGTCTTTTCTTCTAACTCGCTGAAAGCCTGGTCCGACATTTCGTGTCGTCCTGTTAGCCCAGAAATGATCGCCTTGCTAAGTGTAACTTCAAACGAGAACTCACCATCTGTGTCGAGTGACTTCAGCCGGTCGAGATAGCTAGACGCCTTTGATAGTTCGCCGTCATATAAAGAGTTCAGCAGTAATGACGCCAGAAAGTTTCGTGCCTGGTACGTATTCTTACTTTCAAGCGATAGATTCAATCCTTTTTCGCGCAGAGCATGTGCTTTTCGCCCCTGGCCAATCGACGCCAATAGAGTCGCGCTTTCGAAAATGGATTGACGATAGCGGTGCTTAAAGCGAGAGCCAGCGGCGGTGGACATCAATTTTTCTGAGTATTTCAAAGCCGCTGAGTAATTCAGCTTTGATGACCAAGCCAGGCTCAAAAAACGGTAAGTATCAATCTGTCCCGAACTCACTGGGCTAAGTTCGAATAGATTCTCTGCCTTCTCTAACCAAATGATCGCTGAGAGATCATATCCGGATGTAAATAGAATTCTTCCGAGACTGAGATAGTATCCCGCAAGGATTTCACGGTCATTTGGAGCGGCCTTCAAAGCATCCTTCGCTTGTAGCAGCGCCTCTGAAAACTTCCGCTGCGATCGATACAGATCCGATGCACGCAAATTTACCCGCGCTTTTAGACGAGGATCTGAACTGGAAGCGACGAGCTTTGAATAGTCTTCAAGGGTATTCGTGGCTTCGACGTATTTTTGCTGGGCGATTTGTGCAACCAAAATTGTGTCGAGTGCCGACACTTGCTGCGTTAGACCCTGATTATTAGCAACTGTTTGGGCTAGTTCGATAGCCTTCGCGTAGTTACCATCATCCAATTCCAACCGAGCACGATCGATCGTATTCGACCGGGCCTTTGGTTGACTTGAGACGGGTAAAAAGAACGCAAGGCAAAGCAGCAAGCCAGCCATCATCAACTGGCCTGCTGCCCTAATACGCAGCACCAAGAGATTCTTGCTCTTACCTCGGTCTACAATGGCCATTTTCGTCTGGTTCCTCCCCCGGACGGCAATCCTGACATTGCCGAACCGGACAATTATCACCACGTAGAATCAATGTAACTGCGTTTATGACGCTGTCTAAGAGGCCGAAAGTTGACATGCTGACCGTTCCGGTGGCGAATACATTCGCGGCCAGAGTGGTTGACAACAAAGCTATACACAAAAATGATTGACGTTTCTTCATGATTAGTTCTCCTTGTTAATTTTAGTTTTTAAGAATTTGTAGATCGCGGCAAAGACGTATCTGCTGCTCACTCCATGGCCGTCGCTTGTAGAGTAGATAAACCACACATCAGAGCCGCGACTTTTCAACTGATTCTTTAACTCAACTACGTTCCTTTCGGGATTTCTTGAATCGAGTTTTCCTCTGGTCAAGAGCAAAGGAATGTTGTTCCATCGCCCTGTGTTATTTAGTGGGGAGATCTCATCAAGGCGAGACATTAGCTTTTCTTCCTTTGGATCGCCGTATTCGTTCTTCGCAAACTCGTCGACCCAACTCTGCGAGAGCATTCCCCGAATCGAGACAAGGGGATATTCAGCTATCACTCCCTTAATCCTATTTGGCTCGTTCAAAGCTGTCGAAAGGGCGACAAAGCCTCCGTAACTTCCTCCGCGAAGAAAGATTAACCCCGCGTCGAGGTCGGGCTGCTTTTCAATCCAGTCGAGCAAGGCTCGCACGTCTTTAACGGCATCAATCCTCTTCTCTTTGTCGTCGGCATCCATAAATTCTTTGCCGAAACCTGATGAGCCACGGATGTTCGTGTGAATTATTGCCAAATTAAGGTTCGACGCGAGTCGGATATCCTGCGAATTAAACAGAGGTCGGGCCAAGATTTGCGGACCACCGTGAATATCGATCAGGACTGGCGTCTTCTTCACCGACGATTTCGGACGAACTATATATCCCGAAATTTCTCGCTGATCGAAAGACTTCCATCGGATAACATCGGGTGCCGATACCTTACTCGCGAGTGAGGGTGGTAATTTTTCTTTCGTCCAGTCTGTAAACTGTTTTGTGTCGATGTTGAAAGACTGGATTGACGCAGGTTTTCCGATGTTCTCTATGGTATAAACAACTTCGTTGTTCGACATCCAACGTGTGTGCCAGACTACGTAGTTATTAGAGAGGAACGCAGGGTATTCATTTGTTGCCTTGTTGTTCTTGAGCTGAAAGATGCGAAGGTAATCGATACCATCCCGACTTCCGGTAATAAGCAGCCTCCTGCCATCACCAGAAACCTTTGCATCGTTGAACGAGAACAGATTATCGGGAAGTTGCAGTTGTACTATTTTTTTCGATTTCAAGTTCATCGAAAGTATGCACGGATCTTTCTTGCAGATCCCATTTCCTTCCGCTGTCCAATAGAGACGTTCACCCGCTAAGAAAGCACCGCGAGAGTTGCCTGTTTCATCGATCGAAGTTAGCTGAGCAGTTTTCTGGTCAAGAAGGTAGAGATGTTGCTCCGTCGACGCCTTCCAATGCTTCAAGACTACCTTGTCGCCTTCCGCATCAAGTACTTCCCAAACTCCTTTCATTTCCGTCGGATAGCAAGTTTCCTTCTGGAAGTCGTAGGTGCATAGAGTGCTTTTTTTAAGATCGTAATCAGCTCGGATGTACAGTATGGAATCACCGTTGCGACCCCAAATAAAATAGTCAATGGATTCGTCCTTACCCGTAAGGGAGACTAATTTGACGGATGTTCTCTTCGCGAAATCGTACAAAAAGAGCTGAAAATTGTCCTCATCTTCAAGGTCCGAAGTGTAGGCAAATGCTTGACCATCGGGTCTCATTTTTACCGAATTTGGAACAACCTTTTCAACGAGCTTCTCGGGTTGGGCGAGCGGCGAACTTAGTAGAAAGATGTTGTTTGTTTGATCCGTGATAAGCAGTCTTCGATTCTTTCGATCTGCGTCCCAGATCAAATTGCTTCTAACCGTTCCGGGTTCAAAAAAGAGATGATCAACCTCCGATTTCTTGATAGGTGGAATCCCTTCCACTTGATAAGATTCTGGTACGGGAAAATTGTCAGGTGCCTGAGCAAGGAGTGATCCGTAGCCAAATGTCCATACGAAGGCCACACACGCAAGGTCATAAACGATAGCTTTTGCTGTTAAGTTTTGCATCAATTCTTTTCCGAACACCTTATGTTCATCTCGCTCCGCGTGTGCGTCCGAGTGCTTCTTTGTGAATTCTTGTTCCACTTCGGCTCATCTAAAAGGAGTTTCTGCGAATCGCCAACAACGGTCTCCCCAGATTTAAGAGTTATAATGAGCCGCCATTTGTAAACGATGCTGCGTTCAAAGTTTGCCCTTGATGTATAGGACGTCCCTTTGTCAGTTTCAAATCGATCTACTAGTTTTTCCTCAAGGTCCGAGATATAAACCGCATATGACTGAGCCCCTTTCACGGCGTTCCACTTGAGAAAGACCCCTTTCTCATCAGACTTGGATTCAACGTTGATCGTGGCCCCGCCCGAGCAGGGGTTTTCATTTCCGCGAGTTTCGGCATTCCGGACTTTCGGCTTTCGGGCCGCAACACCCACGATGGTCCGTTCATCATTCTTTCTGGAAGATCGTCTTCGATCAGAATCGATACCAGGCCGGATCACACTCTTTATCGGTAGTTGTTCTTTCTCGATGAGAGGTGTCGGAGCCGTAGCCGTCGTTTCGACGACTGGATTCAGTTCACCCCCAGCTGCAGATTCTTCATTTTTCACAACCGAACTCTCGAACGAACCGAACCGGTCGGTGCCAACAAAATAGATTCCGGCAGCAAGGAGAATTGCGAATCCCGCAAATGCCGATACTCTTGCAAAGGACAATATCGGGAAGTCGAAAAATCGACGTCTAGCTTCCGATTCATGTGGACGAACAGTGTCAGAGTCGAGGACACAGTTTCGGAACTCTTGCGACGTTAACGCTGGTAATTTTGCTCGACATTCTTTGCATACTAGAAGATGTCGGCCGATCTCAATCGATCGTGACGAAAGAGTGTCTTCCCGAAACATCGTGACATCAGCAGCTGATAAGTGATCCTGATTCATTACTTCATCAACTCCTTTAGTCTCTTCCGGGCGTCGAATCTCGCCTTCTTAATTGCTCCCGCGGTAGTTCTTTTCCGCCGCCTGCCCGAATTGGTGTTCGCGATCTCGGCAATATCGCTGTCATTCAATGGCATTCTGGCGGCGATCGTTTTCCAAGACTCCCTCGACAACCCGAGCGTTCTTAACAATTCATCCTCCTCGATTCCAAACTGGAAAAGCTGAAGTACAAGATCTACCGAACTGAAAAGAAGTGCTTGCCTTTGATGCAGACTTAGCCTGCAAATACCTTGCCACGCAATTTCGACAAGCTGAAAAGTTTCATCTGAAGGTGAGGTTTGCGAGCTTTCACCCACCTCGACCTCATCGATTGAGATTTCGGCGTGCCTTATGCGATTTGATAGATTGCGATTAACTTCGTTATGTGCGGCACGTGCGGTGAAGGCCGACCATTCGTTCTCAGACATTTGTGAGCTTTTACCCGCAAATTTCGTACGCCACCTCCAAAGCCTCAAAACGATTTCTTGCGAAACATCAGGCACATCATCACCGAGAACGGATTTACGGCCAGCGATCACTTTTCGGATCAGTTTTAAGGATTGGGTTAGTAGGCCATCGCAATCGAGAGCATCACCGGGTCCACTTGTAGGCGGGTCGCCTGGTGATGTCTGCAATTTGGAAACGATCGGGTTAGCCAAAATTGTTTTCTAATCGCCCAGGTTCGTTACAAAAACTCACATTGGCATGTAACCAATGACCATTTTTAGGGTTTGTAGTAGTACGACCTTTTTATTGGAGAGACGGCTTTTCAAAGATTCGAAAAGATTATCCTCTTTCCAATCAGGCAATTAGCTCCTGTTTTTCTTTAATATCTAATGTTATACACCCTGCAAAATGAGAATGTAAACATAAATTATCTAGCAAAGCTCGATTTTCTTGATCTGTGCTTGCTGGGTGAAACAGGAACAGGCAAGACGCGTACCGCGAAATTGATCCATAGCTTAAGTCCTCGAAAGAACGCGCCGTTTATTGCGGTGAATTGTGCTGGATTAGCAGGCTCTCTTATCGAGAGTGAGCTTTTTGGTTACGAGAAGGGAGCCTTCACCGGGGCGATTAGCTCAAAGCGGCGACCGGATGGAATTATATCTTGAACGTATAGAACCGGATCTCCTCAGAAGTGCCCTCGCGATCAATAACAAACAATCAAACACGTGCTGCCCAACAGTTAGGAATTAGCCGTTCCGGATTGATAAAGAAATTGAAACGTATTGCCAGTTGATTGGTGCAAAAATGTTCCAGAACTGGTATGTATTTGTGCCAAAGCGGATATTTGCAAACCAGTGTCCTCGTCGTGAGCATGAGCCGCTCAAGTGAACGGCAGTCCAACTCTCTTCTGAGGCATCGACGCACGGATAAGTAGGAGAACCAGTTTTCCCAATATTTAAGTCATGGGAAGCTCATATCTTCTCCACGGACGAATACAAGAAGAACCTTGAGAATTTGCAAGCGGTTCTCAGGCGGCAGGGCAAAGCGATCCGAAAGGTTTTATGGGGAAACACATTTTCGGAGATTCTAGAGGAATTGCGGAGTCGACAGAGGCGCATTAGGAGTGGGAATCCAAATTCCTAACGGCCTCGACAATTTGCTAAACAGCATCTGACGTTAATGTCAGGAAAGTTTTGATCGCCAAAACCAATAGGGTTTTAGGTACAAATCAGTTGTTAATGACTCTTCGATTCGCAGTTCTTTAACTTTTCCTTCAACTCATTTACTTCTTTGTTTGCTTCATTCAATCGACTATTGAGCCGATCAATATCACTGTTAGCTTGAATAATCGATTGTATTTGATTATCAATTTGCTCAACCTTACCATTTGTATTGGCAATTAGGCCCTTCATTTCAGCATTGCTACTCGAGCCACCTCGCTCCAAATTGGCAGCAGCTAAGATTACAAAGAAGAATGCCGGTAACCAGACCGAATAAAATGCCAGGTGCTGCAAGCCGACATATCTTCTCTTCTTTTCGTCTTTGTAGAACTTAATTGTGTTAAGTTCTTTTTCTAAATAGTAATCACGCGTGGGCTGAGTTGGCTTGTCTTCTGAAGGGTAGCCCTTCTCATAATCTTTGAAACGATTTGCAATTTTGACAGCATTGTATAGGCCGATCATAAAAAGGAAACAGCCAATGCCAAATCCAACGATGGACCAGATATCCAAAACAGAGAGTTTCAAAAAAAAGGTCAATATCGAGCTTCCCAATAATGAAAAATATAGCGATCTTATCCAGTCGAGGGTGTTAGGACCTAAACAAGCAGACCCTGCAATTAGAGCATTACTTGCCATTCATAATCTCCTTCAATATCCTGTTCATCTGATTTTTGTCGGTAACGGATCCCAAACGCATCACCATTTCATTGCTTGCTAGAATGGCACCATTCGCAACCTGACCCTTTAACCTTTCTGCGTTCGCTTTGATTGCTAAAACGAGTTCATCTTGGCCTTTCCTAATTATTTCGTGGTCGAGTATCTCAATTAGTTTGTTTTTAGGGCTTTCCCCGAGTAGTTTCTCGATTTCAACCCTAACTACTTTTTTGACGAACTCAGGTTTCAATATCGAATCACCGAAATACCCCTTGAATATCCAGTTGGAACTTCCCGGGAATTGTTCCTGATATTCCTCAAACGCGGCAATCCTGCTGTGCTCCGAATGTTCAGTCTTACTAATGAACAATATTGGCAAAACTGTATTAGAGATTTTACGCTTTCCATTCAGTTGCTTCGCGAGATCGATGCCTTTTAGACACGGAAATGGTCCTCCAAGTATATGATCCATGAGGATGAGCTCTATTCCCTGACCTTCGATAACTCGTTCGATTTGTTTTAGAGATTTGTCCCTGCGGTTTGAGGGGTATTCTTCATTTACCCAGACCCTAACACAATCTGCAAAACTAGTGTATTCACCCGTTTGGGGAAGAAGGTCGAAAACATTCTTCAGGCCATCCAATATACTCTCGTACTGCGATTGCTGATTCTCTATGATCAAAATTTTCCGTACTGGCTCACTCATCATTTTTGTACATGGAGTGTTAACTTAGCGGTATTTCTATACATGCCACACAGAAGACAAACGGGCGCAGAATCGGGATCTATGTCTATATTATTGTTAGGGTCGAGGAACTTGAGAACTTTGTTCATAAGGTACAGACCCGAGATTTCCGTTTCGCCTTTAATTTCCTCGAAACGGCCACTCTTAATTTTCCTCAATACATCGGCGTTGATCTTGGGGCCCGTAGCCGAGAGACTCACATTTAGCGTGGCAGGTAATACATCAAACCGCAATGCAACCTCATTTACGATGATTCCGCATGAACATTTTTCGTCTCTCATAAAATGGAAACGATTTTTCTTGGCATTTATAAAGAGTTCAAAGCAGATTAATTTTAGAATTTCGTTGTTAAAGGAAAAGGCAAATCCATCCTCAATTGAACAGTCAATGTCTTTGTCAATTTGCACCCGGTTTTCAATAACTTTGGTTTCGAACACCTTGTTTCCAATTTTATTAATCTCTTCGATATCTTCTTTTGAGATCGATTTGTTGAGAAATACGCTGTCAAACAATCTCTTTTCCGAATCTTTTTTATCTTCATGTCCGTAGCCTTTTGGAGAAATCAATTTGGTTGCAAAAAGATATTGAAGCTTTTCCATTGTTGTTATAACACTGCCAAACGTACTAGACTCTTCTTCCGAAAGTCGCTGGAGCATCTGTCGTCCATGGCCGGCCAGATATGCAAATCGTTTGGTCGCCTCCACCTCCCGAAGTGCCGCAAACTCCTCGTTCTTGTGGTGCTTCACAATAAACCTACCAAGGTCACGTCTTAGAAGCATCAGTAGTTGCTTGGCCACCTTATTTTGGCTCAGGTCCTCATCTGCGTAGAATCCCATCAATCCCAGTGTATTAAAATCATCGTCACTAATTCGGATCATCAGCATCCACTTAGAATCGCAAATTAATTGTTTGGTCGATTTTGAAGCGTCCAGCGCGTATAAATCTTTCCACCTGGAATCATCAATTCTTACGTACTCAATGATGGATTTCAGTTCCTTTGGAGGTTCTATGTTTTGATCTGGTTTTATTAGGGACGTATCATCTTCGCTCTTGCTCCCTGCGGGCTCACCTTTAAAAAAATCAATAATAGCGGCATGCTTATCCTTATCCAGCTCGTGGATAAATTGATCACCGTTGTAGTTGTGGTCGATAACTACGTGAGGTTGGTCGGTTCCGTCCGCCACGACGAAGAATGTGCCGACAACATGTGGATCCGGGAAGAGTCGTATGAGTCGTTCAAAGATCGCCTCAGTTTTGGTTGCGAGCGACACCTCGCCCCAATTGATACGAGAATCCCTGCCTAAGAATTTCTTTAGCCAGAGATAACTCAAGAAACAATCTTCTTGCAAATCAAGACCCATTGTCTGCTTGCAGATCTCATATTTATTACTCTTCAGAAGTTCATGATTACCCTCAAGCGCCGCAATCATCTCATTATTTGCTGGGTCACGAACGATCGTCGTATTCTTTTCATTCTTTTCGGCATCCGCGTATTTATACAAACTTCTCCATTTATTGTCACTCCTTAATAAAGCATCAAAATCGTGCATGACGATTGCTAATTCAATATCAAGCATCCGAATAAATTGACGTGCTCTTGGAGTTTTGAAGTTTTCGCGCTCCGAAGCTAAGTTTTTTAACAGATTAACCGCACACCAGCCATTTTTGTGAATTATCTCAGTAAGTTGAGTTATAAAAAATATGTGAAGCTCTTCAAGCTGATTAATCCTTACTCTCCGCTCATCGTCCAACTCTTTGAAAAGCGGCTGCCTTGTTGCTACTACGAGATCAGGAACGAAGCTCTTCGGTTCCTCGACAATGTCAAAGATCCTTGCGAGTAGCCCCAGAACCCTACTCGTCAATACTTCATAATTTCCCAAGAAAACGGCTCTCCGCACAAGGAACTTAAGGTCTCGAATGTCTTCATAATTGATCGGTGGGACATTCAACGCTTCCTGATCGGTTCGGTCTATCAAATCGTCAAGTTTCTCGTTTAACCATTCTTTGTGCCACGCGAAGGTCTTTTTCCGAAGGGGCAAGTACAAGATAAAAGGATACTGACAGAGTATCTTCATCATCGCAGTCTTATCGTCAATATTATCTGGAGTGAAACCGCAAGCAGCAAGGAAATCTACGTAGCTTTCCGTGGAACGGCCACTCCCATAAAACTCGTAAACTTTATGTGTTGCTTTAAACATTCGCAGGTGTCGAGGAGCCTTCGATAGGTCTTTCTTCGAGGGCTTCTGTCCATCAATGTCCTCGGACCGTTTACGAAATCGTGCTCGCAGCACGTCGCTAAGAACTTGGTTTGAAAGGTCTTTATACCGTTTAATTTCAAATTCTAACGGATTCTTATTTGCGATCCTGGGTTGCAATGGCAGGTTAATATTTGTAAATGAAAAGAGATGATCTCCAACCGACTGTTTAACCCGTTCGTTAATATCGGCGGAAGACTTGTTGTACAGAAATATTGCAGCATCAAATGATCTACCGGCAGTAAACCTCAGGAGGTTACTTACGCTGAAGAAAGTTCCACCTGAAATTAGCGAGTCATCTACAAAATAAATCTTTGCATCGCGCTCGAGGTATCTTTTATTAAGAACTTCAAAGTTAGCTAGATAGTCAACATTCACCTGATGATGAATAATCGTAGCTGCGGAGCCAAATACTCTTTCGTTGACTAGATTGATGAACGGCGGATTGGAATAATGCGAGGGTGAAAGAATTACGACCCGGTCTGTCGCCTTCACACCGATTCGATTCTTAATTTTCTCTAACCAGTCTTCAATGAGGGGATTCTTAGCGATGAAAATATCGGACTTGCTGGAGAAAAGGTAGTGTTCATTGTTCCGTTTTGCTGTCCTGTAGATAATGCTCTCTTCGAAATTAATCTGGTCGAAAGGTACGGACTCACTGGCAACTAGAGTTTTTGATTTGGGATAGTCAAAAATGAGTGTAGGTGTTAACGAAGATCGATCAGTCTCAAATATTGGTAGGGACTTTTTATTATCAAAGCAGAATTCGCAATCTCGAGGTTCTCTCCAATCATTTTTCAACTCTATGATTGGGGACTGTTCCGTCAACTGAACAGTTTCCCAAACCTTCTCACCCTTCTCATTTTCACTCGGATCAATCGCGACTAATACATTGAAATGGGGGCGAAGAATGTTCGCCGGCGAATCTTTCGAGGCTAGACCGGCAACGTAATTCTCCACTTTTATGGCGGTACTTCCCGTACTGGCGATAGGGACAATGATGATAATACTGTCATTCAATACCACATCATCCGGTTGGCGCCTGAGTCCATTGTCATCTTCCAAGGTTACAAAGTGATTTATTCTAGAAAATCCAAAGGTCGCCAAGAATGACTTCGTAAGGCTTACGAGCAATTCGCTATATCCCTCATATCCGACAATAGTAAGAGACCGATTTTTGTCTGGTTGGGCTCTATTTATTTTTCGAGCAAGCACTAAGGCTATTCGAGATGTGTAGTAACTATTTTGAAACAACCGCTTGGCGTAATAAAAATTTGTCGAGTGTATTTTCGCGCCTATTTTAAAATGGGTACCGTCAATTTTGTAGCCGTCCAAACCTCGAACATGATCTTTCAAAATGTGGGCATTGCTCATTATGAAACCTTAGACCTCTCTGGAATCTGCAATTGTTGTTCTAGAAGGGTTTTGAGGTTTGATTGAAATAGCGATTCTCCATTTGAATTGCCAATCAAAACGTCAAGCGGGAGCAAAGTCCTCTTGTAAAAGAAATGTTCTAGACAACTAGGTATGGCAAAATCGTCAGCTGAAGGCTTGCGTTTCTCAATGATACGAACAGTATTCGGGACAGTGTTTCCTACTATATAATTAATTGAAACAAATTCATCACTATTCTTCCCGTACAAAATATCAGCAAAGGCAAAGTTCATATTCTTCAATCTAGAAAATATCAATAGTCCTTTGTCCGCATACCAGTAGGGAACGTTTTCTTCTAGATCTTTCACAGAACTATAAAAATTCTCATTATCAGAAATCATTTGCTCATAAATTTCAAAATCCAGATTGAAAACAATTAGGTGTTGCCTAACGTAGGTGGTTGAAAGGTGTGCCAGAAACCGCAGAAGACTTGACGGCGACAAGGATATTTTTTCCATATCGATCGCAATGTAAGCCACCTTTTCTAATCCCTCGAGAAACGCGAATTTAGAAGCGAGCTTAGCTTCATCGTCTCTTTCGCTAACGTTCAGATCCAAATGAACAACATAAAGAATCTTCTTTCCCTCACGAACTGCTTTTAATTCTTGCTTGTCATTAACGGTCTCAAAATTAAGTAGCTCAGAAAGGCTCTTAATCGTGTCCGCGGAAGCCTGTGGGTCCATTGCCTGCGATTGTGTCGAAATTGTCGTAAATAATTCAGGCTTAAACGGTAATTGAAAATAGTAGGACGTACCCCAATTGATGGATTTAAACCCAACACCAGTATGGGAAAAATAGGAATGCCGTTCATAGTTCACTTTTCCTATTGACGATGACACGATTGCACCATCGTTCCTACTTATCAATTTGTAGAATTTCATCAAACCGTAATGGGCCAAGTCTCGATAAAGTTGCTGATTCAGTTTGGTCTTTACACTTGGTTTAATAAAATCTTTCAACTGGAAATTGTCGTTTAAGATTCTTAGATCCTCTTCATAAATTCGATTCCCCGATTTGGCTTTTGTACGCTCAGTTAAAGTGGGAATAATACCTTTCGACCCAAAGTCGAAGACATGGGTTTCGAGTACTTTGTCATCCGATACTTCCCGATCATCGTATGCTCTAAGTGTTATCATTCCCATCTCATCATCGCTATGCTCTACGATATTCTTTGCCAATTCGTGAAGTCCAACAACATACTCGGTAGTGAAGTCCCAGATCTCTTCTACTCTACGAATCGCTTTCGTTACATTCGCCGGTCTCCAACTGATAGAACGGGAAACCTTGTTGTACATGACGCGGAAGACAAAAGCGTGAATTACGGAATAATTTCTGCTTTCCCTTGCAAAGTCTCCATCGTTACGAAAGTGGTGAGTCTCAGCTAAGCTGGTTCCAGCCGAAATATCGGCTAGGTATTTCTCAACTAACGAATTCAAGGCCGTGTTGTGGATGGGAACTTCCCGAATCCCAAATAACAAGTTGATGGTGTGTTTATCTATAAGGAGGATTGGCGCGAACGATCTCGACGCATCCAGAGCGTCCTTTTTTAGATCGTCGATGCCCTTAAAGTGGGAAAACGCATCTTTCCAAGAACACTCAAATATTTCACTAAATTGCTTTAGGTAAAGACGGACCTCAAATAATCTAAAGTTCTTGGATTCTGGATAATTTATGTCAAATTGAATCTCGAATTTCTTTGCACACAGAATAAGTCCAGCAATGAACGCTATATCAATTCGCTCTATTTCATTAGCAAACTCGATAGTGACGATTGGCCGATGATGCGTCAATAAGTTACGCAAGACCGTATTTAGTTCATCTATTGATACGAATCGATTGTTTTGAATGGAAAGGGGATCACTCATGCTGGTTTTTGCATTGCCGGCCTTGAGTGAATCTAACTAGCCTCTATATAACTAACGGCTCTACTTAGTGAAACAAGGTTTACACGGCACTGGGAACCTAGCATCGCAATTCATCCAGTAAATTTACTTTTACCGCAAAGGTGCGAAGAATTGGTTCGAATTCACTCAAATTTTAGATTTTATTTAAGGTTTTAGCAACGTCCGCTCCTCCCTGATATAGCCTGCCGGCGCTAGATACCGTCATCAGTGCAGCGACTACCTGCGATTTTCTTCTTCCCGCTCTTTCAATTGACGCTAATCAGTTTTGTGTTTCAATATTCGACGGCGAGGAAAAGAGTCAAGGTGAAGCTGGAGCGCTTGGGATTGGGTGAGACTACGCAATTCTTTGAGGGAGAATGGCTTCGTGCGGATTGACCGGGGAAACAAACATTTTATATTTGCAGAAGGAACATAGCAGTACAAATACAGCGGGTATTTGGAGGGGCGATGGTGCGGATCATGATCCGAAGGGTACGGCCAAGTGGCACATTTTCCTATAGATTCTCAAACCTTAATTTTTCATTGAGCATGAGAGAGTCCTCCCTTGTCGCTTTCACCTTTTCACAAATAACGCCTTTCGGCCAGAAAATACGCTACCGCGATTCTCAGAGTCCTGCCATTCACACTCTCATACGATAAGCAAAACAAAATAAACAGCGGCAGAAAAGGTGTGCCTTCAGAGAAGGTTCGTGGGTTTCACTATCGTGATCCTCGGAAAATTAATCAAACAGGAGAATTAAGAAAATGTCAGCAAATATTTCGATCATCGGCAATTTGGGAAAGACCCCGGAAACAAAGATCACGGACAACGGCACCCTCGTGGCGAGCTTTTCAATGGCCTCGAATTCATTCAGGAACGGCGCGGAGGGACGTGTCGAGAAGACAGACTGGTTCCGCGTGACGGCATTCGGAAAGCAAGCGGAGACACTTGCTCGCTACGTGCGAAAAGGCAGTCGTCTTTACGTTCAGGGCCGTCTGACCTTTAACCCGTGGGTGGATCAGAACGAATCTCCGCAGGCGGGAGCAGAGATCGTGCTTCAGGAGTTCCAATTCCTGTCGGGCCGACGAGATGAGGAAGGAGACGGAACTGCAATGCAACTGCCACAGAACGCACCGGTGGAACTTCAGCAGGCTGCCGCATACTGATCAATCACCAATTCAAACTCTAACTGCCGCCTAGAGAGAACCCTCTTTAGGCGGCATTCCTTTTTGAATCAGGATCGGCAGCTATGCGATATCGAGTCGTAAGAATGAAACGGATCTCCAGAGAGTTTGTAAGAGCCAATCGCGATCGCATATTCCTGTTCGGTGACAACCTCGCCGGAATGGGCTTCGGCGGCCAGGCTGCGGCCATGCGGGGCGAACCGAATTGCGTCGGGATACCGACCAAAAAATTCCCGAGCAGTCGAGACGGCGCGTTCTTTACGGATTTAGAATTCGAGCAAAACAAAGCGGCGATCGACTATGCATTCGACGTCCTATTTCACAAAATTTCGAAGGCTGAACAGATCATTGTTATTCCTGCGGACGGACTCGGGACAGGACGGGCTCAACTTGAGAGCCGGGCACCGCAAACGTTCACCTATCTACAAAAGTGTTTGAGAGATATTTCTCGCAAATGACCTGATCTCGTTTCCCCAAACATACTTCTCCCGCAACTTGAGAGGGATTTTCAAGCCTGAATGAAAGTGATTTTATTCAGGGTTTTGAAGATGTGGCCCTTAATTACACGCGTCTTCGATTCGGCAGGTCGCCGATCCAATAGAGGAAGTTATGGCAGAAAGAATAAGTATTGAACAACTCAGAAAGCACGCTCCTAATAACCAGATGCTGGCGTTCATGCCGGTCAATACCGGTTCGCCGATGCAGGACTGGTGCGCTCATCTTTCATCGCATCCGTTGCGACGAAGAGAGCTCGAGGAGTTCTCGATCTTGGGCGATGTTGTGGTTCGAATCGCGGACGAACTTGAACCGGAAGCGTTGGACCGCGTGCGGATAATGTCGCTCGAATATGCGATGAAGGTTTTATCCGACGAGACTGATGCCAAAGAGTTCGTCAGATGCGTAAAGGCAATCGCGAGCCCGGACGCCGGGCAGTATGAATTCGAACAGATCGCAGCCTACTACTACGGCGAGATCAGACGAAGAAGCGTGGGTGACGTTCTTCATGAAATGGGCCTGCTCGGCATGCAGTTAGAAGCTGTTACGGCGACTTCGGCAGATCGAGAGATCAGCTTCGAGGAATCTCGAACAAGAGAACAAAAACTCTGTGTTGCTGACCAACGCAGGGTTCAGGAAGCTGCCAAGAATCGCAGTTCGCTACCGCCAAAATGCACGAACTTCGATGATGAAATGCAGGCGGTTTTGCGACGTGTCGGACGCCATAAGGTCAGCCGCATGATGTTCGACGACTTTGCCGAATTCTATCTGGAAGACGGCGATAAATCAGTCGAAGAACTCGACAGAGACTTTACGACTTTCGATCAACTTGAGCAGTTTGATGAGAACGGACTGATTGGCATAACGATGAGTTCAAGCCAGCGTTCGGTAGTGGTCTTTGATCTCGATTGTGAGATCGATGCAAACAGTCTTCCTTACGAATCAAGAGAGCTTTCGTCTCAGCTTCCTAAACTCTTTGTAGGCCATTCTTTAGGCGGCAACACCGTTCAGGAAGGACGCCGAATGATCAGCTGTGCTGGGTGGGCAATGCCTTCTAGACATCCGTTCTCGGATCGGGAATTCGAGGAATGGCTGGCACTTTCACTTGATCGGATCTACGACAGCAAAGTCATCCGTTCGGTACGCCGTATCTACTCATTTAAGCAAGGTAGTTTCGAGATCCTTGTAGATCAGGAAATCAACCCTGACTTTGAAGAGATGCAGTACGCCGCTTCTGTCCTGCGTCTATTGTGGCAGCGTCAATACTCTGACTTTCATCTGCGAAGCCTTCGTCACGACTCGTATCAAGAAACCTACCTTGCGATTCGCGGAACGTCGGACACGGCAGATTTAGCCGAACTTAAGAAAAAAGCGTATGCAGATTTTAAGGAACACAAAAGCCTTTCCCTTAAGGAGTTCACGGCTCTTAACACCGTCGCAAAATCTCAGGAAGTTAGGCTGAAAAATCAACTTTCAATCGACGCGACACGTTGGCTCCGAAAGATCGAAATGGCGACTCTTGGACAGCTACGTTTTCTGAAATTCGGTCTCTATAACGACCCGGCGGCGAAGGCATTTAAGCGGCAGGAGAAACAGAAATTGTGGGACGCGGTGAGGGCACGAGACGCAGAACTAAACGAGACCGTTCGCGCGAATCGCACGATCCAGGCAAGCCTCTTCACGCAGCCCAATGTTCAGCGAACACAGGTTAAGGTTGTGCATGCGGCCTGAAAATTGAAGAGCAATATTCAACGAAAGGAGCGGCGGCCAGTATTTTAGGCACAACGCCTAGAAAAACTCTCGCATATGGCGAAACGCCGTTCCGTTCGGAGAACAAATCAACCAAAAAAGGAGCAAGAAAAAACCATGTCAGCAAATATCTCGATACTCGGAAATGCGGGCCGCGATGCGAGCCTGAAATATTCGGAAAAGGGCACACCGGTCGCGAGCTTTCCGATCGCTTCAAACTCTTTCAAGAACGGCCCGGAAGGGCGTATGCAGGTCACACATTGGTTCAATGTTGTTGCCTTTGGCAAGACTGCGGAGACGCTCGCCGAGCATGTAAAAAAGGGATCGCATCTGCTTGTTCACGGCAGGCTCTCGTTCAGCCCGTGGAGCACAGATAAGGGCGAGCCCAGATCAGGGGCCGAGATCTCGCTCTTCTCTTTCGAGTTTGTCGGATCGAACCGTTCGGACGGCCAAACGGACCAAGTACCTACTGCTGACAGCCCCGAGCCGGACGTTCCCGAGTTCACGGGCACGGCTGTTCCCGAGGCACCGGTCAATGAGCCGTTCATCGATCAGTTCTGAGGTAGGTTGTTTCTGCCAGTTGGGGCATAGCGTCGGTGCCGTGCCCCAGTTTCCTATAGAGAAAAACTAGAGGTCGACAATGAGCGTTACCAAGTTAGTTGAGAATAAAAGCGGGATAGAGAGTGCGGCGGAATATGCGCCTCTTGTGACGATCTATGCGGACGCATCATGCATTAGGAATGGTGCAATCGACTCGTCGGCGGGCTGCGGTGTGGTCATGCTTGATCACAACCGACTGGAGGTAAAACTGGTTTCAAAATATTTGGGACAGATCACCAATCAGCAGGCCGAGATCCTTGCATGCATGTATGCGTTGGAGCAGCTTCGCAGATATTGTCGTATAGAGATCGTGTCAGACTCAAGATATGTAATAGATACGATGATGGGCCGAAACCACATGCGTGCAAACCGCTCGTTTTGGTCGCGTCTGGTCAAAGCATGCTACGGGCATCATGTCTCCTGGCGGTGGATAAAAGGACATTCGGGAGTGCAGTTTCAGGAAGTTGCCGACCGTCTAGCCCGTGCTGCGGCAAGAATACGCTGTGACGTTTCAGAAGCTGATATGGAGCAATTGGGCGGGCTTCTGTATCACGGCTCAGATCGGTTGGATATCCGCGAATTCGAGATGAAGCTTGAAATGATTCTAGTCCAATACGAGTCATCTCATCGGTCGATCGTTCCCGTTGCAAAATTCGATGGGATTGGCACACTGCCTTCTGCTTTTTCCGCCTAGATTCAATTTAACTAACTCTTAATTTTAAGCCAGCTTTTGAATGCGGGATCGCGTTCGAAAAGGTGGTTTAGCGCGTACTCGACCACATCGTCATTTGTAATCTCGGTGTTCATGTTAACCGTGGCGAACTGTAGATACCGCTTCAGTTTTTGTTCGGTTGCTTCGAGTATGCGTGCGTTCAATTTCACGTAGGTGAGGCGGTTGATCTGTAGAAGCGGCCGCTCGGTATTCGGTTTTGAAGAGGGGGTGATACTGCGCTGATCGTTCATTAGTATTTGGTCTCCTTACGTTGGCGAATTTACTGGCTTGGTTGGTAAATCAATCGGCGTGCCGTAGCAGAGAACTGCAGTATTTGTAGCAACGGGCGGCGAATAAACGAACCGCTTTTGGCGTAGAAAAAGAGGCGGATCGAGGGGGCTCGTAAAAAATCAAAAATTACAGCGGCGGGTGTATGACAGGATAGACCAAAAACCGACCTTTGTAATTGTCGTAAGTCTCACACTGTCATTAAGTTACGCGGTGTCATCAAAATTACAAACCGCAGTTGTCGCTATATTTCTCGCAAAAGGCACGTATTTTGCTCATGTCCAAATGGTCGGAGAAATTACAAACCGACGAACTGGTGACAAAACGCCGCCACAAGAATCGAGAGATGAGAAAGCGAGACAGAGAAAAAATAGTAAAAAATATCGAGGTCGATATCGAGTCAAAACACGGACGTCCGATCAGCGTCAGGCCCTACGAACAGGACCATAAAAAGCTTGAAGAGATCGCAGCCGAAACCGGTGAGAATAAGTCGGCGATTGTCCGTCGAATGATCTATTTCGCCTTGAACGATAGACACCAACATTTTGCTTCGGGTCGCTGTCAGGAAAAGCTCGATTGGCTTGTGCGAACCGGCCGCCAGAACGAGACGGTTGATCTTGCTGTAAGCGACAACATCGGCGAGATTCGAGAAAGCATTGATCGAATGGAATCGGAGCTCGAAAATGCACTAGAACTGCTACGTCAAGCAAGCTCGCTGACTACCGAAATCTACTCGATGTCGAGTATGTCGATTTCCTCGCTAAATCTCGTTTTCACAAAGCTCATCGAATATACGTCGCCGGAGACCAGCGACCGCAAACAGAGTGTTGTTATCGCCTCTACCGCAATGGCTGAGCTGATCGAACACGCCGTGTCCGATCTTAAGAAATGTCTCCTGTTCCACGAGCATGTCGCAGGAAACGAATCCCTTCACAACAGCTACCTTGCAACCAAGGTGCGAATACTAAAACAGCGAATCGATTCCTTGCCTAAACCCGCGAATCAAATAGCGAGCGAATCATGAGAGTTATTGCCAGCGTTCAATCAAAAAGAGGCAGTTCTCGCGGTCTCATTCATTATCTAGCGCACAGTAAGATCGACCGGAATGCAGAGCCCGAAAAAGGTCGTGAACTTTTTAACGAGTTTGCCGAACACCTTACCGTAAGAAGCGCAAACAACTTTCTTAAATCCGATTGCGGCAAAGGCCGTGCCTCAAACAACGAACTTCACCATCTTGTTCTTTCATTTCGGCGGGAGGATTTTCAGCAACTTGGTTCGACTGATGAGGAACGCCAGCGGCAAGTAAAAATAGTCACAAGATTTGCCATCGGACAGCTAGAAAAGAGTATCCAAAGCGAGCGGCTTGCGTGGGCAGGCGCCGTTCATCTCAACACAGCAAACCCGCACGTTCATGTCGCAATTCAAAAGCAATATCTGACCAAAGATCTTCAGGGTAGATCGCTGAACAAAATTCCGCGGGAGTCGCTTCCGCACTTTGAGATTGTCGATGGAGAAAAGCGGATTGTCGATGGAATTTTGATTGAATCCGCGAAGAAAAAACTTCAGGAACTCCTTGGGGAACGGACACCTGCACGGGAACATGCCAATGACAAGCAGCACAATCGAAATGCTCTACAAAAACATGACGCCATTAAGTTTCAAAAGGACGACGGAAATATTCACGAACGAGAGATTCTACGCCGGAGTATTATTGCCGAATATCAACTCAAAATTAAGGAAGAAAAAATTGCCTTTCTTATCGAGAATCGTGAGAGCCTCAAGTTTCCGGTCAGGGATCCGGAGAAAGCAATAACGCTAAGAGTCTCGCTCTTGGAGCTGAGGCAATCAGCAACCAACTCCGAAGACTGGAGCAAAACACCGCAATCACGCCAGATCATAGCGATAACCAACAGCATACTCGCCCGGGAAGAATGGGAATTCTTCAAACTCAAAGAGGAAACTGCATCAATTCGTGGTGAAGCAAATCTGATCCGAACCGCCTATAGAAAAAGAGGAGTAAAATTACCGCCGCCCGCATTCAATAAACAAGAACTCGATGAACTTCAGAGCGAATGTCTAGCGAACACGAAAATGCGTGAATTTCGCTATCTTGAGGAGGTGAGAACCGACCTTGAGAACAAGAAAGAAATCGCACCTAGAACCGTGTCTGATCTCAAACTTCTCGCTGGACAAAAGGCCGTCTCTGAAATGAGGATGCGGCTGCATCAGCGGCAGCTCTCGGACTTCAAAGACAACGCGTATTACCGAAAGGTGAAGGTTGGAAACGATCGAGTCTCTTTGGCGATGATAGCTCGCCAAGATGATGTCAAAAACAACGGTCGCTCTGTTCTCCATAGCATTCGTTCGGCAATCGAATATCTGACGAACAAGCCCTCAAGCCGAAATTCCAAGTCAAGGGAAGTTTTTCTATTTGATTCGGTCAATAGTTCTCTGAGTGAACAATCCTTGCAAATGCACAAATCGATGCGGCAGGAGCAAAAGATTGTTGGGGTTCTGAGTGAAGTCCTTGATCGAAGCGGCACCTTGCATACAGTGAAGCCAGTGTTTTCTGCCGATCAGATCATCGAACTTGACACACTCTCAAGAAAACTCAAATTTCCCAAAGAATACGCATCCATTTGGAATCTTCAAAGGACGTCGATTCAAGGGGCGGTGCCCAGCCAATACGGAGCCAAAGGAAAGATCGGCCCCGACGAAGCCGGGAATCTTTCTCACGCGATCGCTGGCCGAGCATTGGCAAGAGAAATTCTTTGCAATATCGGACTGAATAAGACAAAAGAAGACCTAGCTTTCTACCGAAGCTCCAAGCGTTTTCACAGATTTGCGATCGAGGACAAATCGAACGGCTCGATGAGTTATCTAAGCCTCAACGATGTCGATCTGCCACGAAAAGGCTCGATTCTTGACCAAGCATTGAATCTACTGTTGGAGGACAAGGATCACAGAACCTTGAGACGCGAGATCGAAGGCCGCGCAAAGGATCGCGAGAGATGTCTCAAAGCGGACGTGGCGGCCGCCAAAGAACTGTCGTTGAATGCGGCCAAAGAGGCTGCGGAGTTTAAGCAACTGTCCGTGTTGGGTAGTGCTGCGGATCTCACTTACCAGCCTATCTTCACAACAAGCGAGATCACTGAGATCGAGAAACGCATCACAGCGACATCGAGCAGCCGGGAAGCAAAGCGACTGAACTCGATACTCAAACACTCAGCCGGAATTGATGGGACGAATTTCAGGGAACTTCTAGTATCGGTCGTCGATCCAAAAACGAAAGCAGGGTCTGGCGAAGAACGAGATTTGACTGCACATGAAAAAGGAGGATGGCCCGAGAGGGAAGATGTAACGATTGGTCGAGGTATTAGGACCGGAATCGAGCGGAGTTGATATCTAAATGTATAGAAAGCCAAACCATAGTTGGTTGGCTGACTTCTAGGCACATGATTTGCCATTTATTCGGGGGCGGTTAGCCGACGAGCCGAAACGGGGAGGGGCGAGTTATGAAATATGATCTGAGCAATAAGGTAGTTGCTCGCTTGAATGAAGCAGAGTCTACGCTTCCAAACAGGAGTCTCGATCTCGGGAATATTAGCACTCCAGAATTGGGGCTTCTTTCACCCAACCGGAACGAAATTGCACCACGGGGTAGCGGTCGCGAAGCCGCACTTTTCGCTTACTCCGAACGGCTGCGAAACAGCTACAAACAAAATGATGGCGGACTGAGGGATGGTATGGTTTTGCTCGGCGATGCCTTCCGGAACGGACAGCCGATTTCGATCACGTGTTTCTGTCGGGCAGGGCAGACGTGTCACGCAGATGTTGTTAAACTCGCGATTGAGAAAGTTGCGAAGGCAATTGAGGTCAAAGAGCTGAATCGAGCCTCACGTCATACGCTTACCCAAGATTCAAACTTTCATCCGTCGAATCCTCGCACAGAAAGGGCAATCAACGAGATCCTTTCGGTTAGCCGAGCAGACCTTGAGCTTTCAAAACTTGACGACACAGATGGCCGCAACAGGAGCGAGCACGCTTCGTACTTGAACAGCAGATCACAGTTTCTCCGTGACACATACGAGCGTGGAGGAACCGTTCAGAATGGCGTTCTGATAATTCCGAAGGAGTCGCACGATCTAAAATCACCGCTCCAACTCGCAACTCTTAACTACGCAGTTGTGCGGCTTGAACCATTGGTAGGGTTAGACAAAGCTCGCGAAGTCGCACCACAGATCCTTGACTATGGAAAAGCCATCGTCGGCAGCAATGCAGATCGAGAGACCGAGGCAAAGGTCTTTCGTTGGATCTATGACGGGCTGGACGGGAAACGAGAGTTTTTGGATCGGGATCGCGATCAGTCGAAAACAGAATCGACGACAGAGCGATTCGATCGGACTCTAGCAGAAATCGCAATTGTTGCGGGTGAGATGGAGAAGCTCGAACCAACTGACCGTTCGATCCAGTATGAGCCGCTTCTCGAGCCTGATCTCCACGATACGGAACATCAATTTCGAGGATCGGTCGAAGAACCTAGTGAAACCTTCGAGCATCTTGCAACGGAACGAGATTCTGAACACGTTAATAGTACTTTCGGGTTTGAGCGCATCGAACTTGAGAGTACACATCTAAACTTGCTCGCTTCCGAAATTTCCGTGGAAGAGATGAAGCACTGGGCTGAGGTCAAATTTCCGGCACTGGACGATGCCCTGGAAAATGGCATTTCGACCTCCGTAATTCTAAAACTTTTTAGGGCAAAAGCTGATAAGCCGATCGAGAACGATATGAAAGGAAAGGAGCTAAATTACGAGGACCTTCGATTCGCATCCGCATATCTTGAGCACCAACTCAAACAACCTGAAACGAGACTTAGACATTTCAATGAACGGTATCGAGAGTACGCACAGATGTTAGATCGCTGTCAGTCGCGTCAGGACGTTATCGAAGCGTCATCAAGGATACGGATTGAAAATGCCTCTGTGGGGCTTCAAAAGCTACAGAATGCCCAGAATCGAGATACTAAGAACCTTCCGGCTCTGACGCAAAAAGAAATGCAAATGTTGTTTACCGAGCAGTCGCCCCGGCACTACACATCCGAAATGATCGTCGCGAAACTAAACTACGCCGGTGACCGCGAGACAACAAAAGCAAGAACTGAGGCTTTGAAAAGAGGCGAGATTGGACGCAGCCCAGAGGCCCAACAATTGATCGAAAGTCTGGAATCTCGAATGGAAAGAAAGTACCTGAACGATTCCTTATCAGCAACAAAGCACTTTCTCCAGAGTCTCAAGACCCCGAATGAGGAACTCCGCTTCAAAAACAACTTCGACCACAGTGAACTTTACAGCAAACTGCCGCCTGCGGAGAGGGATTTCGTTTATCAAGTAGCTACCGAGCAGAAGGAAAGGCTAGAAGCAACGGCCAAACTGACCACCCAGGAATCGAAAGGTCCCGTCATCGACGGAACTAACCAATTCACGCCAGATCTCCAACCAGGCAAGCTTCAAGCAGCGCTGAAAACCGAGCTCGAATTGTCACTCGCAAACGCAGATCCGAAGTTTGTTCTGGAACGAACCAATATGATCCTAGACGATCATTTGAGTTTAGTTGGAGCAAGAAGTGCGAATAACGACGCGAGACAATTGCTGACTTCCGAACTCAGCAGCATTGTTAATCAATATAATGACAAGGAGCTATCCAAAGATCGTTTTCCATTCTCCACGCATTCGGTGTCCGCAGGCGTTCGAAGTCGGGATGACCATTTTCAAACTACGTCCCAGCGTGTTCGGTAGTCTAAGTGCCCCTCGATTTATTTGATAGGCAAACCAGAAGCCTAGAGCTTTTCAACAAGTTCATCCTTTATGAAATTAAATGCATCATCAGCATCATACTGTTCCGTTGGTCTCAACAACGCCCTTGTATCGCCGAGGAACTCGTTGTCCTGCATCTTGGTTTCGAGGTTCCGGAGAAACTGTTTTCTTGTTGGCGGATTGTCTACGGAAAAAGCGATATACTTTCGATAAACTTCAATGATCTGTTGAGAATCTGGCCGTCGCTCTTGATACGCCCTATTTAGATCGTAGAGGTCGCGCCCTTTGCGACGCTGATACAGAGCCCTAAGTTTTGTTCCTAGAAGCTCTTCGATCTCATACGTGACAATATCGGCACTACCGCTAAACCAGTCAGATTCCGTTGCAAAGGGAAACTCCTGCAAGCCCATCACATCAAAATGTTCGCGGCAGTTTATTTCGACTTTTAGTTTCAAAGGTTGGACCGGAGGTATTTCCGATTCGAATCGAAAACGGAGAGTATTATTGTCTTTCTTCTGAGCCACAGATGCCGGCCCGAGAAATTCTAGCCTGCGTTGTAGGCGGGCGAGCGTTTCTTTAATTGGTTCGGGTCTGATCTGAACGAGATCGATATCTTCGGAATAACGAGGTTGCGGACTCAAGTAGAGTTTATGAAGAGCGGTCCCGCCGCGAAACGCCAGGCGTTCGCGTAGGAAATCATCCGAAAAGATTTCCACAATGGCGCGTGTGATCACAAGGTCCTGCTCGACCTGTTCATTTGTCTGCCATGGGACGAAGTTGGCCCATTGGGTGATATAGGCTCTCGGAATCACAATTCGGTGTCTATCGTTTCATTTACAACTACATTCCATCTCGTTTCAACCGGAAATCCACGTTTCCTTTTTGTTGTACTTAATGGCACAGGAAAGAACTTTTCGACATTTAACGCCGCGGCTTTATAGAGCCCGTCGGCGAGTGACTCTGTACCTGTTGCTGTTTCGAGCAGATAACCGAGCCGCTGAATTACGGCAGTTGGAACGAACTGAATAAACTCGTTGTTTAGTTTCTCGATACGGATCGCTTCGGTCAGCTCTGAGAGCACTTCAACTACTCTGTTCAAACCGCCGACTCTTTTATGGTGCTGCACCAAATCGGCAGCGGTAAGTTCTGGCGAGGAAATCTTAACAACTCCAGTTTCGGTCTTTCGGTTTTCGAGAAGGTCATCTGGGATCTCCTTTCTGGTTATGTAATTTACCTTTATCCCCTTCTTCACGGTCGGCCTCATGGGCGGAAAACTCGTGAAAACAAAGAACTCTTGAGGCACCTGGTGTGCCGCTCCGTAAAATGCAGCAGCGTTTAAAAGGCCAACGTAATACGACCGCTCCAAGAAACGCATTAGTCCGTCAATAAATAGTGCCGGCGGAAGAATCCCGCGTGACGAGTATTGAGGCGTGACAATGACGTAATAGCCCTTGTGGGCGGAAATAATGGTGCCCTTTCGTGATAATCGGTTCAGAGAACGTTTGATCGCGGTTTCAGAATACTGCGGCAGCTCACTCTCAACTCGATCCAGAGAGAAAGCGCTCCGGCCGAAAGCAATTTCCTTATCTACCCATTCTTCGACTCTAAGTTGCGAACTTTGTGATCTCATGAAAGTAATCCTTTGCACAAAGTACCACTTTTCGGTACTTTTCGCAAAGAAATACTTTACTTCGAATTCGAGTACATCGCTTTGTGATCTACCTGCTCAACCATTCCTCTAAGAGCCAGATCCCGTTCGACCGGTAACAACCGGGGTAGTTTGCCGACATCTTCTATCGTGAGAGCGGCTCCTTTCCATGTTCTCTTTTTCATGGGCGTTCCTACTAAAAATAATGTTGATGCCTCCTCACGTTCTTTGCCGATTGGGACGGCCCAGAGAGTGAACCGATTTTGGTCAATTCTTGAGTAAAGATAGAAGTAGTTTCTGTGGATCATTGAATGTCCGTCCGAAACGTAATTTCGATCCTTCTTTTCCCAGACGACGCCTTCGAGATCTTTCAGCGTTGCGGGGAACGAACCGCGTTTTTGGTGGAACTTCACCAGATCTCTGTTCATCAATGCGGTTGCGTCAACGGGGATTTCTGAGCCTCGCTTTCGTTCCTGTGACCAAAGGGAGTAGACATAAACGCCGATCAACATTGTGAGGGCCAGCGGGGCTAGGATGAGCGAGATCTTGAGTCTATTTAACATGCGTTTTAGATCGATGCGTGTTCAATCACCAAAGAACCTCCATTGCCTTGGGCAGAAAAATATCCCACCTCGACAGGAAGGTTGTTGAGAGCGTTATAAACTGGATCCTTTTTCGCCGATTCACCGTCTAATTGATGTTCCAGCGAGTCAAGTGCTGGCTCTCCCGCAGATAGAAAAGCCAGTTCTGAAAGACGTTCGTTCGAACAGATTCGATCGACCTCAGATGAGATAACTTCTTTGAGAGCTGCCTTGTCATGTTCGGTAGCCTGATTAACATGGCCAGAGTCTGTAAATGAGAATTGAGGATCAATATCTCCAAGGTTGATCTCGCGGGGTGTGCCTTTGGTCGCGGTGGAATAAGTGTATTTATGAACCGCAAAAGGCGGGTATGCAGCGCGGATCGGCGGGGCGGTGTCGCTGATAATCAACACTTCGGAATGGGCTGCTGTTTGTCGAATCTCATTCGGCAGCATGAGGGCACGCTTTTGCTCCGCGTATCTGGTGTTGTCCTGTTTCTTTCCCGGAAAGTCCTGAAATGTTTTTGAGAAGATCGTCGTTTCGCCCAGCTGCTTTGAAGCGTACTCGGCAGTCACATCGTCAAGGCCCGGCAGAAAGATCTTGGTCATTATGGTACCGAGTATCGCATTCGCCTGCTCACGCCCGTATTGGTCGTACATCTGAGGTAAGTCCTGGTATCCGAGACCAAGTCCAACACCGCGTCCACGCCCGATACCTGATATTCTCTTAACCTCCGATACATTCAACTGGTAAGCCTCGTCTATGAGAACAAAGCACGGATGCTCTGGTTCATTTACGCCATCGAGCCTCATTTCCATAACGGCTTGTCCGATGAAGGTAGCGATAAACTCTTTATAGACGTCAGCGGCCCCTTCCGAGACAACAAGGTAAATTGCTGTACCGGGTTTGCGAAGGTCTGCGAAGTCTATCGAGCGGCAACCAAGTGCCGCTTCGTCTTTGGTCGGCGGCATCATCACCATCCGAGCAGGTGCAAGAGTGAAAGGTCGAAGCTTGTTGTACAAACCTATCAAAATGGAACCGCGAGTCTGAACCGGTGCCTGGCGAAAAGCCAAATACGCTTGTTTCGCGTAGAGGCTTGGCGAATTCATCATCGCATCGTTGAAAGCCTGATCGCCGTCGCCGCTCAGGAAGAGCAGAAAGTCGGCCGCGAACGCTGGGATAGCCTTCTCACGGTAAACTTCAGCGATGTGAAGCAAAATCGCCGTCAAAGCTATCTGTTCGGCATCACCCCAGAAAGGGTCGGCATTCGTCCGACGCCGGCCTTCTATACCGAGCATCATCCCGGCAATCTGACACGCAAACGCAGGATCGTTTCGACATTTTGGAATGAAGTTCCACCGATCGCTTTTTGTCGGATCGTTAAGGTCTAAACGGTAAATTGTTTTGGCGGAGCCGGCCGTCTGGGTGAAAAGCTCGCCTTTAGGATCGTAGACCAGACAAGATGACTTGTTGAGGATCGCCCGGATCATGGACATGAAAAAAGTCTTTGATTTACCGGAACCGGTCGGGCCGAACATAACAAAGTGGCGAAGCCACTGACTTGCGGGAAGAAAAACATCGCGACCCCAAAACGCTTTTGCGAGAGGAAGCGCATTTGCAGGCAATGGCAATCCTCTGATCCGATTCATCAGACCGCAGCGAATCAGATCGGATGCTTTTGCCCACCGAGCTGAGCCATGAGCGGTACTCATTCGTCGAACGCGGTACGCCCACATTAATGAATAGGAATCTACAAGCGAGCCCGCAACACAGATCAGCGCCATCGCCCAAAAGACCAAGGTCATCAGCCCGTAAACGTCTAAAAGATATCCCGCAAACAAACAGACTATTGAACCGAGTAATCCCAACGCAAAGAAGAAAACACACATGCCAATGTCAGCCGACCACTGCCAAAACGCTTGATACGATGGCAGGTACTGCTCATTTGCTTTCCTTGGAATACCGTAGGAAGCATCGAATTTCTCAATCCATTCACGTGAAAACATAGCTTGATCGGTTACCGTTCGCTACGAAGAAAGTCACTCTGTTCTTTCAGCGAGTCATATGTTGCGGAAGTGAGGGATAACACATCACCTCGCCAATGCCGTATCCTCCAGCCTGACGCACTCAATTGTTCAACAGTTGAAAGAGCTGCCGGAAAGGGTTTATCGCGGCCCGCCTCAAAATATAGAACGGTGTTGGGTTCGCTTTGAGGGAGCGGAAATCTAAAAAGTAATTGTGACCCTTGATCGGATTTTGGTACGGCCAGTACTTCAAATGAAAAAGGTTCGCGTCGATATATGATATGAAACGTGCTTCGCTCGGAAGCAATGGTTGCTGAATTTGATTGAATCCCGGGCGGCAGTAGTCGGGCGGCATTAACGTGGCGAATTATCCGATCGACATTCTCTGGGAGTCTTCCGTTTTGAGCATTCAGCGACAACACCGACAACGAGATCGCCATTCCCAAGGCCGACGTTTCTCTGAGTCTCACTGCGTTATCATACTCAACGCCGGAGAACGGGTCTGCGGTCTGCGGTCCGGTCGGCGAAGACTCTTTTTCAGATTCCGGCCCACGAGTCTCAACAAATCGAACCTGGGCCGTTTCGCTCTGCGGCATCAATATTCTGACAAATCCGTAGACGCCGACCACGCAAGCGACTACCAGTAGGCCAGAGTATTGAGTGCGAACCACCGACTGCTTGATCCTCGAAAAAAGCCCCAATGTGGATTCTGTTCTATTCATAGCGAATTGTCGGCGAGCTGCGGCCACCTGATCTTCCAACTGGCATCGCGCGAGCCAAGCCAAGAATCGATGTCCGGGTGGAAGGCGTGCGTCATCGCCAAAAGATAATCGAGCTGAAGGGTGAGCAGTTCTCTGGATGCTCCGGTCTTTACGAAATAGCAAAAATATCGGACTAAGTCTTTCGAATTCAGAGACTCAACCAAGTCGCGTTCGAGAGCTCCAACGATGTCGATCGACTCACGGACACTCGGATGATCTTCCATTCCCGCGATCCCGCGAACGGCGTCTATTAGCTTGGTTGTAAGTGCTAAGTGGGTTGAAGTCGCGCGTTTATTTCTAGTCGTTAAGATCTCAAGCTCCTTTTCCAGCGAAGGACTCGCGAACCGGCTGTAAACGTGTCTCGAAATGAACGGCGAACTGAGTTTGTGGCGCAGATCGTTTGAGGTCGTGATCACGATCGGTCTCGAACTCCAGTCGGATACGCCAATCGTTCCGCCTTCGTATCGTGGAATGTAGATCAGTCCACGTTCGAGCGGCATAAGAAGTGAATCTTCAATGCTGGCCCCAAACTTATCGCTTTCATCAAGGATCAACACCGGAGGTGGCTTCATTGGCGTGCTCGACGCCGCGTTTGCCGCCAAGTCGTATGCCATTCCTACTTCACCAAGAATCAGAAATCGGCGCTGCCACTTAGAGCGTCGGGCATTGTCGAGAAATCCGGATTGTTCCTCAAGTGGCAGTTGTTTTGCGAGTGCGAGGTGTTCTCTCATCCACACGGCTTGCTCTTCAGTATCCCAGTCATAGAGGATCTCTTCCTGTTTTAACCCATCGCGTCCGGCAACAACGCACATCGAAAGATTGCAGGCGGCGGCTAACGCTTCGGGAAAGGCAGTCTTCCCGCTGCCGCGCGTACCGGAAATAAGCCATGCCCGTCCAGACTTAAGACTTTCACAGAAGTCTTCGAAGACTTGCTCGTCGGGCACGTATCCGTGTCCAGCCATCAGTTGGAAAAGCTCACCGGGCTTTCCCTCTGAAACAAGTTCGCGAGGGTTGATCTGTGGACGGGATGCTTCAAACGGAATCATTCCTTTTTTGCTCCCGTTTCTGCGTTGGCAATTGAAGTGTTCGGTTCGGGTAGTTGCGTTACAAGTACATATCCGGTGGTTCCGGCTAAGACCTCTAGGAACGTGTCCTCGGGTTCGTTTCCAAACAGTGACTGACTCGTGTCCTCAGACAGTTTTTCGGATCCTCTACGCAGGGGCTCAGATATTACTACTGTTCCCCCTGAACGGAACGAACCGACCGATCCCAATATCGAGCCGGCAGTATCTTTTATGCCTCGAAAGAATCGGGTCCACTTTCCGGTGACTCTTTTCCTGTTTCCGGGAATCCCTGAGGCACCGTCAGTTCCCAATAGTTCGCCGGTGAACTTCACCAATTCACCAGAAACCGGATCGATCAGGCCGATAATGTTGACGAACGCTCTTACGGATTCGCCGCCCCGTAGATTGCCAATTAGAGTCGTGCCTGCCGGATAGGAGTAACCTTTTCCTACAACCGGTTGCGTCAATTCCATACGTACGACCCCACCGGAATTTCTAAGCGTGTAGATCGCTCCAATAAGGCGGACCGTAAGCAGTGAGCCAAACGGCAGTGAGCCATTTACTTTTGGCTTCGGTGTGTCCGAAGTTGTCGCTGTAGTTACTGCACTATTATTGCGAAATTGCTCATCTCTGACCTTTGTGACTCCAAAGAACAGCGAGCGTCCTAAGGGTTCGGTTGACGATACAGATTTTGACAGGGGAGTGTCTTTACCTTGTGGAGAATTCTTCTTTGTCTCCAGGTTGGTGGGCTGATCCACTCGTTTGAGAGCGTCCCGGGAGGATATATCAGTGCCATTGAAGGAAGGCTCGGTTCTCGTTCGCGATGCTGACATCGAAGAGATATCGTTTGACTCGGCGTCAACCGTAGCGGGTTTGTCGATTGATATCGGTTCATCGGATTGCCCAACCACAGAGTCCTTGCTTGGTATTGGCTCTTTAGACGCTACCATGGTGAGGGCGGCCTTGAGTTTCTCATCCTCGGTCATTGGAGCCGGAGATGAATCCTTTTGGCTCGTTCGATTAACGGGCTGGGGATTCGGCGTAGCGAACCAACCCATACCGAAGAACCAGGTGATCGCTGTACCCATCAGTAACAAGAATACTGTAAACGCGGCAGCGGTTTTTAGTACCTTTGCGGTTCGGGAAGTTTTCCGTTCCGATCCGGTTTCAAGATCCAATTCGTCATCATCAACTTCATTCTTCGAAAGTTCATTCTGATCATCCAGCAACATTTTCTCGCGTTCCTCATCTGCCTCAATGTCCGGTAAGGCAGTCGGAATATCGGAATTTGTAGTTAACGTAGTTTGCATTGCGTGTCTCCTTTATTTCGATCTATTTCGATCCGTTAAGAGTTGCCGAGATCGGAGCGTCGATAGCTTCAGTTTGAGCAACGGCGACTCGAATCTTTTGATTAACCCCAAGGAGCGGAGATTTGTAGACGAGAGCATAGAACGTAGTAGAGCCTGGTTGGACAAGGCCCTCAAACGCGGTTGTTTCCAAATAGCGGAGATCGAGTTTGGTGGTAAGAAGGCTGTTGCCGTCCTTGTCGAGCGTCTGGATCTGAAGTTCAGGGGAACCTCGAACGAGCCTTAGATTTGTTGATGCAGAATTGCGAATCGCAATAACAACAAGACGGTTTTCGGAATCAAGATCGGTGACGCGGGTCAGTGATAGTTCCAGACCGTGAAGAGGTGAAGACCACGCGGAGAGGTGCTTCTTTTGATCTCGAAGAACGTCAGCCAACCGCTTGTTTGCCGCCTTCGATATCTCAGCATCGGTCATTGCTCGCTTCGAACCCGCCCGCTTTGATTCGGGTATTTCGGCGAAAACAGCGTTTGAGATAGAGTTCAACTCCGACATTGGAGAATCAGAAATCTTCTCTTCGGCGGGCCGTGCTGAACCGACCAGTTTGGATAGTGCCCGTGAGTTGATCGGAGGAGAATTCTTGGTGTCACCGCCAAGGTCAAACGCGAGTCCTGCAACCTTCCGCGCCGAGACTACTGCTTCGCGGTCATATGAGATAACGCATCTGTGAGCATTCTTTTTAAGGTCGCTGACCGGTACCAGCTCGAGAATCAAAACCAGGCCGGACCGCATCTGCAGGCTGATCGCGGCAGAGGTCGCCCCGTCTTTTGAAGGGACGAATCCTTCTCCCGGATAAATGGTTATCGATCGGTCGGTTTCTTTTGTCGGAGACTGAAACACTGACGCAAGCTTGGGATTCCCCTCATGGATGTAATAGATTCCGTCCGATGCGGGAAACTCGACAATAGAAACTGCGTTTTGAGCCAGTCCCAGACGCACAACAGTAGGCTGCTTCGGGTTGACCGTTACATTTGCTTCTCCCGACAGGAAATCAGTGAGCGGAGCATTAACCACGGCAACGGACTGTGTTTCTTTGGAGACCGCTGAAATGTTTACGACCTTCTCATTTGAGGTCTGATTAATCTCGGTCGAGACCGGACGAACGACATTCTTTACCTTAGGTTTGTGAACAGGCTTCCGGCTCTGCGGATAAACATTGACACCAAATGCCGACAGGACGACGAGAGATATTCCAATTATCCTCGTAGTGTATTTTCCCAGATTTGAAATGCTTAAAGTTTTCATGATTCAGATGATGTTCCTTGCTACTTACCGCCAGTTGTTTCACTGCCGGGTTGAATTGCTGATGATGTTTCCTCCGCATCGCCGATGAGCGTTAATGGCGAAATGGTCTTGCCGTTTACGGGTTCGACACGAAACCGGAGAATAGTAAATCCGGTTCTGAGGTTATTGTCATTTCGGATCGGGGTCGAAGGGCTGTCCTTCAACAGAAATTTACATTTGAGCTGAACGGACTCTTCGACATCCTGGCCTGAGGCTTTTCGCCTTATCTTGCGTGTGCCGATCGCTCGCAGAATGTATGGGTCGCTTTCATCTACGGACAAGTCCTGTAGTTCCCATGACGAATTCACGCTTTCGGTCTTCTCGGCGGCGAGAACGCCGTTCTGCTTTAGTCGATTGGCCATCGCCATCGAAAGATCAGGGTCGAGCATTCGGAGCAGTTTGTTTACTTGCGCCTCACGCGTCGTTTGTTCGACTTCGTAAAGAGCGGTTAGAAATTCCTTGATCAGATACTTCTTGTCAGTTGATGTTGGAACGTCCGGCGTGATGCTGACGGTTTCGGTCGAACCGTAATCACGGTTGTTTAGTTCGACAACTCGTCCGCTCGATTTATCGACCACTATCCGGTCTGCCTTTCTAAAGATCAGAAACATGTTTACGCAGCCGCTCAGAACGAGGGCAAAAAGCAGCACGGCGAGGATCTTCAAAAGCGACGCAATCGTAACGATGTCGTCCGGGTCGCGAGTAAGGTAAGTTGGTGAACCGTTAACCATGTTTTCTGTATCACGCGTATCGATTTTTGTTTCATTTGCTTTCATAAGATTTCGATCTCGAAAGGGCTAATGGCAAACGCAGTGCCAGACGCGAAATAGCAGCTCTCGGGTCAATAGCCGGCTTCTAACTCAACATCGGCAGAAAAATTTGCCGAACGGTGCGAAAGTCGTCCGCAGTTGACTCGAAAATTCGCCGACTATCGTTCGTGAATCGATAAACCAATTTTTCCGGCGAAAGTCGAGCGAGCTCGCCGCGCTGAATTTGTTGGAATGTTTTGTCCGACAATAACGGGGCCGAAACTGAGTTGTTGCGGCTCTTTTGAAGTTTCCCTAAAGATGAGGCTTCGTCTACCGGTTCGCGGATCGTAAAAAACCAAAATTACTTCGCTTTCCTGAACCTCTGTTGCCTTGATCTGCCTCTCACTTCTGGGATATTTCTCGGCGGCGAATGGAGTCAGAGGCGTGCCGAATCTGCCTTGCTGCTTAAGCCAGCGATACACCTGCACGCCTTGCGAAACATAGCCCAGAGTTTCCTTGTATGGCGGGACACCGTTAACCGTCCTCCGTTGCGAGGCATTGATTAATCGTCCGTTCGACTTTAGATTTCGTCCATAAAGATAAGCAGAGACGGTGCCTTCGCCGGCGTTATAGGCGGCTAAAACAGACTCAAGTCTCCAATCAAATAGCCGTCCCAAATACTTCACATACTTCGCTGCCGCATATAGCGATGAGGTCGGCTCGTACGGGTTCGTGAGCCCAAACCGGGCAGCAGTCGCGGGCATGAACTGCATCAATCCCTGAGCGTTCTTTGGACTGGTCAGCCATGGCCGGAACCGCGTTTCGTTATAGGCAATAGTCCATAGAATGAGCGGGTCGACGCCTTCGCTTTTTGCGACCTTTTCTATCGTCGCCTCGAACAATCTGGCACGTGAAAGTACATCCATTCTTCCGAGTGAAGTTCGAGAAACCAGTTGTTTTTCCTGCGCCGTAGCAGCTAAAGGGAAACCAGCAAAAAGTAGCAATAAAAATGTGATCGGGTGTGTGATTCTTTTTTTCATATCACCCGCCCTTCGCAACCGATGTGCCACCGATGTGCAACCGATGGGCCGCCGATGCCGATCATCGAACGGCACGAACCTTGCAAAGCGAGTGAAAGTATTGACGCATCTGGGCCCTTTTTCCGGGTTCGTCAACGAAAACTTATAAAGCGAGGACGACTATGAAAAAACTATTGACACTTATCAAAAGCCATGTGCCTGCACTGGCGCCGCTCGGATTAATGTTGCTTTTCACGCAACTGACTTCTGCACAAGGCCCGATCTTCACCGGAGATGCAAGTAACCTCTCCAACATCATTCGCGAAGCCCTTAAGCTCATGGCGATCATTCTCTTCTGTTTAGGAGCGGTCGGCGTGGCTTGGTCGATCTATAACAAGATGACCGGAAAGGAATGGGGCAACCAGGCGTTCGGTTCGCTCCTGTCGTTTGCATTCGGAACAATCGTCGCGGTGTTCTGGCAGCTTGCACAGGGACGTGCGGTCGGGGTTGATACGAACTTCTAGGAGGAAGCCATATGAGAAGACGAGCAACACGACCTAACGTTTTCCGTGGCCTGAAGCGGTTCGGGGTCTACTCTACCGACTGGAAGTTTATCCTGATCCCCACTGCGATCGCCTACATCGTTCCTTTTGTTTTCGGGCTTTGGGTGGGCTACGTTCCGCTGGGATTCCCACTGGGACTGCTAGTTTTTCTGATTCTTCTTGGAATCTTTAACTATCTGCGTTTGAGTAAGCCTTCCTACTGGCTTTCTCAGAAGTTTGACGCCGAGATAGACCGATGGAACAAGTATCGACCGCCGCTCCGAGGCGAACTCGAACCGACAAGTTGGAAGACATCGAACAGGAAATAAGCATGGACACAGCAAACCTAACATTCGCGCAAATCGCAATCTCTCTTTTCGGAGGACTTCTTTCCGTCGGTCTTGGATTGGTAGCCGGATTTCGTTTCATCCCGGCAGTGAGATCGTTATCGAGCCGTACTCCATTTAACCGAGGATCAGGAACTCAACTCATCGAGAATGCAGAAGCAGGTCGGATATTTCCTACCGAGATCGCGGGCCTAGACGGGAACACTATCCGTTATCGAGATGGCAGCTATGGAAAGGCCTATATTTTCGAACCGTCGAACAGTCTTTACATCGACGGTTACGTGACTGAGCAACGGATCGACGAGCTAAAAACGATACTGAAATTCGAGAAGCCGAAGAACACGATCATTCAGTTTCGGTTCCTAAATTCGCTCGACACGGGTGAGGTGCTTCGGTCACATCTCTCATCCAGAGACACCTCATCATCCGATCCAGTCGCCGGTGTGCTTCAGGCCACCAATCTTGCCCGTCACGAGGAAGCGATCAGATCCGGCGAAGTTATGCGACAAACCGCAACGGTGTGGATACGAGTTCCGGTACGCGATCCAGGGGAAAAGGGAATGATGTCTTTGCTCTTGCCTTCTATTTCAAAGGACATAAGGGATCACGGATTTGCACGACTATTCCGCTTTCCCCTCAAAAGCATAAGAAATCGCGAAAGTGAATTGATGGTGCAGAGAGAGGTGCAAAATGAAGCCGCGTGCAAACTAAAAGCTGCACGAGTATTTCAATCATTCGAAGCCAATTTTCCGCGCAGCTTGCAGCTTCGGGAGATGAACCGGACAGAGATATTTGAATCACTCTTTATCAGCCATCGCCGGGAGCACGGTCCTTTCCCTGATCTGACAAGCTCAGATTGCGTCGACCTGCGGCGATATCTTTGCAGTACAGAAATTGAGACAAAACGCGAGCAGTACATCCGTCACAATGGTACGCCTGCAAGTTTAGTCAGTCTCAAGACCCTTCCAAATGGCTTTGTAACGGCCGATGTCATGCGGTACGTGACGGCGACTAGGGCCTTAAGTTTTCCGCACGAGATCGTCGTTGATTTGATGACAACTGAAAAACAGGCTGCAAAAAAAGACCTGCAGAAGCGGATCGATCGTATCGACGGCAGCCGCAACACATGGCTTGGGTTCCGTAATCTCAAAAAGGACGCGGTTGTTATCAAGTCAGACCTTGAGGCCCTGCTCGAACAGGTCGAAGGGGACAATGAAGAGATCTGCAATCTCAGACTAAACGTTATTGTCTTTGCGGGCCGCTCAAAAGGGCTAAAGGAAACGCG
Organism: Pyrinomonadaceae bacterium; assembly: GCA_040080065.1. Lineage (GTDB taxonomy): Bacteria > Acidobacteriota > Blastocatellia > Pyrinomonadales > Pyrinomonadaceae > OLB17. The sequence goes on from JBEBJB010000011.1 coordinate 78,223, forward strand.
TCGGCAACTTGAGATTCTTGACGACCGATGTGATGCCGTAGTCTCAGCGATCCGCAAGAAGATCGGGGCGGACGCAATTAGAGAAGACGCGGTGCGGCAACGCGCGATCTATCCGCGAATGCTTGCCGGCGAACTTTCCTGGAAGCCGACAGGTCAGGAACTTACGGAAACGGCCGACTCGGTAATCTCATTTGTTCCAACTGAAACTAGCTGGCGTGGAAGCGGGCGACCGCACAGCATCTTTATAACTCCGAACGGCCAGATGTTCGGTCTTGATCTCTACGATCGGGGACTGATCAAATCTCCAACAGTCATCGTCACCGCAGCGTCCGGTGAAGGCAAATCATTTCTTGCGGCTATGCTGATCACGGACATCCGGGCTCACCGCGGGAACGTAAAGGTCCGCGTGATGGACTACAGGCATTCGTTCAAGCCTATCTGTAAACTTTTTGGCGGCCGTCATATCGAGTTCAACGAAGCAGACCCGAAACCGATCAATATCTGGAACTATCCGGGAATCGAGGAAAGTAACCGTCCTACGAAGCGCCAGCTTTCAATGGTGTTGATGGACATTCTCATTCTTAGCAAGACGGCAAGGACAGATGCGATCACGAGTGCTATTGCTGCCACCGTTATCGATGAGGTCTATAAGATGTCGCTCGCTCGAAACGGAGCGGGCAGACCGAAATTCCAGCCGACGCTTGGGCACTTTCTGGATGTTCTAAAGACCTATCACTGGGAGCCCGCGCAACAAGCACAAGCCAGCGAACTCTATTTGAAACTTAATGTTCACCGAAAAGATCCGTGGCTGAATTCGCCGACTCATCCTGACTACGACGTTCCGTCTTTGTTCGACGTATTCGAGCTCTCAGGTATCAGCGGTCTTGACGAGAAGATACGCGAGAGCGTCGGCTTTCGGATCAGCGCCCAGATAATGCAGGAGATCGGCGAAGAGGACGAGCGTAAGCAAAAGACCCCGATCCTATTTCTCTGCGACGAAATGCGCGAGATCAACAAGCACTTTCCCGCGATTCAGGAACTCATTGCCGAGGCATCAGTGACCGGCCGTAAAGAAGGTCTTGTTACCGTCCTATTCTCGCAGGCTTACGAGCATTTCACCGGAACTACAGAGAGGCCGAATGAGATCGGAATTGACCTTGTAAAAAACTCCGGCGTAAAGATGATCGGCAAACAGATCGGAGGTTTTGACCGACTGGCATCGGATTGCGAGCTGGCTCCTGAGACAGTTGCAGCGATCCGTGCGATCAGAAACCAATACGGAAGATACACCCAGTGGGTTTTCGTCATCGGCAGCGGAGCGGACAAGATCGTCCAGATGGCCGAAATTCGGCTGTCACCGGCAATGCTTTGGGCGAATACGAATGACACGAACGAAGCGAATGCGCGAAGACTTGTCGAGAATATTCGGCCCGACCTGCCGCCTGAGATCGTCGTGTCCTGGCTGGCCTCAAAGTACCCGAGCGGACTGACCGCAGTCGGACTCACGGAAATATCTTCTTTTGACCTGAATGAATTGAACGGTTTGGAGGTATCAGCATGATCGGAAGTAACGAAACAATAAGACAGATCGTTCTCGGAGTAGTCCTTTCTTCGATCTTCATCGGGATCGACGTTCGCCCGGCCCGGGCACAGTGGACGGTATTCGATCCGTCGCAATACGTTCTCCAAGTTGAGAAGAGAGTCGAAGAGGCGGCCCGGTGGCTTGAGACCATCAACCACTATATCGATACCTATGAACAAGCGGTTAAGCAGTACGAAAAGATGATTGAAAGCGTAACTAATTTGAGAGGGATTCTCGGCAAGGTTGAAGAGCAAGTAATGCGGCACAAGCAGCTGATAACTACCTACGCAACTATCGGACGGCTTATTCGCGGGACCTTTGAACTAAAGAAGCGAATCGAGGCGACCATCACCAGCCAAATTCATTCAGTCGTCAATATTGCTCGACGTTTGAAGAACGGCATTTTTGACATGGATGCGAACAAGCGGGACCTTGATGACTTTCTTCGGCATTCGATCGGTCGAAGTGCTGATGCCCACCTCAAGAATCTCGAACGCCTCGCAAAGCTCGATTCTGAACTGGAACGCATGCTTTTTGACCGCGAGAACATACTTCTCGACCTCGCCAAGCTGTATGAAGAACGAGAGAAGATTGCAGATGAAACCCGAGCGATAGAAGCTAATCCAGCGGCCAATCGAGATGGCGTTCAGTCTCTGATTGATCAAATGTTGGCGATCAATCTGCGTATTTCAACAGTCGAAGGCCAACTTCGCGAACTTGAAGCGAAGATCCAAGCAAAATTTATTGCCTACGGTCTCAAGATCGAACAGATGACAGAATTCGGGAAAGAGATTCGCCGAAGCACTGAGATGATGACTGGGATCACACGAGCCTCGGATGACTTTCTACGCGAACTCGAACGCTATGAAGTATGGAATGACGACGTCTATGAAAGCCCTCTTCCATAATCGCCAGAATATAGGATCTAAGAACTAAAACATCAAAGCCATGAAAAACGTGACCTCTTTTCGCCACGCTTTAGCGACAGTTCTATTCGTTCTCGCCTACCTCGTCTCGCCATACCTCCTCGGCTCGAAAGCGGCCGGGCAAACCCGGCCGCGCCCTCCTCGTGTCGAGGGCCAGACTCCGGTAGGAACGATGAACGGGCAGCCTGTAACGGCGAATGACCTCATAATGACGATCAACTCGGATTCTCCGTTTATGCCGCCGCTCGATGGAAGTCCGGCACCGGCGCTTCGCGAATTCGAGAACAGATACCCCGCGAACCCGGTAGCGAGTCCTTCACCGGGTCCGGTCGTTCCGCCGAAACCTCCTGCACCGAGTTTCAGCGAACAGATCAAGAATCTCATGCGGACTGGTCAGGAATGGCTATTTCAATCCGTTCTCAACACCATCATAAAGCCGCTAATGCCGATCCTTATGTTTCTCGCGTGGATCATCGCGAGTTTTGTTTTGATCCTCGCATTTATTCGCAGGTTCCATGACAACCGAGGCCTCGGACCCGAGCAACTCGTTGCATGGGCGATCCGGTCCATCATATTCATGGTATTGATCGGAGCGAGCCCGTTCATCATCGACGGCCTCACGATAACTGGCAAGTTCTTTGCTCGACCTATCCGAGCTTACAACCGTTCACTAGTCACAGAATTCGACGACAAGATGAAAAAGTATGTGAAAGCAAACTTTGCAGTAGAGGACCCTAATGCTTTGCTTGCTGAACGCCTTCCGAACGGTGAGCCCGGACTTGTCGGCATCATCATGGATAAGGAATCATCCGTGAAAGACATTACAGGTGAACTCAACATACTCGGATGGGATATGCCCCGAATGTTTACCTTTATGGTGATCGGGCAGAACATCATAAAGTTTGGCGGACTCTTTCTTGCGATAGCCGGACTATTTATCTTGATAGGCCTGAAACTGGCGGCTCCTGTGTTGGCTGCTTTCGGCTTTGACGAGAAGTTCGCGGCTCAGATGTTCTATCCATTCTGTTGGGGCGTTGCGACGTTCGCTCTGGCCTTTCCGATGGTGAAGGAAGTGACTCTCTATGTTTGCTATGCCCTTGGCGTTCTCGCTCTTTCTATTTACAACGGTGAGGCAACGTTCTCACTTGATCCGGTAACCGCGAAGATCATAACCAACGGTGCTTATGATCCGGCTTCAAGTGCCCTGATCGTCACCGCATTGTTCTTCGTTTCCAGCCTCTGTTTCATACTCGTTCCGTGGCTCAGTTACCGAGTTCTTCGGGGACAGGTTTATGAAGGTGTTTCTCAGATCTCGATGGGCTGGATGCTTTCGAGCATGGGAACCGCGCTTGAGACATACGGACTAGTAGCCGGAGCCGCTATCAATCGACAGGCTGAAAACACTCAGATTCAAGGAATTTACCATGCGGAGCAAACGGCTGCCAGAAAATCCCTTGAGGCCGCAAACCAATCAACCGACGCTCGTTTGGTCTCATCCGTTGCCGGAGTCGAGGGCGGCCTGACCACCAGCTTGGGACAGATCCGAGCAAATCAAGTGACGCAGACGTTGCTGGCCGAGGCGAGCAAGAACTATGGTCTGAGCAGTAGTGCAGCGGCAACTAAGCGCGAGATCGCCGGAACGCTGGCCGAAGCCCAAGGAACTCGGGAGGCTCGAACAATCGATGGGATGAAGGAAGTCGAACTCCGCGGTCAGGGCAACCTTGAGCGGTTTGGAATGAAGACGTACGAATTTACGCCCGGCGGCTCCTCGATCGCCGGAACTTCCGTTCCGATTCGCACCGGTCAGGAACTCTTCGACTGGTCGAGAAATAAACATCCTATTCAGGAAGTAAACAAGCAGATGGACTCTACGACCCGCACTAACGTCACGCTTCAAAACAACAACACCGGCATTGTCGCGGACACGAAGGTAGAGGCAAGTAATGTCTATCAGGGCGAGATCAATCAGGCTCTCGAAACTCAGGCGACACAAAGCAAGCAGGCTTTCAATACCGGCAGTTCGATCGCTTCTTCAAGTACGAGACAGGGTGCCGGAATTCAACTCTCAGGAATTCGCCGCTCGGCCGACATGGAGAAAGCATCGAATCAACTAAACTTTGAGGGCCGCACTGAAGCCGCGTCAATAAATCAGACAGCGGCGATGGGGGCTGCCCGACTGAGAATGGTTTCGACCGTCGTGACCGGATTTTTCCGGGATATGGATAGGCGCTTGGAAGAAATGAAGCCTAAATACTAAATGTTAGGCTCCAGCGCGTATCTGCATCGTGCGCCGACGGGGTGATCTACCAGGAGAGGCCCTATCTCGAGGTGGTTCGGTCGCGGTACTGAATCTGGAAATGACGCGATTCGCTGTCTTGGCCGCTGGATATTTTCCGGTATATAAATGGGGAGCTAGTCTTCTATTGAGTCAATTAGTTTCTGCATATCAACTGTTGCCGTCACGGGTCAATTTCGGAACGTGGCAGCCACCCTCAAACGCAAAACTGGACTACAGAAATAGACTGCGGCGACGCGGTTCCACATCAGGCCCGGATCATCTTGGTGGCAACGCAAGATAGGACGCAATCTTTTCCTGTTGGTTAAGTGCCGTACACAGTTTAACCAGATGATTGGCCACCTCATAGCAGTATGAAAGTGCGTCCGGTCCGGAATCGTAATCCATAAGCCGGCGACTCTTTTTTTCCGGATTAGCGGGAAGCTTAACCGTCATTTGCCAATGCTTCTCATACCTACTCAACCAACAGGTTTCATTTGTTTCGTGCAGGGGAATATGATGAATCACACAATCTCGATAGTCCCTAAGTCTTAGCCCGAACTGATTCCAACTGTCGAGCACCTGCCCAGCAAATCCCGATGGAACTCCACTGAGCGACCTTTTAACCGCACTTTTCATCCCATCCCATCGCCCAGTCTCGCTAGGATGATAGTGCTTCCAAAGTACGTAACTCAGCGTGTCATAAACGCGTCGAGCGGAAGTGAGGAAGGCGTCGATCTCATAGTACACATTTAGACCGTGAATATTTCCACGGCTTGTCGTCGTCCCAAGTGGATATTGATTTTCGAAAACTTCAACATTCCAGACATATAGCTCAATCAGCCGGGTAACACGATATAATGAAGACAATACCCAGTACCTTAGATCGTATTCGTCGTAATAATCCGCGTGACTGTGTGGCCCCTTCACCAAAGCCAACCCAACAGCCATCTCATTCAGGGACAATCCGTCATTATCCAGAACGGTGATATTGAAATTCGAATAAACCGGAAGCTTATTGGTGGCGATTTTCCGTGAGCTTGGCGGATCTTCGGCTCCGATAATTAGGATACCGTTTTCAAATATATCGGTTTCTGGGGAATACTCTCTGTACATTAGACATCCTTATGCACCAACCTGTCGAAGATCGCTTCGTCTGCGAGTCTGTATACTTCTGCGAATCATTCAATGATTTCGGCCTCGCGTGCGATACGCAGAATCATATCTAAATACGTATTACCCAGATCCAAAATAGCCTTAGGACGCTGACTTGCCGGAGTCTTGGTCAGCTCGTATTGATTGACAATCTCTTGGATATTAAACTGTCCCGCATTTATCGAGCCGTTCTTGACGCCCCGCAAAATGTCCGAACGCACTAACGCTTTCATAACTTCATCCATCAATTCGGCGATATCACCCGCAAATGCGGACTTATTTCCAATCCAGATCTGCGAAGCCTCGCCAACCGAAGCCTGCTTGATGTCATCAGCGGACGTTCCGAGACAAATAATCATGGATGTTTTTACCGCAACGAGCACCTCACGAATGGCACTCTTCGTTTCAATGCTCATTCTGCGAAGCCGATCTGCTTCGCTCTGAACATTCTTGTCCAATGTCTTCGTCTCTTTCGCGGATTTATCTTCCCGAAACGTCGGACTTGTGCGACTCGCGAAATCTTTCAGAGCTTCCATCGATTCGTTATCGAATGAGATTTCAAAGTCGCCAATCTTAAGGTCGAGAGTTTTGGCATTGGCCATTTTTAGAAAAGTCGCGTAGTCAAGTTTGGCCGTATAGGGGTTCTTGCCATCGATTACAAGGTCTCTGGCCTCCACCATCTTCGGTCGCATACGATGGCGGTCCGTTAGAATTACAAAATTAGTAACGGGAAGAAGGAATTCTCTTCCGGGCTCCTTAAAGAACATGAAGATCACGTCCGTTGGTGCAGTCTTTAACTTATCGCCTTTAAAGAAGTACGCAAAATGAACTGACTCGACCGCATTGACCGGCAGCCGCATTTGAACTTTCGTACGGTTCTCGAATTTGTCATAGCTAAAATCGATTGTGAATCGGTGAATGAACTGCCGATTAGGCGGCGCGATAGTCCTCTGGTCGGTTTGCTTGACAGTGGTTTTCGACTTCTGTGCAAACAAACTGCTCCCGCAAAGGGTTATCATCAACACAAAGGCTATGGCAATCAGTTTCATATTCTTCTCAAGAACGCAGCAACCACATTTCACACACGCATGTCTGGACGAAACTTACACGGCGGCTATCATCATTTACTTTGTTACCCCGTAATCCTCATCGAAGCTACCAATTTTCAGTTTTCCTAGATTCACAACAGGCTTATCGCATTTCACAAAACGCTTGTAATACTTCGTGCCTCCACCGAAGCCATGGGTCGGTGGAAGAGCAATCCCAACTTGTTCATTACATGGAACTCCGCTAATGGTGATTACGCCTCGGCCGTTGACCTTTCCGGAGAATCGTCCAGCGGTCGTAGTGAGAACGGCAGTCATATTTGGATCAAACAGACCGGAGCCTACTCCATTTATCCAAACCGGCTCCAATCGAATTGTCACTGTTGTTGGTTCCGTTTGCGTCGCAGTTACAGTGTTCGCAATTGTATTCGAGGTATCCACATTCGAAGTATCCTTAGATAATTCCAGCTCTTTCTTTGCTAACTCGGTCTCTTTTTTTGCTAATTCAGTTTCCTTGCGAAGGAGTTCCATTTCTTTGTTCTCCGCTGGCGCTTGTTTGGACGAGCATGAACAGAGTAGTGCGAGAACCAAAGCAATACCGAACGTCTGAACTTGAATTATCCTCATGCTCTTATGTCTCTATCCGAACGTCACACTTATACTTCACCAACTTAAAACTGGACGACAAACTTACAATGCGGTGACGCCGTTGGAGACGGGTGTCTCTTTTTACGGCTTCGAAGTCGGAGCGGTGGATCATTTCAATGATCTCTTGCTTGGTCATTTTTTACTTCGCCGCCGGAGTTGACGGAGGTCACACGGCAATGACCTCCAGGTGCTTCGCAAGCACGGATTCGAGGCCCAGTTCTCTAGCAGCTTTAGCAAGCTTCATTTCAGTTGTCTGTCTATTGGCAAGCGACTCTCGCGCTGCTTGGATCGCCGTCCTCTCGCCTATTTTCGTGATGAATTTTAAAGCTTCTAGAACGGCCCTTTCGACTGTGACGATTCTATAGCACTTTTCATCTATGATCTGTTTGTCGAGCCTTGTTTTTGTTCGAATCAGTTTATAACCCGTTTCTCGGGTTCGTTTCTCCGGAGGAACCATTACCCATATTTCTCCCGGCACTTGTTCGGCAAGATTGTAATGATAAAGAGCAGATAGCCCGCCGATGGCCGAATCCGGGCCGAACTTTGAATACGCGATCTGGAAACCGACATCTTTATCAAGAGATGCCTTTGGGTGGAGATAGATTCCGCGCCCGAGCCGAATAAGATCCCGCTTGGCGACAAGCCTGGACATTTCTTGCTGACTTATTCCCACGGATTTACCCTGAGCTAGTGTAAAGACCCCAAGTTTTTTTACTTTTGGCAGGCGATGCTTATCCATCGTAATAAGGATGCGGTGAAAAGCGACATTTGTCAATGAATAATGTCGCTATGCACCACATTTGACTTTCAAGAAGATGCCACATCACCATAACAAAGAAGCGGTAGGAAAGAAGCGGAAAAAGTATGGCAACCGGATACCAACGAGTGTCAAGAAGAGCTCCGTGCCGAATTTGCGGAAAACCGGACTGGTGCAGCACAACCAAAGATCACAACATCACATTCTGTGCCCGTTCCGCGACAAATGCCGATAGACTCAGTAGCAAAGGTTGGGGCATCTTTTATAACGACATTCGAAACCCATCTACTGGTGGCCATTGTCAGCCAAAGAAGAAACTTAAACGCCCAAAATCAACTTCTGTATCCCCCATCGAAATCAGGCACAGGATCTTTCAGAGACTCATTAGGCTTTCGCCATTGCCGGCGAACGGCAAACTAATTTACGGTAACGAATGGCTGGTTAGACAAGGGCAGGAATTCGGACGTTGCGGAATACTTCCCAAATTGGCTACTGAAAGGGATCGTCTAGTCCGACTGATTATTGAGTTGATAGTAAAAGAAGAAGGTGCTATTCCGCCTTTCAAAGGTATTCCCGGATTTTGGCGAGGACTGAACCGAAGACCACGACTGGGTAGCGATTTCGACTATGACGCCGATCTTATTCTGATTCCATTCTTAGATTCGACTGGAATGATTCAGGCTTGCCAGCTCAAAGCTATCGCAAAGGCTAAAAATACGCCCGGAAAGTATCAATGGCTGTCGTCGATCGGAAAGCGTGAAGGATGTAGTTCTGGCACTCCTCTTCATCACGAAGGCTCTATGAGTTTCAGAAGAAAGACGACTAAGACAGTGCTTGTTACCGAAGGTGTACTGAAAGCCGTGACCGCCCAACACTTCCTGCCGGATCGATACGTCGTCGCGAGTGGCGGAGTCGCAACATCGCATCAGGAAATTGTTAAAGTCGCGCGGCGAAGGATTCTGGAAATCGCATTTGACGCGGACTGCTTCACAAATCCACATGTAGCAAGAGCATTGGCTTCACTACTCGCTCTTCGGATTCGGGAACAACAGTTCTTGTCCTGCGACAAGCCTACAAAAATTCTCGCGTGGGATAGCCGTTTCAAAGGTATTGACGACGCTCTGATTGCCGGAGCCTCTCTAAAATATCTGGAAGTTTCCGATTGGCTTGAATTGCTGACTCCTGAATGCTTAGACGAGGCTAGCCATCAACTGGCCAGAATCTTGCCATAAGAAAATTAGCGGCTGACAGTTCGCGTCGTGAGCGAGCCAACCGTTTCCCGTACCACATTAAGCGATCTCATCGAACAAGTCGCAGGGATTATCGACAGCGACCGAACGGTCTCCAACAAAGAACTTATTCAGTTCTGCGCTGGATGCGGTGCCTTCGATTTGAATGCTGACGCGCACATCTATCACGAGATAGCTGAAACTGCGCTGAATCTCCTCATTCTGAAAAAGTACGGACGCGATCTACTTGCATCGATGAATCCAATCGAGGAACTTTCTACAGTCTTAAGACCTTTGCAAAAAAGGCTTCCGACGCAGACCTGGCGAAGTGAAACGCAGATCGCCTATCAACAGTTCTCGACGCCGGTTACTATTGCATTTCTAGCCACCTATCTCTTACACATTCGGCACAGTGAAACAGTTCTCGAACCTTCATGTGGTACGGGTTGTCTCGCCGTATGGGCACTCGCTGCTGGAGCCAAAGTGATAGCTAACGAGATCGACCCTAGGAGGAGAGGCTCGGCATTGGCGTTGGGGTTCCAGCCATATTCTTTCGATGCAGAGTTCGTCGACGATCTTCTGCCTGAGGATTTACTCCCTGACATAGTTCTCGCTAATCCGCCGTTCTCTTCGACTGGCGGCCGTGTGAAAAATAACAGCATCGAGTTCGGGTTTCGTCATATCGAATCAGCATTACGAAGGCTAAAGAAGGGCGGGCGATTCGCGGTGATACTTGGAGAGAGCGGCTCTCCGAGATCCCGCAATGGAAATCGGTTTTGGGAATATCTTTCTCCTGAGATACACGTAAATGCGTCCATCGAATTGCCTGGGCGTGAGTTCTACTCCAACGGAACGAGCGTCAAGACGACGCTAATTCTCGGCACCAGGTCGCCTGCGATCGATACGCCGCTCAGTTCACAACTTGAAGCGGCTCCGCATATTGTTTCTCACTCGGTCGAGGATGCCTTCGATCAAGCGATATCGTTAAATCTCCGTTTTTGACCAATAGAAAAACCAATGTATTCCATTCAAGAGCGAAGTTCGGAGGGACTTCCTACGGCTGTACTTACTTCGACTGATACGACTGGAGAAGTAGAAGATGCCCAACCTGATCTAGACATAAACATTTATTCCCCGCGATTTATTATCGGCGGCTCGCCACATCCGGGAGTGATAGTTGAACCTCCGGGCCTCGCGAATGTAGAACCGCCGTCGGTTCGTTACCGGCCACGACTTCCGAAGTACCTGTCCGAGACCGGAAAGCTCTCGGCAATGCAATTGGAGAGGATCATTTATGCGGGACAGGCACATGATCAGCGTCTTGCGGACGGTTCGCGAGCGGGTATAAGCATCGGCGACGGAACCGGAACCGGCAAGACGGCGACGCTTGCGGGGATCATTCTGGACAACTGGTTCCAGGGACGGCGGCGAACTGTTTGGTTTTCTGTAAAAGCGGATCTAATCGAAGCCGTCTCGGATGAGTTTAGAAGACTGGGACTGACGCCGCCGATCAAGCTGATTAATGACTTTCCTACCGATCGGGAGATCGACATCGAAGACGGCATAGTCTTTTGCACATATCGATCGCTAATCGCCAGATCGAAAAAGGGAAACAAACGGCTCGATCAGATAACTCGTTGGCTCGGACCAAGCGGAGTCGTTATCTTCGATGAAGGGCATAAGGCTAAGTACGCGTTTGCCGACGACCGCGGCAAATCTACACAGACCGGCGCCGCCGTGCTTGAGATCCAGAATCCTGAGAAGTTTCCGGATGTGAGAGTGGTCTACTCTTCCGCGACGTCGGCAGGGGAAGTGCGACATCTTGCCTATATGTCGCGCCTTTGGCTTTGGGGAGCAGGGACTAATTTTCCGATAGGCTTCGAGCAGTTCGCTGAAGAGATCGAATCCGGAGGTGTCGGTGCTCTGGAAATGGTGTGTCGTGACCTTAAGGCGATGGGACGCTACCTGTGCGGCAACCTGAGTATGGGAACCGATCCGGAGTCGGGCCTGTCGGTTGAGTTTCGCGAGGTGATTCATAAACTCACGCCTGCTCAGCGGAGGATGTACGACAACATGGCCCAGGGCTGGCAGGAAGTCTTTCGAAATATCCATCGAGCCTTGGATCTAACAAACTCCGGCAAAGCGACCCGAAGCAGTGCTCTAAATCAATTCTGGGCAGAGCATCAACGCTGTTTTCGCAATCTGATCACAGCATTTAAGGTTCCGACGCTGCTCCGCGAGATCGAAGATGCACTCAGCAGAAAAGAGTCAATTGTGGTGTCGATAACGGGCACCGGCGAGAGCCAGACCAAAAAGCAGATCGAAAGGGCGGCAGATCAGGAAGAAGCGATTGACAGTCTCGATTTTAGTCCACGAGAAACTCTTACTCGACTCGTCTCAACTTGTTTCCCAACCGCGTGTTTTCAAGAAAGAACCAATCAATACAGCGGAACGATCGAATACATCCCTCTCATTGACGCAAATGGTAATCAGGTCGAGAGTCGAGCAGCTTTGCAACTGAGGTCGGAGCTTTTGGATAAGCTGTCAATTCTGGAAGTTCCCGAGCATCCGCTTGATCAACTCGTTAACTATTTCGGGGTAGAGAATATTGCAGAAATGACCGGACGAAAGAAACGCCTGATCCGGACGGCGAAAGGCACACTGGAGTATCGGCCGCGCCAACTTGCTGGTGTCCCTTCAAAGCTTATCAACCTCCATGAAAAGAACGCTTTTCAGAATGGTGATAAACGGATCGCTGTAATGTCTGAAGTGGCATCGACCGGCGACAGTCTGCATGCAGGCAAATCCGTTGGGAATCAGCAGAGAAGGCTTCATATAGCAGCCGAATTGAAATGGTCAGCCGATAAACAGATACAGGATTTCGGGCGTACTCATCGGACAGGTCAAGTGGCACCGCCAGTCTATCTGCTAGTCTTCACGGAACTCGGCGGCGAGAAAAGGTTCTCTTCTACTATCGCCAGAAGACTCGGTAATATGGGAGCCCTTACAAAGGGTGACCGACGCGCCGAAAAGGCCGGCAACCTTGATAAATATAATCTTGAATCCAGAGAAGGGCGTTCGGCATTAAGTGTCGTATTGACTGGCATCATGAAAGGCCGGGAGATCGAGGGGCTCGAAGATCCGAAACAGGCGCTAAGAGATATGGGTCTTGTTAAGACGGTCGATGGTGACGAGCAGATCCCCGACAGCGAGAAGACCAATATTCCTCGATTCCTAAACAGGCTGCTTTCGCTTGAGGTGGACCGGCAGAATGCACTTTTTGATTACTTCTACTCCACGTTCCTAGAGACCATCGAATATCTAAAACAGAAAGGAAAACTCGATGACGGGATGGAAGACCTGAAAGCCATGTCAGTCGCCGTCTCGGGATCACCGGAGGTTCTTAACTCAGATCCTCTGACTGGAGCAAAGACTGTCTATTACAAACTGGAACTTAAAGTCGCTACGACGCCGGCCAGATATCAAGACATGGCGGCTAGCGAGATACACCAGTTCTATCAGGACCGGCGAGACGGATCGTTCATAGCGGTCAGAAGGACTTTATCCCATACTGATCCGGAAACAGGCGAACGGTATCAGATGTTCTCGATAACCAAGCCTTCCGGCCGCAACGTAGCCTATTTACGCGAGAATGAGTTGAATCAACGGTATCGCATAGTTCCGAAAACCAGAGCAGAAGACTGGTGGATCAAAGAGGAGAACAAGATACCTGAATTTGAGAACAGGACCGTACACATCCTTAGCGGTGCATTGCTTCCTATATGGAAATATCTTAAAACACTCAGCCACGATGCGCTAAATATCGTTCGAACCACCACCGATGATGGCACGAGGCTTGTTGGCGTGAAGATATCGGAAGAATGGCTCAGAGATATCCGTCAGCACTTTGGCCTTCGATCCAGTATTCCAACGACTGCTAACGAGGTGTTGCGGGTTGTCGATTTCGAGAAGAACAGCGTCAACTTGATCGGAGATATCTCAGTGCGTTCCGCGCGATTCCATGGACAACTGCTAACAGAGATTTGTCCTTCGACCTTTGAACAGATTCGTGAATTGCGAGGAATGGGACTCGTCAATATCGTTCAGCACGGAAAGCAGAGATTTTTCTTGCCGCAGGAGTCGCCCTCGCTCGCTCTCGAAAGAGTACTGTCCCTGTTTCCCCCAGAATCGACAAGTATATCGTTTCTTCCCGAACTTAGTATCGCAACCGAGGAACTAACAAAACAGGTGCCTGTAATTCTCCCAGAATGGCTCATCGACCCGGCTCCCGAATCAGTGTGTAGTCTCGGCGGCTCCCGGAAAACAGTTGTAGATCAGAACGGGTTTCCATTATTAAACGGGTCGATCGCGATGTAAGAAAATCAAAATGGGCAAATAAAAGGTAACCATTCCGCCTTTTGCGGGTTTTTACTTATGCAGGCTCAAATGTCGAAGTAGTGAATCGGGTTTTTCTCGCACGGAAAGACCGGATTTGTGGCCGAAACAGCTCTGCACGCCGAAAGTTTTACGCGGGAGAAGTTACCTTATGGCCGATAAATATGTTGATGGCAGTGCTTTCACGGGAAGGTCGATGCTGGATGAAAAAATCGTTCTATTTGCCAGAGTTCCGCACTACGTTCTCATTACTGGGGAAAGAGGAACCGGTAAGACAACCATCGCCCACCAAATGCACGATCTTAGTCCCAGGTCGAAACGAGGGTTTGTAAGCGTCAACTGCGCTAGTTTTGCTTCGGAACTTTTGGAATCTGAGCTTTTCGGATACGAGCGAGGAGCCTTTACCGGTGCGACCGCTGCGAAAGCTGGTCTGTTCGAAGCCGCTCAAGGCGGGACGCTCTTCCTCGACGAGATCGGAGAACTCTCACTTGGTCTTCAGGCGAAGTTTCTAAAAGCGGTTGAAGAAAGACGCATTCGTCGGGTTGGCGGAACGATGGAACGCCAAATTGATGTGCGGGTTGTTGCAGCGACCTCAAGAGATCTTCGGTCAATGGTCAAAAACGGAACTTTTAGGGCCGATCTCTTCGACCGTCTGAATATCCTTCAGCTTGAAACCTTGCCGCTTCGATATCAAAAGGAAAGAATTGTCGAAACATTCCTCGACCAGTTGGAGACCGAAAGAGGCACAATAGGGATCGAGGAGCCTTTGCAAATCGAAAAAGAAGTTTTTGTAGCGATCCAGGAACTCGAATGGAAGGGGAACTATCGAGAGATTAGAAACTTCGCAACCCGCCTTGCGGTCGAAACCATTGACGAACCGGCGATCACACTTGAGGTCGTCAAGAGTATGCTTAGTGGAGAGACCAGATTCCGTTCCGAATTAGAACTTGCTGACGAAAAGGAAAACAACTACCTGACCGTCACTCTCGACCCGGCGACAGACGACCTTGATAGCGTGTACATCAAGTCCGCCGCAATTTTTGTCGAACACGCCCTAAAGCGTTCAAACGGAAATTTGCGCCGGGCCGCGCGTTCGATCAATACCACCCATTCGACTATCTCCCGCATTCTGAAAAAGAATCAGGAACGGTTTGTGACTCCATCAAACGCATCTGGCTCACTTGCGGCTGCAGCATAGGCATTTCAAAAGGCGCTTGGTCAAAGGTTCGCGAGTTTTTCGCGAGCCTTTTCTTATTTGTTCGAGGCTCATTTGGAGAACAAAAGAGCGGTAGATAGGACTGTGGAGATAGAGATATGGAAATTCTGAATAGCGGTTCGTTCATTCCTCTTGATAATCGCGAGAAGATAGAACAACTGATCTTTACGGCCCAAACGCTGGCGTCAGAAGTAAGTCAGAACGCCGGTTTTCAAGGCAGCGGGCAGACGAATCAGCAGATCGGGTTGGAACTTTGGAAAGGTGCCGAGTATATGACTCGGTCTCACGAGGAAGTAACGATCCGCAACATTTTTCTGAGCAAGTTTCTCGAAAAGCTTCGCGATATCGAACGCGAGCCCCTTCAGCGATCACCTATTTCAGTTCCGCCTCGGAAACCGTCTATTTCTATTGGTGTACCAATTTCTGCCGAACCGCAGACCCCTATCAAGACCGAATCTGTCGTCGAAGCAAAAGACGAGTTCCTCGGTATCGTCGATTCAGAAGAATCAGCCGAAGAGCGCCCATCTTACGCGAACGAGTGCAAGCCGGAATGCGAGGAAGAGATCGTATCGATGTTGAGTCCTTCGGAGGCTTTTGGAATTGTCGAGCCAACGCGAGACCGAAGTATAGATCAGACTTCCACTACGATTTCGGAACCGAGTATCACTGCCGAAGAATCCAAAGAATACGATTCACCTCTGCCGGATACTGGTGCCAAGACAGGTATTGAAACTGCTCCGGTGGCGATCTCAACCGACGAATCGGTATCAGACGAAATAATTGATAGTGAACAGTTCGTAAGGTCGGTCGTTCTTTCTGAAAAGGAACCCTACAACTTTGAAACGTGCACCGTCACAGCGGTGATCCAGTTGCTACCCGAATCCAATGGATCGAGAGACTGCGTCGTAAGTGTACGTTCACATGATTTTGCTCCACAGATCACGTTTACAAACGAGCGTAACGAAGGTCGTGAGGTGGATCTATCTAATCCCATATCGGCGGCGCTCGAACAGTACAGAAACTCACTTCCTCTATTGTCTGCAGAGAAGATGAAGAAGGAACAGGCCGCAACCAAAAAGCGGACGGCCAAGACTGCTGCAAAAAGTCCCGACAAAGCTGCCGAGAAAGCAGATACGAACGCCAACGCATCTTCAACTTCAAACTCGATACCACAGGAACCAGCGAAGGATCAACAGTCTCTCTTCGCATCATAGAAAATCATGGAAAACGAAACTAACACGCTACCGGAAGACGATACACCGAGCAACGGGAACAACGTCGAAACGGAATCGACGGAAAGTACGAATGCGACAGATCCGGTGACCGATCCAAAGGCGACGATCAAGATCGAGGGACAGACGTTTGAACTTGATGCAGCCCTCGCACAGGAAGACAGGACTTTGAAGGTCGTACTTCAGCCGCACTTCGCTTCGATCGAGAATGCGAATGTCACTCGTGAGGTCAAGGACGGCAAACTCAGCGTCACTATCGTCAAGCGAGCGCAGCATAAAGGGTATGCAACCTGATGAATCGCCTCTCGAATTACTGCGGACTGAGAACGAGCAGATCAATCCCGCCATCATTCTTGCGGAACGGTTAATGCGACGGGAAGCGGCCGAACTCTTAACGGTCGAGGAAGTAGAAGAGGCTGAGTCGGTCCTGGCCATTGGCACTCAGGAGATCGAAGCGATGGAATCGCATCTAAAGGCGTTTCTGAAGAGCCCCGCGTCAGCAATGGACTATGTTCCGGTTGGATTTTGAGGAACGCAGGTTTCTATGAACGGATCAGGATTAGCAACGGCCGAGAATGAAAAAGTGATTTTTGGCTTTGGCGAGCGTCTGATCCGCTCTCTCGAATATCTGCGTTTCAAGGCAAGGAGCCACAACGCCGTCTATGCCTGCGAAACAGTCTCTAGAGTAGTATCGGAACAGCACAAATATCGGCTTTATATTGAGATGTTTCCGGACGAATGGGAACAATCGACAAAGAGCCTTTACGGAGCAGGTTATTTTCAGACGTACAGTGAGCGGACGAATGAGTTCTTTCAGCTTGTAAATGATAAGTGCTTTCCTTTGCTCGAATATTGGCATGACGATCCCGAGCTTGAACTCGAACGATTTGCCATACCGCCGATGAACTTCGACCTTTGTTGCGAAGAAGTTGACTTCGCGCATCTGAGAGACAGCTATCTGGCCGGCCTGATGTTCTATTTCAATGAAGATGATGAGATCTGGAATTACTTTTCAGAAAAGTACGCGGTCGATAAAGAGTCATTACCTCCGATCAAGGTTGCACATCAAAATATCTGGAAAGAAAAGCACGGTGCGAGGGCAAAACCTTTCAGCGATCTCCTCCGCTTGGTCGATCACTCCACCGGCAATCCGTGGCTAGACGTTACGAACTGCCAGTATCCCGATTTGTTTGAATGGGACAAAGAGACTGTTGATTGGTTGACCGAGGCGTATAAGGCCGCAAACCTATACTTCAGAAATCTCGAACACTTAGATAAAAGGATCGAAGAAGATGCCCAGACATTTTTTTGCGAGCTTATTTCATTCTGGAATACCGGAAAGGTCGAGTCGGACAGGCAAGGGTAAGTGATGAAACTCAACGTGCAAATACCTGCCGATGCTTCTGCGGCTCTCTATTTTCTGCCAGGTCAATTTCTCTTTGCAGACTTTAAGGAATCATCGGTGTCGTTGAAGGCGCTTTCGTGTGACCAGGTGGCTAGAGCATTTCGAAAGGTTCATACAGATACGGGATGGCTTGGTAGACGGGTTTTGCGTTACCGCGAGGCTCCTGAAGGGAATGCAATTTTATCGTACGAACCGGCTGGGATCCGAAAAATATCCGTCGTTCTTTCTGACAAGGGATTTGTTGAACTCTCAGTCCCGTGGCCTCCGCTTATCCTTCTCGGTAAAGGACGCGACTATTATCTTTGGGCTGCTGGTTCATCTCGTATTTCGGTGAATACCAACCTCGCAGTTGCTCCGCTGCCGAATGTCGGTTCCGGTAAGATCTGCTTTGGAAAGAATGAAGTCCCTGAGACACATCCTTCTATTCTCAGCGATGTTTGGAAACTAATTTTCGACACGCCATTCAATGCAGACCACGCCAGTGAGCGATGCCACTCCGAACCTCAAGATGTGCGAGAACTTCTATGGAAATTGGCGGCTGACAAAGTGAAGAAGTTTCCGAAGTCCGAACTACTCTTAACAAGTTCGACGATCGACGACGCCTGGGAAACGATCGTTGAACAGCGACGGTACGACTCCCGGTTCTGAATAAAATTATGGAAAGAGAAAAGGAGTTCATCGGTCATCGGATCGCAAAAGAACGATTCGAGCCGGTAGAGGCCATTCTTTACGAGTACCTTCTTGCCGGCAACGGCGTAATTCTAAGAGCTCAGCGTGAGGAATTTACGGTTTCCGTTCCATTGGTGTTCAGAGAGATAAAGGGCCTTTCAACTGCATTTGTAGGTATCAGATGGCATAAACCGAAGGTTCCAGGTCGTGTATGGGACGAAATTTGCCGACACGCCCGAATCTCGAACTCGAAGGAGAATTTTAGAGAAGAACTTTATCTTATCTACTGGGATAGCGAGCGATACTCGTGGCAGTGGAGTACGTCGAGTAGGGACAGGACATATGCGTCAACTATAGCCGATGATAGACGGCCGGAATACTCTGAGGCCTGCATCGAGGTTCATACCCACCCGGATGGGGCATACCAGTTCAGCAGGGCAGATGACCGCGACGAATCGGGAAAGCTCCGCATCTTCGGGCTCATTGCAGACGTCCACGATAAACCAAAGATCAGATTCCGCTGCGGGATCTATGATCATCTTGTTCCTATTCCATTTTCGTGGGTCGGACAATTGCCGGGTGGTGTTGTCGATCTGAATGAAGTCGAAGCTTTGCTTCAGATGATGTTGTGATGGATATCGATCTTAGCTTCTCGAACGCTGCAGTTGTAATGCCGGTCGAATACAACACCCTTCGGTTCGTCGTTGTCGGTGCCGGTGGAACAGGTTCTTTTGTCGTTCCCGCTCTAGCCCGATTGATCTTCGAACTAAAGCAGCAGCAAAACAAATCCTCAGAAATGCTGATCGTTGACCCGGATGTAGTAGAAAACGGAAATATTCCGCGCAGCAATTTCTGCTTTGCGGAGGTCGGACGATACAAAGCTCAGACGCTTGCAGAACGGGTTGCTACGGCGTGGGGAATTGAGGTGGGCTTCTCCTGTGAAAAGTTTGATGCAGAGCAACATCTAAAAAGCACGAACAGCGACTACAGGAGCCTGACAATCATCGTGGGCTGCGTCGATAATTATCTGGCTAGACGAGAAATGCATCGAGCATTTGATGAGTTTCGTGGTTACGGTGACGCTTCGAGGCTATGGTGGATCGATGGCGGCAACGGTAAGACATCGGGCCAAGTACTGCTCGGTTCGACGACAAAGATACTCAAACCCGATCAGTACTTTACGGGAACTAGTATCTGTCGGGCACTCCCAGCACCATCGATTCAGCATTCCGATCTTCTCAAGCCAGAAAAAGTTGAAGTCAAGAGCGATGCATCGTGTCCCGACCGGGTTAGGCTCGGTGAGCAAGGACTTAACGTGAATCAACGGGTGGCGATCGAAATGGCCGAGATGCTTACGGAGATGTTACTGACAAGATCACTAAAAAGATTCGCCTCCTACTTCGATCTCGAGAGCGGAGCGAGTCGATCGAATTACTGCACACGGGACCAAATCCAAGGAGAGGTCGGCCCACAATGAGTATTACCTGTTTGGCTACATAACTATCCATTTCGAGGACACGCCAAAAGCGAGGTCACTATAATTGGATAAAGTTTAGTGCGCAGTTTCCGCTGGTTTCTGCGGAAAAATGTAGATGAAGGCGACGATTAGCACCAGCAAAACGGCGGATGCCGTGAAGCGGCTTAGGTTAAGTCCACCGTGATCGAGTGGTTTGTCGAGGAAGTCGCCGACGACCGCTCCGAGAGGTCTGGTAAGGATAAAAGCGACCCAGAATAAGAGAACTCGGGATGCGTTTGTAAAACGGTATAGAAGGTATGTGATGAGCAACGCGGTTCCAAAAACTGCGGCGGCTACGAGATAGCCGAGATCGAGGCTGTCAGCGAACCAGTCTCCGAGGGCTGTTCCCAATGTCTGTGAGAACATTATCGTTACCCAATAAAAGACTTCGGCTTTCGCCGTGCTAACGCTTTCGACGGCAACGGTTCCCATCACCCAACGCCAGACAACCAAAGATATTACAACGCAGGTAAGCAAAATCGCAGAGCCGCCTGTATAACCGATGCCCATATCTCTGGTTGCATAGTCCGCAAGCGTTGTTCCCACGGTTGTTGTCGCAACAATTGTTAGCCAGTAAAGGTACGGATGAAACTTTGTCGCCTTTATCTGCACAGTAACTGCCGCGATAAATATCAATGCGAAAATTCCTGTGCTGAGTAAATAACCTAGATCGAGTGACATTGAAAGAGCGTCACCACCAGTTTCGCCAAGCGTTGTTGCGAAGATCTTGATTATCCAAAATAACAATGTTACGTGCGGAACTTTGCTGATGAGTTCTTTAGTTTCTGTATTCATTTTGTCCTCCAGATAGCGGTCGATCAATGGTCGCCGGACCGCTGCGGAATAATCACAAGTAGAAATAGCATCACGACGGTGAGTACGACAGTGATCGTAATATCATTTATGTCGAGTCCGCCCTGCTCAACAGGCTTGTCGAGTGAATTGGCAAGTGTAGCGCCTAGCGGACGTGTAAGAATGAAAGCCGCCCAAAACAAGAATACGTGCGATACCTTGGTGAAGTAGTAAAGCAAGGTAAGCCCGCCTAACACTCCGGCGATCAACAGAGCGCTTCCATTAAATCCGAGTGCACCATCGGCAAGCCAGTCGCCGAGGGCCGTACCGAGCGTTTGTGAGAACAATATTGTTGACCAGTAAAACAGTTCAGCTTTCGGCTCCACTACTGTTTTGATGTCGATCGATCCGAGTAGCCAATACCATAGACCGAGTGTGATAAGTACGAAAGCAAACAGTACTAATGAACCGCCTGCGTACCCGATACCGATAGACCGTGTAAAGAAATCGGCGAGCGTAGTTCCGATAAGCGTTGTGAGAGCTATCGTTCCCCAATACAGAAAAGGGTGAAAGCCCTTTGCCCTGATCTGAGCCGCGACGATCAAAAGCAGCGGCACTAAGAAGATGAGTGTTCCGACGAGATAGCCCAAGCCTAAGGTGCGAGAAACAGCGTTACCGCCCGTCTCCCCAAGCGTTGTGGCGAAGATCTTAATGACCCAAAAACCAAACGTCACCGCAGGGACTTTACTCAAGAATTCTTTTGTTTCCGTATTCATATACCTCGAAAAGATTAGTTCTTACGTCAAATCTCCCATTTTGTACAAGAAGGCGAGCAACCTGCGTCAGTCGCCTTCCGTAGGTGTTACCGGTTGGTCGTACTATTAGTTCTTGCCTTTTTTCTTCATGTCAGCAGCTTTTTCTTTTGCTTCGGCAGCGGCGTTCTCCTCGGATTTGTGAACGACCTTGCCCGTCTTGGCATCGACCCAAATCTCGGTGATCGTGCCTGTCGAATTACGGATATCAAAGGAATAGACGAGCTTGCCTTTTTCCTTCTCAAGTTCCTCGCCCTCGACGGTGCCGTTGTCTTCGCGTAATGCGATTTCGCGGGCCTTAGCCAAAGTGATCTTGGCCTTTTTCGCGAGTTTGGTGTTCGCCTTGCCCTCGCGTTCGCCGCGTTCGTTCTCTTGGGCAGAGACGCTGGCAGCCGAGAGTCCGAATACTCCGAGTATTAAAAAAGAAAAGAGTGCGAGTTTTGTAATTGATCGAGTGTTCATTTCATTATTTCTCCTTCGTAAATTGCTCACCATTATCGCGAGCTCACGAACAGAATAGCTAAATGAAAATAAACAGAAGATTAACGCGGGAATTTGATTGAGAAGATATTTTCGCCGTTATCGTTTCTGGAATATTCGAGAGTTACGAGGTGAAGTTCGGCGATGCGCTTTGCTATCGACAGTCCAAGTCCGGCGCCGCTCGTGATCGTTTCGGTGGTTTGAGTGCGGGATTTTTCTACGCGGTAGAATCGGTCAAAGATAGACCTTTGCTGATCTTTGGGAATCTCTTCGCCAGTGTTGGAGATGATGACCAGGTTTTCTCCGACATTGATCTTAATAGAGCCGCCGTCGATGTTGTATTTCACAGCATTGTCCAAAAGATTTAGGAACAAACGGCGCAAAAGCGCTTCGTCACCTTTGATCTGTGTTTCGTCGCCGTTGAATTCGATAGATAAATGTCTCTTATCGGCGAGAGTTCGAATCAGACGAACACAGTCGGAAACAAGCTCATCAAGGTATAAATTTTCGAGATTAGCCTTAAGGTTGCCGGAATCGGCTCTGGCCAGCGTAAAAAGGTCTTCGACGATCTTTGTGAGACGTTTACTCTCATCATTCACGACTTGAAGTGATTCTTGGTAATCCGTTGAACTTCGGGTGTTTTTCGATAAAGCGACTTCAGATTCTCCGCGAATAATGGCGAGCGGCGTTCTTAGTTCGTGCGAAGCGTCAGCCATAAACCGGCGCTGACGATCAAACTCAACGTCAAGGCGATCTAACAATTCATTAAAAACTATGGCTAGGTTGCCGACCTCGTCTTTTGCATTGGCCACAGGCAGACGTTCGTGTAGATTCGCGGCGGTAATCTGTTTAGCCCGGTCGCCAATAGCGGCAATAGGTTTCAGGCTTTCGCGGACAAGGAAATAACCGCCAAGGCCCGCGAAAAGCAAAAGCAGCGGAGCGATCAAGTAGAATGTCCGCCGTATTCGGGCGTCAAGTGCGATCTCATCTTCGAGAGAGTGGAAAACGTATAGTTTGTAGTTGTGGTTTTCAAGATGGAAGGGCAAGACGTGAGTTCGGAAAGGTGTGTTGTTGAGAGAAACATTTCCAAATTTTTCCTTATCAATCGAGGCTAGATCCGATGGAAGTTTGATTTCCGTTGTGGACGCGATAAATCTGTCGTCGTTGGTAAAGACTGCAAATTGATAATCGCGAAACCGGAACTCATCAAGAGATTCTTTGATAAGCTCGTCTAACTTTCGTTGACTTTCACCATCATTTTGTTCAGCCTTGATCGAGGTAGCGAGAGTCTGAGCCATCTCTGCAAGATTTTCGTCTGTTTCCTCATGCAAGACATTTACAAACGACGAATAGGTAATCAACGCAAACGCGGCAACGATCAGCGCCAAAACGCAGATGTACCAAAGTGTGAGTTTTACTCGGATAGAGCTAAACATCGTTCAATATATAACCTGAACCGCGACGTGTTTGAATAAGCTGAACATCGTAACCTTCGTCAAGTTTGATTCTCAGGCGCTTAATATAGACCTCGATGAGATTAGAAAATGGATCGAAGGTGTCATCCCAGACATGCTCGGAGATTTCTTCGCGTCCGACGACTCTGCCCTTACTTATCGCAAGAAATTCGATAAGCGAATATTCTTTCGTCGTTAGCTCGATTTGTCTTCCGCCGCGATGAACCGTGTGCGAACTCGTATCGATTTGAAGATCAGAGATAACAATCCGGGGCGGTCGAAGCTCATTCTGTCGTCGTAGCAATGCCCGCAACCTTGCAAGTAGCTCTCGAAACTCAAACGGCTTGGTCAGATAGTCGTCTGCCCCAATATCAAGGCCCGAAATTCTGTCGTCAATCGTATCGCGAGCGGTAAGCATTATTATTGGTTTTTTGTTTCCGCTCTTACGAAGTTCGTTACAAACATCAAAACCATCTTTCTTTGGCAAATTAATGTCGAGAATGAAAATGTCGTAACTATTGATCGAAGCCATGTAAATCGCTTCGTCGCCGTCTGATGCAATATCGACCGCATACGAATTCTCGCGCAGACCCTTCGCCACAAAATTCGCGATCCGGTTGTCATCCTCGACCAAAAGAACTCTCATAAACTGAGTTTACGACAATTAAGATTAATAGAGGATAAATTGGCACGGCCTTGCCGAATAGTCACTTAATTTGCAATCGAACAACAGCTTCGATTGTCAACACGCGAATTACAGAATGGATTTCTTCCCAAAGCCTCTAATCTGTTGCGTAGGAAATTTCGATGTTCTCAATGCTCGTTACTTTTCGCTTCATGTTCTGGGAGTGTACGCTCCTGTCAAGAACAAAAAAAGGCGGTCGGCAAAATGCAAGATGGGAAGTCAGCAATGTATCGAAAGTGTCCACAACTCAAATTCGGATCCTAGCCCGAAATCCTTGACGTCGTCGGTATTGCAGAATGTTTTCGGTAGGAGTTTTCGATCTCGGACGAACGAGTTCTCGGGACCGGTCGGGATCACCGGTACTCCAAATATATCCAGTGAATCGAAATCCCCAGACAATGAGAATGCTTTCAAAAGGACTCATTCAGCAGAAAGTGCTTTAACGGGAGACTATGTTCAGAACCTTCTTAGATGCGTAGACGCAAGAAAGGAGAGAGCGGCCCTAGAACTTGGGATCGGGGCCGATGAAGTTGAATCTCTTCCATTCGATCTATCGACGCTGGAAAGTGAAGGCATCTTCATGAATATCGATTGTCGAGGGTTCGGTAGTCTTGTTCGGCAACTGGAATGGAAAACTCTCGGAGTTCAGCTGCCTGAGAACGCGGCCGTCAGAGTAAGTCCACCGCGTGCAGGATTGCTGCCTGATATCTATCGGAATCGCCTGATGCGAGGAGCGGCCCAGGCTCATAACGCTCTCAGCAAGTTCGGCTTCAGATTCACGCTGTGCGAGACCGTCTGGGGAACGAGCGAATACAAGTGGATTCCCTGGACCGCGTTTGAATCTTTCGAAAAATCATACCTTCAAGCCTGCGAAACGCTCGCCGCTGCAAAAAGTGAGGTTCTTTCTAAATACGACGAGATCCTCACAATCCTTCAGGACAGTTTCTATCAGCTTGCGAGAGATTCTGCCGACAGGTTCGAGGCCACGAGCGACGAAGCTTTTGATCGAGAGGAGTTCGTCAATGCGGTTGCGGCACAGGCAATCGGAATGGTTCCGACACGCGAGATGATACGCGAAGGCCTCGTGATTACAATGAAGCCCAAGGTTATCATTCTGGGGTCAGAGATGA
Organism: Pyrinomonadaceae bacterium; assembly: GCA_040080065.1. Taxonomy (GTDB): domain Bacteria; phylum Acidobacteriota; class Blastocatellia; order Pyrinomonadales; family Pyrinomonadaceae; genus OLB17. Next base: position 103,627 of record JBEBJB010000011.1, read on the forward strand.
TCGCCGAACGAAACCTCGCAAAATCTCTTGCGCTCGAAACCACTCGGATAACTTCTGAGCAGGCGAAGATCGATCTTGAGATCGATGCAAAACGCCGTATCGAAGAAATAAAGGTCGATGAGGTAGCTGCTGAAACCCGAAGAGAACGCGAGGTAAAGGAACGGATCCGCGAGATGAAGATCGAGGCCGCACAGCGTGAAGCGGAGGAGGCTGTGTCTCCGATCAAGGAAGGCTTTGCACAGATAACTGCGAACATTTTTGAATCAGCTTCGGAAATGGCGGAACGCATGAAGGATGCGAAGTTTGTATCGGGTTCATTAGCTAAACGCGCACGACAGATGTGCGAATGGTATCAGTTGATGAACTTCACAGGTGATACCTCTCTCGAAAGCGTGCTTCTACAATTGCAGACTGCCGCCGGCCGGGAAGCGAAGCAGCGCTCGCCTGAGGAGATGCGTACGGCCTTGAGCGATCTTCTGAGGATGACATCCGTCCATTCGAAGAAACTGCTCGATGAAGACCGCCTCACCGCTCTGGAACTATAAAAACACGAGGCAAAACAATGGCGACTTTTGACCTGAGCAAGTACATACCTGTCCACGCACGAATAACCGAGTTCTATGAGAGATACCCAGACGGCCGGATTGTCACGGAGATCATACGACTCAATGAAGACAGCGGCTTCGTATGTATCAAAGCATCTGCCTATCGGATTCGGGATGACGCCGAACCAAGCTCGACCGGCCACGCTTTCGAGATTCGAGGTCAAGGTTATGTAAACACCACATCCTTCATCGAGAACGGCGAGACAAGCGCGGTGGGCAGGGCGTTGGCGAATCTCGGCTTCAAGATCGATAACGGCATCGCATCACGGGAAGAGATGCAGAAGGTAGAGCGAATGACGAATACCGAAAAGCCGCACGGCGACCCTAGCCATAATGGCTACACGAGAAATAATGGTAGCGGCGGCGGCAACAACCGCCGTCTTGTCACCCAATCCGTTTCTTAGACGCTTCAAAGTAAACAAATAATGTCCGAAATAGAAACCGGTGCCGACAGCATCCGGAAGTTCCTGCATGAGCTCGATATTAGGATCAGAGCCCGGTATCCGCTTATTGCTATCAATACCTTCGAAGAAGATCGCGTAAGAGAGGCGCTGATCGATCTCGTCTTTCAGGAGCGGCATAAGGAAAAGTCTCTCTATTTCTGGAGCCGCCCAAGCGGTCTTCAGAAGGTGGTCGATCCGAAAGAGGGACTGCTTAGCTCGCCTCAAACGATCGGCGATACGGAAGATCCCGAGAGTCTTCTTGGCTTTATTAGCGAGCAGAAGACGGGTATTTTCCTCCTGTGTGACTACGCTCCTTATATCTCACCGTATGGGCAGGAGGACCCTTTACTGGTTCGACGACTTCGCGAGATCGCCTGGAAGCTGAAATCGACGAAGGCCACAGTTCTATTCGTGGGCCCGAACTTTCCCGAACTCAAAACATTGGAGAAGGAAGTAACGCAAATAGAACTCGACCTTCCGAGGGAGTCGGAGATCGAAGACTCGATCGAACTTCAGTTTGAAAACCTACGATCCAACGGGCTCGATATTAGCCTTACCAAAGAAACCCAGGACGCACTGCAGCAATCTCTACTTGGTCTAACAGCAGTCGAGATCAGCAATGTGGTTGCAAAGGCAGTAATTAGCTGTAACGGCCTGAATCAGGACTCAATTAATGTCATTCTTGAGGAAAAGAAGAACGTAATTCGAGGCAGCGGTTCATTGACCTATGTTCATCCTGAACCGGCAAGCAACTTAGGCGGCTACCAATCGCTTCGAGCAATCCTCGAACGTGCAGCATACACGTTCAGTCCGAGAGCGAAGGCCCGACACGTCGAACCATGCAAAGGCATACTGCTTGTCGGTCTTCCTGGTTGCGGAAAGGATCTCTGTAAACGTGTTGCTTCGAGCATTACGAATCGGGCACTGCTCGACTTGGACTTCGGCTCGATCATGGGTGAGGGAGGCGGCGTCATCGGTTCGTCAGCAATGTCGATAAAGCGGGCGTTATCTATCGCGGGCACGATTAAAGGCATTCTTGGTATCAGTGAGTTTGAGAAGGCAGTCTCTGGCATGAAGTCGTCAAACAAGACCGACGGCGGCGAAACGGCGCGAACCATCTCCTATCTTCTCAACTGGATGCAGGACAACAAGGATGTTCTTGTATTCGCTACCGCGAATGATGTTCGAGAGCTCGAATCCGAACAGTTCAGGATCGGTAGGTTCTCATATATACACTTCGTTGATCTTCCCGAAATAGAAGACCGAAAAGAGATATTCCGCGTTCACCTAAAGAAAAGAGCACTGGATGCCGAGCAGTTTGATCTTGAAAGACTCGTAGAAAAGAGCAAGGACTTCTCTGGTGCGGAGATCGAAGGTGCAGTACAAGACGGAGTTCTTGAAGCCTTCATCGACGGTGACCGACAGGCCGAGACTCGCGACATTATTAAAGCCGCCGAGAACATCACGCCTACTGCCCAGATGATGAGCGAGAAGATCGAAGAGATCCGCAAATGGGCTCGGAACAATATCAAAGGCGTAGGCTCACGAATCGAAAATACCGGCCTTGCCGGAAACCGCACCGATCGGATCTATGAACTCTAATTACGGAGAATCTAAATGAGTAAATACATGACATTCGACTCTCAGTCATTTCCGAATCGAGAGTTGCTTCTCGAAGCCTTGGCCGAATGTGGTTTCGCATCGCCGACTGTAGGAACTGACATCCCTCTCGAAGGATGGGATAAACGCGATCCACAAACGGCGGACGTTGTTATCAGGCGTCGTGAAGTACGGGGACAATCGCTTTTAGGAGATATCGGCTTCCGGAAATCGTCAAAAGGTTATGTCGCAGTAATTGATGATATGGATTTGTCGTTTCGCTTAGGAAAAGACTTTATCGTCCGACTTCAGAACAGCTATCACGAAGCAGCTGCAAGAAAAATGGCCAAGAAACTCGGCGGCACGCTTATTAAAGAACGAATCGGAAAAACTCTGAAAATAAGAATCAAATACTGAGGAGGCGACCGACAATGCCCGAAGTTGAATTCAAGATCGATACCGAACGCGGAACATGCGAAACCGAGATAAAAGGGTATCAAGGGACTGCGTGCGAGAAGGCTGCTAGACATCTGAAGGAGATTTTAGGTGACCCCTCTATTGAGACTAAAAAGCAAGAGTATTTTGTCACGCCGAGTGTCAAACAGACCAATAAACTAGGATGAGTAATAAGATCACTTTCATACTCGAACCAGACAGTGGGAAACTTACCGCTGAAGTCTCAGGCATTCCCGCTGATCAACTGATCGATCTCAGAGACGACCTTGGAACTTCCCAAAATTTGAATTGCGGAAAGCCGATGCAAGGTCAGTCTTGGGAACCGGGTAACCTTAAGGATGATCGCCATTACGTCTGGCTTCATCGCATATATCACAACTCGGTGGTTGATGGTCCGGGTCGTCGGAGCGTGATTCAAGTTGCGGGTTGTTCAATTCGTTGTCCAGGTTGCTACGTTCCCGAAACTCATGATCGCCACAACGGGAAAAAGGTTTCTATTTCCTCAATTCTCGAAGAGATCGTTTCAAAACGCTATGAAAACGACGGTGTAACAATTCTCGGAGGCGAGCCTTTTGATCAATCTGATTCCGTGGCGGAACTTGTGTTGAGACTGAATAAACTTGGCTTCCACATTGTCGTCTACACGGGCAATACTATCGAGTATTTATCTACAAAAGACGACCCTAGCATCACCTATACTCTATCCCACATTGACTTGCTCATTGACGGTCCTTTTAAATCATCTCTAGTCGCTGAAACAGGGGAGTATCGAGGGTCATCGAATCAGCGCCTGTTACAGCAGAAATAGGTTGAGCCCGTCTAGTCTCTCATTGATTTCAATCTACACGAAAAATTATCCAAAGTTTTTCACGGCATCCCGTCATATTCGCAGTCGCAAATCTCCTCCTAATTCTCATTCGATTTTCAAAATCAGAAAGCTGGTTTGAGTAAGATCTCGCTTACCCTCCCTTGGTGTTTGATAACAGACAAGTCCTGTCTCTTATTAGACATCGTGGCCGCATCGCTTCGTCGAACACTCCCGTTAAACCCAATAAACATCGGATAAAGCGAGTGGTACAGCTATTGCCCTTACGTTTCAATATATGAGAGGTCAGATCGCACGATTTTTTGGTTTTTTTATTCTGGGTAGCGTCCTGTTCACGGTTGTCTCGCCTACCGCGATGCTCGCCCATGGCGGCGAGGATCATGGTGACGCGAAGCCAAAGACCACCGCGAACGCAAAGGGCGTCGTTTCCCATTCGACTCGTTTGGGGGAACTCGAGCTAATGGTAAAGCACCCTGCGATGGAGCCGGACAAGCCTACGACCGGGCTGCTTTTTATCACGAAATTTGAGACCAATGAACCTTTCAAGGCGGTCGATGCCAAGGTCGAGGTCGAATCGGCGAGCGGTGCGGTCTTTAATGCGACCGTTGCAGCTGGCGAACAGGCGGGGACATACAGCGTGACCTTTCCGGCGATGCCGTCCGGCATTTACAAGATGCGGGCTAACGTGTCGCACGATGGCGAAACCGACACCGCCACTTTTTCCGGAATCGAAGTAAAGCCGCCCGCGGTTACGGCCGAAGGCG
>JBEBJB010000048.1:0-30692 GCA_040080065.1 Pyrinomonadaceae bacterium
CCAGGGCCTCAGAAACGCGACTGTCACCATAATCGACACCGCCGGCACAAGGCGAACCACCGTAACCAGCTCCTTCGGAGCCTACCAATTCGAAGGCCTGGAAACGGGAAGAGACTACCTGTTGACGGTAACGAGCAAACGATTCAGATTCGCAACGCAGACGGTTAGCCTCAACGGTAACCTAAGTGACGTGAACCTGATTGGCTTGGAATAACCGATCGTTAGATCACAACCCAAAAGAGGCTGTCTGCAAAGGCGGCCTCTTTTTACTAGTTCAAAAATCCGCGCAGAATTGGGTGGCTTTTGTATTTCGCTTTGCTAACCGTTACATTAGATATCTCAGTGTCAGGCTTCCTGCAATCAAAGTTAATAAGAGGGACTTCGGTATGGAAAATGCGCGTCGCAGTATAGTTTTGTGGGCCTTAATAGCATGTTTGATTTTGCAGATGACTCCTGTATTTGGACAGAGTTCATCGCCGATCTACAAAGATCCAAAACAGCCGCTGGAAAAGCGGGTTGACAATCTTGTTTCGCTGATGACGCTAGAGGAAAAGGCCTCACAGATGGTAAATAATGCACCTGCGATCGAGCGTCTCGGCGTTCCGGCATACGAATGGTGGAACGAGGCATTGCATGGCGTGGCCAGAGCCGGGATCGCGACGGTTTTTCCGCAGGCGATCGGAATGGCGGCGACCTGGGATGAAAAATTGATCGGCGAGATCGCCGACGTGATCTCCACCGAAGCCAGGGCAAAGCATCACGAAGCCGTTAGAAACAAAGATTTTGGCCGCTACAAAGGGCTGACATTCTGGAGCCCGAATATCAACATTTTCCGTGATCCACGCTGGGGTCGTGGGCAGGAAACTTGGGGCGAAGACCCGTATCTGACCGGCAAACTCGGGATGGCGTTCGTCAGAGGCCTACAGGGAAACGACCCGAAATATTACAAGGTGATCGCGACCGCCAAACACTACGCGGTTCACAGCGGCCCCGAGCCGGAACGCCATACATTTGACGCGATCTCGAACGAACGCGACCTGCGTGAGACATATCTGCCTGCTTTTCGGGAGCTAATCACCGAAAGCAAGGTCGCGGGCGTGATGTGTGCGTACAATCGTCTGAACGGACAGCCCGCGTGTGCGAGCGATAAATTGCGTGACATCTTGCTGAAGGAATGGAACTTCAAGGGCCACGTCGTTTCCGATTGCGGCGCGATCGACGATATCTACATCCGCCACAAATATGTTCCAACCGTTGAGCAAGCCTCCGCTCTTGGCGTGAAGGGGGCGACCGACCTTTCGTGCGGCAACGAGTACAAATCGCTTGTGAAAGCCGTTAGATCCGGATTGATAACCGAGGCAGAGGTCGATAGCTCGGTCAAGAACCTGATGAGGATGCGTTTCCAGCTCGGGATGTTCGATCCGTCGGAGATGGTGAAGTATGCACAGATCCCGTTTTCGCAAAACGACACGCCAGCACATCACGCGTTGTCATTGAAAGCTGCGAGAGAATCGATCGTCCTTCTAAAAAATGAGAACAACGCACTACCGCTTAAAAAAGATATCAAGACGATAGCAGTGATCGGCCCGAACGCGAATGATAAAGACGTCCTGCTCGGTAATTACAACGGCCAGCCCTCAGTTTCATACACGGCCCTCGACGGCATAAAGAATAAGGTTTCGCCGCAGACCAAGGTGCTATATTCGCAGGGAATGTTCCCGACCGGCGTGATATTTCAACCTATCGAAGAGGCAGCGTTATCGAATGGTTCGACGCCGGGATTGAAAGCAGAATATTTCAATAACACCGAATTTAGAGGTGAACCGGTGCTTGTCAGAACGGATGCGAACGTTGATTTCAATTGGGGACCGCAAAGCCCGGGAAACGGTGTTAATGTGGATAATTTTTCGGTTCGCTGGAGCGGGAAATTAACCGCGACCGACTCAGGAAAATACACGCTTGGAGTGAGAAGCAACGGCTCTGTGAGGATGTTTGTTGACGGTGCGTTGTATCTGGAAGAGACGACGAATCGGCGTACCCGCAACGTTCTCAAGAATTTCGATTTCACGGCGGGCCGCAGTTACGACATCCGTATTGAGTATCAGGAAAACGCCAACCAATTTGCGTCGGCAAAGCTCGTTTGGGCGGCGCCGGCAAAGCAGGCGCAGTTGCGTGCGGATGCCATCGAAAAGGCGAGACAGTCCGACGTCGTGGTCATGGTCATGGGGCTGTCGCCATCGATCGAAGGCGAGGAGATGGACGTAAATATCGAAGGGTTTAAGGGCGGCGACCGCACCGATATTGTCTTGCCAAAGCCGCAGGAGCAGCTCATCAAGGATATTCAGGCGCTCGGAAAGCCCGTGGTTCTCGTTTTAATGAGCGGCAGCGCGGTAGCGGTAAACTGGTCGAGTGAAAATACCCCGGCGATACTGCAAACATGGTATCCCGGACAATTTGGCGGAACCGCAATAGCGGACGTCCTGTTCGGTGATTACAATCCGGCGGGCCGCTTGCCCGTCACTTTTTACAAATCGGTCGATCAGCTTCCACCGTTTAGCGATTATAAAATGGAAGGCCACACGTACCGGTATTTTCGCGGCGAGCCGTTGTATCCGTTCGGCTATGGGCTGAGCTATTCGAAGTTTGCCTACAGCGACCTAAAAGTAACAAGATCGGTAAAGGCCGGGGCGAATGTCGGCGTTAGTGCGGTCGTGCAGAATACGGGAGCGATCGCGGGCGACGAAGTCGCGCAGCTCTACATTACCGATTCGTCGGCGTCAGTTCCGGTTGCGATCCGCTCGCTCGCGGGCGTCAGCCGAATAAATCTCAAGCCGGGCGAAAAACGAGCGGTCTCGTTCACGCTCACGCCGCGGCAAATGTCCGTCATCGATAACGATGGTAAACGGTTCATCGAGCCCGGGGAATTTTTGGTGAGCATCGGCGGCAAGCAGCCTGGTTTCGCGGGCAGCGCCGATGCAAAAACGACCTCAAGCGTGTCAGGGAAATTTACCGTCACTGGCAAAGGCATTGAGATGCCTGAAAAATAGAGTCGTTTTGGTTCCGAAGATTATGTCCGCGCACCTAAATCATGAGCATTTAAGGTTAAATACAGTTTGCGAGAGTTAAAATCATGCGCATTTAAGATTAAATATTGTCTGCGAGAACTAAAATCATGCGCATTTAAGGTTAAATATTGTCTGCGAGAGTTAAAATCATGAGCATTTAAGGTTAAATATTGTCTGCGAGAGTTAAAATCATGAGCATTTAAGGTTAAATATTGTCTGCGAGAGTTAAAATCATGAGCATTTAAGGTTAAATATTGTCTGCGAGAGTTAAAATCATGAGCATTTGAGATTAAATATTGTCTGCGAGAACTAAAATCATGAGCATTTAACGTTAAATATTGTCCGCGAGAAGCTTCATTTATTCAGCGTCTCTGTTAGTCCGAAAAAAGATTGATTCTTACGCGAAAATCCCTGCAAATAATTTGAAATCACCGCTCAATTGGCGCTATATTGTCACTGGATAGCCGAGGCTCCCCGCTGAGGCCGTCCAAAAAAGGGCGGAATATAAGGATTTGCAACGGTTGTGGGAGACGGTGCAGATCTTTTCCACCCGAAACACAAATGGCGCCGGTTGTATCGTGGGAAATGCAATCGGCGCTTTTGTTCATCGCCTCAGTCTTTCCAGATCGCCCCAAATCCTGCATCCCAAAGTTGTTTATTAAGGGCTGGGATGTCTTTGCCAAGCATTTCGTCCGACCTGGCTTTCAGAGCTAACCATTCGGTCGTAAGTTTTTTGAGCAGATCGGTGTTCGGCTGGTTGACGCGCGGGATGTCGCTTTCCGTTGCATTTATCAGGAACAAATAGTTGGCCGTGAACTTGTTCGGAAAATTCTCGACGTCGTCGTAGGCCTTCGATTTTCGCTGAACCATATCCTCGTCCCACGCCTTCATCTTTTTGAGCAGAGCTTCGCCATCACGCTTGACGGCAGCATATTTGTCGCCTGCGGGCAGGGAACCGAGAACGCCTTCGAGTTGCTTTTGCTTTTCGTAAAGGCTGTTGACGGTGCGGTGCATCGTGGTCAGTTCCGCTTCCATGCCGGACATCGCGAGGTGATATTCCTTGTACGTCGCCGCGCTTGTGGGATAGAGCGGATTTGCGAGGATCTCGGCATCGGTTTTCAGCGTTTGCGAGCCTGATTTGAGCGTGAATGTGTATTTTCCGGGCGATGCTTTGTGTCCGCTATAGCTGCTCTCAATGTAAACGCCGGGAACGCCGGGCATCGTCGGGTAACGCATATTCCAGACGAAACGGTTCAGGCCTTTTGTTTTTGGCAGCGTAGGATCTGGTCCGGGCCCGCCGTCCCAGCGTCGATATTTTGGATCAGCCTTTGAGGAGACCGTGCTGACGATCTTGCCTTCAGCATCGGTGACATCGAGCGTGACGACATCGTCCTTCTTAAGTTCGGGCAGGTTGTAATACAGAACAACGCCATTGGCGGGATTCACGCCGCGGAAGGTGTTCGTGCCGTTAAAATCGCTGTCCGAACCATTCAATTCGCTTCCGCCGTTTGCCATGTATGCGTCCGCCGGTTTGTAAACCGAGAAAGCCGGCATGTCTTTCTTGTACTGGCGGACGAGCGAGAGATCGTCGAGGATCCAGAACGCACGGCCTGAGGTCGCGGCGATCAGGTTGCCTTTGTGAACACGCAGGTCGGTGATCGGTGTGATTGGCAGGTTTAGCTGAAATGGCGACCAATCGAGCCCCCCGTTCCATGATATAAATATGCCAAGCTCGGTTCCCGCGAAAAGAAGATCGCGTCGTACTTCGTCTTCTCTCACAACTCTCGTGAACGCATTGCCGGGAATTCCGCTGTCGATCTTTGTCCAGGTTGCACCGTAATCAGTCGTCTTATATAAACCGGGAGCGTGATCGTTGAATTTGTAGCGGGTCGTCGCGATATACGCGGTCGCTTTGTCGTGCGGCGAAACCTCGATCGCGTTGATCAGACATTCGGCAAGGCCGGGCGGTGTGACGTTTTTCCAGGTCGCTCCGCCGTCGCGGGTCAATTGAACGTAGCCATCGTCGCTGCCCGTCCAGACCACACCTTTTTCGAGTGGCGAAACCATTATGTAGGCGAGGGTTCCGTAATTTTCGGCGCCGACGGCCTCGTTTGTGAACGGCCCGCCGCCTTTGCCCTGTTTTTCTTTTTCGTTGCGCGTCAGGTCAGGCGAGATCTCTTTCCAGGTCTTGCCCATATCGCTGGTTTTAAGGACATACTGCGAGCCGTGGTAGAAGGAATTGTCGTGCTTGTCCCAGACGATCGGGGCATTCCAATTATAGCGGTACTTCATGTCCTTGGCGTCCATTCCGAGATACTGGATCGGAGCCGCCATGATGTTCGTCGAGGCACTTGCTTTGTCGTCGATGACCTCGATCGTCCCTTGATAGCTGCCGCCGAGAACGAATTGCGGCTTGTCCGGGTCGAACGCGAGAAACGCACTCTCGCCGCCCGCCGACGAGGTCCAGCTCGCCGGCGAGATGCCGCCGCTGCCGAGTTCGCGGCTCGCTATCGAAACCGACGTGTTGTCCTGTTGACCGCCGTAAATGCGGTACGGAAACTGGTTATCGACATTGATGCGATAAAACTGTGCCGTCGGCATATTGCTCTGCGTGCTGTAGCTGCGGCCTTTGTTGAACGTGATCGCCGAACCACCGTCATTGGAAATGATGTAATTATTCGGGTTATCGGGATTTATCCAAAGGTCGTGATAGTCTCCGTGTGTTCCGCCGAGGTTTTCCCACGTTTTGCCGCCGTCATTCGAACGCAGTGCCGGAGCACTAAGAACGTAGATAGTATTTTCATTCTTTGGATCAATGAATAACTCGATGTAGTACCACGCACGCTGGACGAGCCGCGGCTCGTTGGTGACCTGACTCCACGATTTTCCCGCGTTGTTCGAAACGTAAAGCCCGCGGCTGTCCTTGTTGGAATCGCTTTCGATTAATGCATAGACCTTTTCGGAATTCGAACGAGCCACGGCGATCGACATCTTGCCCATTTCCTCGGGCAAGCCCTCTTTCATACGCTCCCAGGTTTCGCCGCTGTCGGTTGATTTATACAGCCCGCTGCCCGGGCCGCCACTGATTACTTTCCAGGGAAGGCGGCCGTGTTCCCACATCGCCGCGTACATGATGCGTGAATTGTTTGCATCCATCGAAAGTTCCACCGCTCCGGTTTTGTCGTCAACGAAAAGGGTGTTTTTCCAGGTGGCACCGCCATCGGTCGATTTAAAGAGCCCGCGTTGCTGCGATTTGCTGTACAACGCTCCTTGTGCGGCTACATAAACCACGTCGGGGTTTTTCGGGTGAATAATGATACGCGAGATGTGCTGGGTCAGGTCGAGTCCGATCTTTTTCCACGTTTTTCCCGCGTCAGTCGATTTGTAAACGCCATCGCCTCCGTGAGTCATGACACCACGCGGAGCATGCTCGCCGGTTCCGACATAGACAACGTTTGGGTCACTCTCGGCGACAGCAATTGCCCCGATCGTCGTCGTTTTGAAAAAGCCGTCCGAAATGTTTCGCCAGCTTATCCCCATGTCCTCTGTTTTCCAAGCGCCGCCGCCCGTCGTGCCCATGTAATAGGTTTTCGGGTCGCCGATCACGCCCGTACTGGCGACGGAACGTCCGCCGCGAAATGGCCCGATCGAACGCCACTTTACAGGCTTGAAAATACTGTTTAAATCGTCGGCCGACGTCGAACTTTGAGCGGCGACGCTGAAAAAACCTGCAATGACGAGTAATAGTAATAGGATCTGCTTTTGCATAAGTATTCGGGCAAGGCGTTCAATAATAACGCTCGGCATATTTCTAAGATTTCATTTGGAACGAGATGATTATAAACCAGTTTTGGAAAAATGCCGACACCGTTTCGGGATATGTGTTTTTCGCTTAGACCTCCGGAAAACAACTGCTATAATCTCACGCAACACCTTATAAAAATCGACATCGAGAGGCCCTTTTTTATGACTCTTTCAAGGCTCAGTACAATCACGATCTCATTTCTGCTTTTGCTGCCCGGTTTCATTCTCGCCGACGCATCAACGCCAGCCAGAGAAGGCGAGATCATCGCTTCAATAGGATTTAACCCAAAGGTCAATGGCTTTGGCTTCCGTAACTTTGGGAAGAATCCCGATTTTGAAGATGAAGATCTCACCGCCGATGACCTGATCCGTATGTTCGGTGCGGATAACGTCTGTATCGAGGGCAATACTGCTAATGATTGCGTTTTGTACGAAACGGCTGAACGTTGGATCGAGGAAGCGGTCGAGAAGATGAACGGCGGGCATTGCGACGGATTTTCGGTGTCGAGTCTGCGGATGTTCGTCGGTCGTCCCTTTAAAGGACGAAAAAAGCCGGCGGATTTTCAGCGGGGAGCGGTTAATCTTTTTGATCTCAAAAAAGATCAGGTGACGAGCAACTACGTCTCGTTCTATCAGACGCTGACGTTTCTAAAGGAAACGTACCTATGGCGGACGCCGACATTTAAGAAAAAGCCATCCGAGATCCTACAGATGATCGAGGATTCGATGGAAACGAAGAAGGAACTCTACACGCTTGAGGTTTGGATGAAAGAAGCGGGCAAATACACCCGCGGCCACTCGATTCTGCCGATCGCGATCGAAGAGATGGACGAGGAAGATATTTACCGCATCCACGTCTATGACAATAATTATCCGGGAGAAACCAAATATGTAACGATTAACACCAAGACCGAAACATGGCGGTATCACACGGCAAATAACCCGGCCGAAACGGCGCGCGATTACGTCGGAAACGCCGCTTCAAACACACTTGCCCTGAAACGACTTTCAGACCGTGCAAAAGCACGTTACGAATGCCCTTTCTGCGACGAGGACGAAGGCGACACGGACGGTGAAGCGAGATATAACGCCGGCGGATTGCCGACTTTCATGAATGCTTCGTACGTCCCGACTTCGCTCCAGCAGCAGGCACAGCCGGAGTCGCTGAATATCTCCAGTTCCGGCGACGTAGATCTGCTTATCTCGGATGGAACCGGAAAGCGCATTGGTTATGACGGCGTAAAGAAAACGACCGTGAATGAGATCGCGGGAGCCACCGAAAATCTGATCGCCGGCGACGGTGAGGTCGATAACGCACCTGAATATTCGATCCCGATCAATCCGGCAAATAAAAAGCCGTACAAGATAAACATTGGCGGCACGGATTCCGAATACCTGTCCGACCTACAGGTTTACGGGCCGGGATTTGTGGTCGGATTCGAGGACATTTCCGTGGATAAAGGCGAGAGCCTGAATATGACGGTCAGCGCGGATGGCCGGGAGCTTTCGTTTACCGCGAGTGCCGACGGCGAGGCTCCTTCGCTTTACATCGCGACCGATAGCGGGGCTGACAAACCGAGTTATGAGTTCGAGATCGGCGGCATCACGCTGGCAGCGGGTAAGACCGTCTCGATGAAACTCGATCCTGACAAAGGCTTGATCTATTTCAAGGACGATGACGGCGACGAGGACAAATACGATGTCGTTATTTCACGCACCAATCCTAACGGCAAGGTCGATATTTTCGAAGAGTTCGACATGGATATCGGCGACGATAACGTTTATGTTCTAAATTTCGGTGCGTGGGACGGCAAGGGCGACATCTGCGCGAAGGACGACGAGGATGAGGACGGCAACTACGACGAGGAAGAATGCACCGAGATCCACGATCAGGAACCGCCGGTGAAGAAAAAGCCTTAAATAGATACAAATTTGGAGAAATTATGAAACGATCTATTGCCGCTTTTGCGGCCTCAGCCATTATCCTTGCGTCGTCCGGGCTTTCGATCACTGCCCAAAAGGCGCCTGACGAAGCTGCCTTGGTCGCTAAGGCAAAGAAGATACATGCCGATGCGATCACGCTTGATACGCATAATGATATCAATACGACCAATTTCACGGATGCGGTCAATTACACGCAGGACCTGCCGAACCAGGTGAATATTCCGAAGATGACGCGCGGCGGTCTGGATGTGTCGTGGATGATCGTCTACACCGGACAGGGCGATCTGACCGAGGAAGGCTACAAACGGGCGTACGACAATGCGATCGACAAATTTGACGCTATCCATCGTCTCACGGAAAAGATCGCTCCCGACAAGATCGAACTTGCGCTGACCTCGAACGACGTTCGGCGCATCATAAAGTCCGGCAAGCTGGTCGCGATGATCGGCGTCGAGAATGCGTATCCGGTCGGTACCGACCTCAGCCGGATCAAGATGTTTGCCGATCGCGGTGCCAGATATATGTCGCTCGCCCACAACGGCCACAGTCAGCTTGCGGATTCGAACACGGGTGAAGCCGACGGCAAATGGCTCAACAATGGCCTGAGCGATCTCGGTAAAAAAGCCATCGTCGAAATGAACAGGTGGGGAATCATGGTCGACGTTTCCCACCCGTCGAAACAGTCGAATCTCCAGGCGATCGCACTGTCGCGGGCCCCTGTCATCGCTTCGCATTCCGGCGCACGAGCTTTGTGCGATCACAGCCGCAACCTCGATGACGAACAGCTTGAGGCGATCAAGAAAAACGGCGGAGTTGTACAGACCGTAGCCTTCCGGAGCTATGTGAGCAAAGAGAAGAGCGAACTGCGGACAGCGAAATCGACCGAGATCATGAAGGAACTCGCGGCTGCGGAAGGCTTTAAAATGCTGGATCGCGCGGATGTGATTAAGCTTCCTACGGCCGAACGCACCGCTTATCAGCAACAGGCACAGGCGTTTCGTACAAAGGTCAATCCCATCGTCAAAGAACGTCTAAAGGACGTTGCACCTGACGTCAACGTTAAGGATTTCGTCAACCACATCGATTATCTCGTCAAAAAGATCGGCGTCGATCACGTCGGCATCAGCTCCGATTTTGACGGCGGCGGCGGCGTCGAAGGCTGGGATAGTGCGGCTGAAACGTTCAACGTCACCCTCGAGCTAGTCCGCCGCGGCTACACCAAAAAGCAGATCGAGCAAATGTGGAGCGGTAATCTGCTTCGCGTTTTAGATCAGGTGCAGAAGGTAGCCGGGAAGATGCAGAGCGAGAAGTAGGCCTAGCCCCATCGGAGCGACATGTTTGTAGCACGTCGGCCATTGCAAATAGATCAGCTCCGTAGGAGCGACATAAAAGTGTCGCTCCTACGGAGCTATATTTTTACTTAACGAAAAATCTACAAACATGTCGCCTCTCCGAGGCTTCGATCACTTCTTCGTATTTTCAACCAACACGGGAGGGCCCGTCGCGGTGCCAACTACATAACTATCTCTCGCCCGCAGGATCAGATTGGGGCGATTGACTCGAACCCTAATACTCTTTCGCTGGCCCGGTTTACCTTCCTCAGACGGTATGAACCCGATGTTGTATTGACGGCGAAGCTCTTCAGCAATCCCTTCGAATGCGCGAGTCAGCCCGCCTGGTGTTGATTCCGGCCTGAAGACGCGGCCGCCGGTTGCGTCTGCCAGTTCTTCAAGGTAACGACGGCCAACTGCGTACTCTTCTGTGGTTGGCAAGTTCATGCCGCCCGAATTACCGCCGCCCAGGATCGTGCCGAGAATTCCGCCACCGTTACCGCCATTTGGCCATCCGCCGCCGACACCGCCACGCATATCGAAAAATGTGTTGTAGTAGATCGGGAATACGAGCGAATCCGATTCCTCAGCGTAATTTAGAGTGCTATCGTAGGTATTTTTTCGCGAGGTCGTGTCGACGCCATCGGTGAAAAGGACGACCGCTTTTCTGCCCGGGACTTTCGCGAGCTGCTTTCTCAACGTCTCGTCGACCGCATTGTAGAGCGATGTTCCGTCTCCGAAATCAGCCTTTTTGATGGCTTTGTAGATCTTTTCGCGGTCTTTGGTGATGTCTGTCAGGACGTCGACGCTGTGATCGAATTCGATTACTATCACACTGTCCTGCGGTTCGAGCAGAGCGACAAACGCGGCAGCCGCTCGCTGGATCTCGTCGATCTTGTACGCAGTAGATGGTGAAACGTCGATCACTATCGCGACAGTGAACGGTTTATCCGAAGTGCCGAAATAGGCAATTTCCTGCTCGATGCCATCCGAAAATATCCTGAAATCGTTCTGCCGCAAGCCCGGAATATAAAGGCCGTTGCGGTCAAAAACGGAGACCGGGATCGTGATCAGGTTGGTTTCGATGCGCAGCGTTTCGCTATCGTCTTTGACATCGGCCGCTGGCTGAGTCGCCGGGGCTTGGGCAGTCGTTTTCTCTGAGCCTTGGCCGATGCCCGGGAACCGCTCTACCGGACGAGCGGTCCGGCTGGTCCGGGGTTTTGATTCGGAATATTCCGACGGGTCGTCCTTTGATTTTTCCTGAGTTACCGGGGCCGGTGCCGCAGTGACGCGACGGCCCGATTGGGCGGAAATAGCGGAAACTCCTAACAATGCGATGACGAACAAACTCAAAAGTCGATACATAATTCTGCGAAAACCTCTTATCAAAGCGTAAGACGTCGGAGTTTTACTTTTTGATGCACATAAGTTGTAAAAAGGTTCGATTGATTTATCCGAGCATCGTCACGATCGTCGAAATACTAAACCCGAGCATGATCGCAACCACCGCCCAACCGGCGATCTGAAGCCAAATGGGATGTTTGTAATCGCCCAAAAGACTCGTTTTGCGCGAGGCGATCAATATCAGAGAGAGTCCAACAGGCAGGATGAAACCGTTGACCGTGCCCGCTAGCACAAGAAGACGAACGGGATTGCCGAGGAAAAGAAAGATCGCGGTAGAGACAAGCATGAAGACGATTACAAGGTGATTGCTTCGGCGTTCGAGCGAAGGGTGAAAGGTCTTGAGGAAAGAAACTGAAGTAAATGCCGCACCGACGACCGACGTGATCGCCGCCGCCCACATGACAACGCCGAAAACGCGAAGGCCGACCATTCCGGCGGCGTTTTGAAAAACAGACGCGGGAGGATTTTTATCATCGATCGCGAGTCCGAGCGTAATAACACCAAGAGCCGCGAGAAAAAGGAAGAATCGGATGATCGCGGTTAGCAGAATGCCTGTGTAGGCTCCGCGGCTGACTTGCTTCAGGTTTTCTTTCCCGACAACCCCGGCATCGATCAACCGGTGAGCACCGGCAAAAGTTATATAGCCGCCAACCGTTCCGCCGACAAGCGTCACGACCGCCTTAGGATCGATTTGCGTTGGCCAAACGGTGCGAAATGCCGCCTCAGCCAGCGGCGGATGCGATGCGTAAACGACGTACCCGATGAGGCCGAGCATGACGACACCGAGGATCTTGACGAAAAGATCCATCGCTTTGCCTGCTTCTTTGAACAAGAACAAAGTGATCGCCGCGACGGCACTGATAATCGCACCGTATTCGACCGGAATGTCTAGAGCGGCATTCAAACCGAGGCCCGTGCCCGCGATATTGCCAATATTAAAAACCAGCCCGCCCGCCGCAACCAGCGCCGCGAGCACATAGCCGCTGCCCGCGAGCGTTTCGTTCGCGACATCCTGCCCGCGTTTGCCGCTAACGGTCAGAACCCGCCAGATATTCAACTGAGCGAAGATATCGAGAACGACCGACAGCAGAATGACGAAACCAAAACTTGCTAGCAGTTGCTTCGTGAAAACCGTCGTTTGCGTCAAAAATCCCGGCCCGACCGCCGATGTCGCCATCAGAAATGCCGCTCCAAAGATGACGGATGTTATAGATTTTGGCTTTTCTTTAGTCATCTTTCTCCGGTGAATGCAGTCGCCCGCCTTGAGCAATAACCATTGCGTCAGCGTCCATGGCCGCTTGCAGGCGGGCCGCCTGCGTTCCAGTCACAATGCTTTAATCAGAATTCCACATTCAGCGAGCAGTCTACGGATCAACGCTGCAAATTCCACGGCACGTTTCCCATCGCCATGAATACAAACCGTATCAGCCCCGATCCTGATCATGATTGCATCGGTTGTCCGCACACGCCCATATTTGATCATGTCGAGCACCTGTTCCACCGCAACGTTTTCGTCAGTGATAAGGGCGTTACTTTGCGTCCGAGGCGTCAGCGAGCCGTCCGTTTGATATGTTCGGTCGGCAAATACTTCTGAAGCAGTTTTCAACCCGCTCCTCTTTGCTTCTGTGATCGAATGGCTGCCCGATAGCCCAAATAGGATCAAATTCGGATCTATATCGCGTACAGTTTCCGCAATAATCGCCGCAAGCGCAGCATGTTTAGCTGACTGATTGTACAACGCTCCGTGTGGTTTTACGTGCGAAATTCGCCCACCGGCCTTCGTAACGATCTCGGCAAGTGTTGATATCTGATCGGCAAGGATCGAACGGATTTCGTAAGCCGATAAATGCATTTCCATTCGTCCGAAATTCTCGCGGTCACGATAGCCGGGATGAGCCCCGATTGCGACGCCGTGTTCGAGAGCGAGATCGACCGTGCGTTTCATCGTGTCGATGTCGCCGGCGTGATAACCGCAGGCGATATTCGCCGACGAAATGAGCGGCATTAAATCCGCATCATTGGCGCAGTCTTCGCCGAGATCGCAATTTAGATCGATTTCAAGCATCTGAGGTTTATTTCAAAATTTTCGCGGCCACCCGCAGAAAATTGAGTTCCTTTTCAAATTCCAACGCCAGATCTTCGGCATGGGCAATATCGACGAGGTGAAACGCCACTTTGTCATTTGCCCCAAGCTGAGCAATGAGCGGTAGATCACGCGAGATCACATGAGCGATTCGCGGATAGCCGCCGGTCGTCTGGTGATCGGCCATCAACACGATCAACTGGCGGTCGGGCAGCAGTTGGATCGTACCAAAACTGACGGCGGCCGAAACTAACTCAATGTTGCGTGACAGATTTATCGGCTTACCCGACAGCCGAAAACCCATGCGGTTCGAGCTGTTGGAGATCGAGAAATCTTGACATTCCAGCAGATCGCGCCCGCGAGCATCGAGAAATTCAAACTCCGCGCCGGGAATCACACGAACCGTTGGAAAGGGCCGATACATCGGTATCACTGACGGAGCGATCCGTCGTCCGGAATATCGGGCATCAAAATGTCCGTTGACAACACCAATACAGTCGCCTATCTCCAACTTTCGCCCATTATAGCCGCCGATCGCGGCCGCAAGATTCGTGCTTGAACTGCCAAGCCATGCATCAACCTCAAATCCGCCCTGAACAGCAATATAACAGCGATTGCCACCGATCTTCGCGGTAAAACGCAGGACGGAGCCTTTTTTCGCGACAAACGAACGCCAATTTTCGACCGGTTCACCGTCAAGTTCCGGTCCGAATTCCGCACCGCCCACAGCAGCGATGCAGTCTGCGTCAAAAACGATCTCTGGAGCCGGGAAGTGGGCTTCAATAACGGCGGCATTGTCGTCATTCCCGAGCAAAACGTTCACCAACCTCGCCGCGACCTGATCCATACAGCCTGACGGATTGATCCCGAAACGACGATAGCCATGCCGCCCAAGGTCCTGAACAGTCGTCAATATACCTGATTTTCGAATCAAGATCGACACTCTAAAAATTCTATTCAGCGGCGACAAACGAAACAATGTCGCCCGCTCTCAGTAAACTTGGTTCGTCGTTCAACGGCGTAAACAACTCTAAATCCGTCCGCCCGATTATTTGCCAGCCTCCTGGCGATGCGAGTGAGTAAATGCCCGTTTGGCGTCCAGCGATCCCGACGCCGCCCTGCGGAACGTGCGTTCGCGGCGTTTGCTTTCTCGGTGTCGCGATCCGTTCATCGACTTCGCCCATATACGAGAATCCCGGTAGAAATCCGAGCATGAAAACGCGGTACTCGCGGGAGGTGAAAATATCGATAACATCGGCGGTTGTCAGCCCATTTACCTCGGCAACATGAGCGAGGTCAAGAGCAGACGCAGCGTCGAAATGGACGGGGATCTCGATGCGTCGTTCGGTCTTCGTTTGCGAAATATCGAGATATTGCAGGGCAGTTAGAACAAGCCCTCTTACGCCATCGAATGCCGACGCATACTCTCGTTTTACGGTCGCCAAGTCGTAGAAAACGGTAGTTGATGCGTATGCGGGAACCGATTCTATGAACCCAAGAAATGGATTTGATTCGAAATATTCCGAAAGAGCGATTGCTTTGCGGTTGAGTTCGACGGAGATCGCATTTCCGAATTCGACGGTCAGAGCCGCGTCGCCGAGCGGGAAGATCTTCTGGTTGCTGTTCGGCATAGTTGAGTGTTTCGCCCTTGCGTACGCTCGGGCTTTTGCAACTATCTGCTGCGCTGTTTGGGGTCGAGGTATTCGCGAAGGCCATCGCCGATGAAATTGAACGCGAGCACGGTCAACGCGATAGCGATGCCCGGGAAGAATAACACGTGCGGCGAACTGCTGAAAAACTGCCGTGCTTCCTCGACCATCGTGCCCCAACTCGGAGCCGGCGGCGGAATTCCGAGGCCGAGGAATGAGAGGGAAGCTTCAGACAACACCGCTCCGGCCATTCCGAGCGAAGCCTGCACGATCAGCGGCTGAACGGCGTTTGGCAGGATGTGCGTGAACAGTATGCGCATGTTGCTCGCTCCGAGAGCGCGGGCCGCAAGGACGTAATCGTATTCGCGAACTTTCAAAACCTGCCCGCGCATTACGCGTGCATAACCGACCCAGCCGATCACGCAGAGAGCGAGAATGAGCTTTCCCTGGCCCGCACCAAGAAACGCGACCAGAGCGATCGCAAGCAGCAGGCCGGGAAAAGCGAGGAAAACGTTGAACACGTAACCCGACAAAAACTTATCAACAAATCCGCCATAAAATCCGGCGATCGCACCGATGATCGTTCCAAAAATCGACGAAACGATAACGACCGTGATCCCAACCTCAAGCGAGATCCTCGCCCCGAAAACCACCCGCGAAAACACGTCGCGACCAAGTCCGTCCGTCCCAAACCAATGTTCAGCCGACGGCGCAATATATCGCATCGCCAGATCCTGCGCCGTCACATCGTGCGTCGCAATAAACGGTGCAAAGATCGCGGCGAGGATAAACAAGCCGGCGATGATGAATCCGATGTAAGCGAGACGAGACATTTGTTTGGAGTCCCCGCTTTAGCGGGCAACTGCTAACGGATTTGCCGCCTAAAGGCGGGACTCCGAACTTTTAACTCAACCTAATCCGCGGATCGAGTTTGCGATAAACAAAATCCGTCAGCGAATTTGCAAGAATGAACGTGATACTAATTACTAAGACACAACCCTGAACCAAGCGATAATCGCGTTTCCCAATGCCATCTTCCAACAGCAAAAGCCCTAAACCCTGCCAATTGAATATCTTTTCCGTAATGATCGCCCCAGCGAGCAAAACGCCGAGCTGCAACCCAAGTATCGTGACCACGGGGATCAGGCCGTTTTTTAGGACGTGTTTGTAGAGGACCTTTCGTTCGCTGACGCCTTTGGCGCGGGCTGTTCGGACGTAATCTTCGCCTAGTTCTTCGATGACGCTTGAGCGAACCATACGTGTGAGGATCGCTGAAAGTGCGGCTCCGAGCGTGACGGCGGGCAGTATTATGTCTTCGGTGTAAAAGCTGCCGGTTGCTGAGACCCAGCCGAGTTTGACGGCGAAGACGTAAACCAAAAACGGCCCGATAACGAATGTCGGCAGCGAAATGCCCATCAGGGCTAAGACGGACGTTGCGTTGTCGATCAACGAACCTTTTCGCGATCCGGCCAAAACACCTAACGGCAAAGCTATTCCGATAGCGACCAGCATCGCCGCAATTGCGAGCTTTATCGTCGACGGATAGCGTTCGAATATCATGTCCGCGACAGGGCGATCGGTTTGGAACGAACGGCCGAGATCGCCCTGGAGCAAACCTGTCCAGTACTCGGCATAGCGATTTTCCATACCGTTCCAGACAAAACCTTTTTCAGTGCCGTATGAAAAAAAGAACGGTGGCCGGTTCAACCCGTGTTTTAGCCGAAAATTCTCGATCTGCTCCTGCGTTGCCGTCTCGCCCAGGATCACGGTCGCAGGATCGCCCGGAACCGCTTCGATCAGAAGCGTTACCAGGGATACGACCGTCCAGATAACCAGCAGCATCAGGGCAAACTGGCGGGTAAAATTCAGCAGTTTATATTTCATTCAGAAATGCCGGCGAGCCTTTGAATTTTATTATTTATGGCGTTGGAAAACAACTGACCGGAACGCAGGCGCCCTCGCCTGCAACGCCGGTTCCTCCGGCGTGATGTTGGTTAGGATTATTCAAGTCGAATGACCGCCACGTTTTGTCAGCATCCCGAAGCGGAACGCTTACAGGCGAGGGCGCCCGCGTTCCAGTCGTAACGCTTCGTTCAGTTTTTTGATCCGGTGTGTAGAGCCGCGATGCCGCCTGTGAGGTTTTTGTATTTCACGGCGTCAAATCCCGTCGTTTCCATCAGCGCCGCAAGCTTTTTCTGATTCGGGAATTTCGAGACCGAATCCGGCAGATACTCATAGGCTCCGCGTGAGCCGCTGACAGCTCCGCCGATCCGGGGTAAGACATGCGAAAAATAGAAATTGAAAAGCTGTCCAAATCCGGGAACGATCGGGGCCGAAAATTCAAGCACCGCGAGGCGTCCGCCGGGTTTCAGAATTCGTCTAAGCTCTTTGAGCCCTTCACTTACGTTGGCAAGGTTTCGGAGCCCAAAGGCGATCGTGACCGCGTCAAATTCGCCGTCTTCAAACGGAAGACCCATCGCGTCGCCTTCGACATAGGGAATCGCTCGCGGCTCGGCTAGGGATTTTGAATGAGCGAAAGCGAGCATCGGGCGGCAGAAATCAGTCCCAATGATCTGAGCTTTGGAGTTTTTGTTAAGTTCCAGAGCAAGGTCGCCGGTGCCGCAGGCGACATCCAGAACGCGGGCATTTGGATCATCCAAAATGCTGCGAAGCTCGGCGGAAACGATCCGCCGCCAGCGTCTGTCGATATTTAGCGACAGGACGTGGTTGAGCAGGTCATAGCGTCCGGCTATGCCCGCGAACATCTCGCGGACGGCCTTGGCGTGAGCCGCCTCTTTTGCGTTGAGTTCGGTTTGCACAGTTTTATTTTGCCGGCGGCGTGTTTAGCAGAACGGTTACGATCGGCTGTTTTCTAGCCTTTTCAGCGAAAGCGTTCACGTCTGCGATCGTTACATTGTCGGCGGAGCGAGCATAGCCCTGAACGTCCGTAAATTTGTACGTATCAGCGTCCAGCCAGAATGACGGTACATCTCGTTTCGTCCAGTTCGCTTGGAATGCCGACTTCGCCGCCTGGAATTCGGCATCGGTGATCGCGTCTGCCAGAGCTTTGCCGACCAGTTCGTTCGCCTCGATCTTTCCGTTTGCGTTACCGACCTCGTTTTTTCCGGCGGCGAATCCGATGATGATCATTCCGGGCAGAGTGTGAGCTTCATTGCGGACGAAAAGCTGATCCAAATAGATTGCCGGTACGCGGGCCTTGAGCCGTGATTCGAGAATGCTGGTGAAAACCATCGATGCTGCGAGATCCTTATCCGAACGCGACGTGCCCCGCATCGCGATGCGGATCGCCGAGACATCCGCCTTCGGCGAGACAACGTTCAGGAGGGTTGTGGACGGTTCGTCGGGCTGGCGAAAGGTCGAGGGCGTTTTCTTATCCGATTTCAGCCAACTGCCGAAGTATCTTCGAACCGCCCGAAAGCCGAGATCACGATCGAACTTCCCCGACATCGCGATCGTCGCATTGTCGGCAGTCAGGAATCGCAGCTTCGCGTCGATCAGATCGGCGAAATCAATCTTCGGCAGCGAGCCCGAACTTCCATCCTCAGGCCGTCCGTAGGGAAATGTTCCAAACAAACGCCTCACTGCCGCCTGATCGGCGATGTATTGCGGGTCCGCTTCCCAGGCCGCAACCTTTGCAAGCAGGGCAGTTCGAAGCTTCGCAGTCTGCTCTTTATCGATCGTCGGGTTTGCGACAGCGGTCGCGAGCGTTTCGAGCATCGACAAAAAGCTGTCGGCTTTGCCGGTCGCACTGATCTCGATGTAATCGTAGTTCGAGGTGATCTCGAGCGAGCCTTCAAGGTCTTCTTTGAAAAAATCTTTTGTCGCCTCGTTTGGGAAAACATTGTCCGCCAGCATCTGCATCACGCCTTCTTTGCCTTGCGGGTCAAATGCCGAGCCGGAATGTATGCGGATCTTGACCGCGACCTTGTCCGACTTTGCATCAGGCCACATCAGCACTTTCAGCCCGTTCAGCAGCTTTTCCTGCCTTGGTGCGGGCAGGTTCTGAGAAAACATCGCCGGAGCGACCAGCGAGAACAGGATAAGGACGATCAACGCAACGAAGACAACTTTCTGGAATACTTTCTTATTTTTCATCGTATATATCTTTTGGGCATCATCAGATTAACAGTTAGTTGCCCGTTAGTCGTCTTATGTTGTCAGCCGCCTGGTTATGAAACGCGAATTTGCCTTCAGGTTTCATAAATGAAAATTTTAAGAGTCTAAAGGCATCGCGTCAAACATATGGAGCATCTATGGAGATTGAGTGATTACGCATTAGGTAGTACGCGTAGATCGTAGTATTTAGTTAAACTTCTGAAATAATCGCGGTATAATCGTTTTACTAGTAACCGCCTCCTCCACGGAAGCGTCGACAAAAGAGAGGCTTAAAGATGGGAAAGATCGTAAAATTTTGCAGTTCGTGTGACGAAGGATTTGCCGAAAAGTTTGGCTTTTGTCCCAATTGCGGGCAGTCGCTGCAGACTTTTGAAATGAGTCCGATTGTTCCGGAAGCTCCGGTCGTTGAGAAAGTGGCAGCGGCACCGGCAGTCGCAGCGACGATCATCGAGCCAGTGGAAACGCCGGTTGAGGTTGTTAACGCAGCTCCGGTCGAGGAATTCGTCGAAGCGCCGGTGATCGACGAGCCGGTGATCGCACAGCCCGTCGAGGTTCCGGTTGTTGCTGCTCCAACGCCAAAGGCCGCAGCCGCGACAGTTGCACCATTTATCCAGAAAACAGTTGTCGATGCGGACGCAAAACGCGGCACATCGGATGGCTGGGTCAATGTCAGCTCAGACGATGGCGGTTTTCATATCACGCAGATCGAAGAAAAGAATGTCGGTACCCGTCGCGCTCTGCTTCTCGGATCGTTCGGCTTCATGCTCTTTGTCCTGATGTCGGCGATGGTTTATAACCTCTTTAGCAAAGATCTTGAGGTCGGCTCGATCAATGACGATATTTTCAACGCAGTGATGGTTGAGGACATTCCGACCGATGTCGAGGAGCTGAAAGAGAAAAAGAATAAAGACGACGGCGGTGGCGGCGGCGGTGGTGGCCGTGAAGAAAAAGAAGAAGTAACCAAAGGCGACCTAGCCGATCAGACACCAAAGCCAATTCGTCCGCCTGATGCAAAAGTTCCAAGGCTTGATCATCCGGAACTAGTTCTTCCGCCACCATCAACCGAAGGCAACCGGAAGTTCCCGAAAGAAAATGATCGCTATGGCGACCCGAATGGACGTTTCACCAGCTTTTCTAACGGCACCGGTTCAGGCGGCGGCCAGGGAAGCGGCATCGGAACAGGCCAGGGCAGCGGCCGCGGAACCGGAGCAGGCTCGGGAACGGGCTCAGGCAGCGGCGGTGGACTTGGTTCGGGAAATGGTAACGGTCGCGGAGTAGGCGACAACGGTGACGATGGCAACCCGCCGCCGCCCATCAAGGTCGGCGTTACGCAGGGACTCAAGATCCTGTCGAAACCGCGTCCCGGTTACACTGATGCCGCCAGAACCGCAAACGTTCAGGGCACGGTCATCCTTCGCGTAACATTCCTATCGTCAGGACAGGTCGGCAGCGTTTCGGTCATCAAGGGATTGCCTAACGGCCTCAGCGAACAGGCGATATCCGCAGCAAAGCGTATTGCCTTTGAACCAGCCAAAACCAACGGCCAGGGCCAGACGGTAACCAAGCAGATCGAATATTCGTTCTCGATCTATTAAAATCAATTAGGCCGTAGATTAGAAAATGGCTCGCGTTTGATCGCGAGCCATTCTTAATTTGCGGAGGTTTCCGCGGCTTTGCCGCTCTATTTGCGGAAAAGCTATGCTTTTCCGAGAGGCCCCTATTCACTTTCGCGGCTGTGCCGCTGCGTTTTTCTACTGCAAGAGTGGCGGCGACACAGCCGCAAGATAATTTATCGAGATACGGAGAAGCATAGCTTCTCCGCAAATAGACGGGCAGAGCCCGAAAACAACCTTTGGTTGGGAAGATCGATATTCGAGCTATCAGATCGTCAATTCGCCGAACGCGAATCTTCATTCAACTCAAACCGGTCTTCATCTCTCTTTTCCATTTTCCTAACGAAATCGAGCGTTTCTTTATCCTGAAAATCGATCCCCATGGCATGGGCATTTGCCTCAACGTCGGATTGATCGGGCGTTGGGTTGTGGCCGAAGACGGTTTCGGAGCCTGTCGTTTCGACTTCCTGCCACTCGGCGTCGATATCGCCGCCGGAATCGGCAGGCGATGCGGGGTAATTCTCGATGATCTGTTCTCTTAGCTCGATGGGAACGGCAGGAACGTCATCGACCTCTTCTTTTCGTTGAGCGTCGAGCCGTCGGTCAGGGAGCTTTTCCCATTCGTAGAATTCTAAATCCTTGCCTTCGATCATCGCAGTATCCTCCAATTGTAAAACCTATGAGGAACAACGATAACAGCAAATTCGCTCCGGTTCTGTCTAGATGAATACAATCGACTGCGAAGAAGGTATTTCAAACCGTTTGCGGCACCGCATATTCTTGCACATCAGCATATCGTCAACGCGCACCATATAGTCACGCGATTTCTGATACTGGGCACGATCATTCTCATTGTTAAACCGCGGAGTGTTCTTTTTTTTAGTCCGCTTAAGCCACCGAACCTCATAATCAGCCCGCTCACGGCAGTTAGGACATGAAAAGCTGGCCGTTTTTACTTCCTGTTTTTCGTCAAAAATATCGCGTTCTTGCATATGAAATATCCCGTGCCGGTCAGTACCGCTTGGGGTCGCGGATGGGTACCTAGCTCCTAAGGACAGTATAGCAGAAAGAAAGAACGCGTTGGTGAGCGATAAGGTCCGCCACGCTACCGCCACGCTTTGAGTGCTAGAGTTTCATATCACGCAGGTACTTAAAACTAAAAATACCTGTGTCGTGTCCATCTGAGAAGTGAAAATTGAGTGCGTAGCGGCCGACGATGGAGATGTGGTTGAATTTGAGATCGTCAGCGATCTGGTCGCCTTCGAGGATCTTTTCGCCGGTCCATTCGTTGACGCAGGATGCGCAAGGGCAATTGCGGCGGAGCTGCGGGGCGGAATATTTTGTTTCCGTGTCGTCAGACCATTTGATCGATATTTCGCTGTCTGTTTCTTCGATTATTTGAGTTGGTTCAAGCATTGAGCAGTTGTCAGAAAGAGATTTTAGTTTCGCAGTTTTGATTCGATTGCAGCGGGATCTATTCCGTAGTGTGTCGCGTGGTAAATGGCTTTGCCGTCTTTGATCACGAAAGCCTGCGGCGACTGGTGGCGGTGGTTGATCCGTTCTGCAAGGTCGTTCGAGAGATCTCGGTTTTGCTGGATCACGATCACGTTGATATCCGCATCGATCTCGCGAAGGTCGTACATGACGTTCGCACTGATACCGCAGGTGTCGCTGTGTTTGACGAGGGCGACGGCGTGGCTGCGTGAATCTTCGAAGAGGGCGTCGAGCTGAGCCTCTGAGGTTATCTGGTTAAATCTTGCGGGCATCTAGGTTAAGCCTCCGCCATAAACGCCTGGCGACGGCGGTTCGAATTGGTAGTTGGCGGGCTTGGGAAAGACCCGACGGTACGCGACGACGTTCGCCGCGATAATGATCGGAAGGACAAAGTAGACCCCAATACAAAGGGCGAGATAACCGCCGAGAATGAGCACAAAATTTACCCCGATCAACCCCGTGACGCCGCCCAAATTCTTGAAAACGGCCCGGGCACTCGTCGTCATTGCTTTTACCGCCCCGATGTTTTTATCAACGAGCAGCGGGAATGAAAATATCATCAGCGTATGAACGCAAACCATTATGACTATCAGCACAAGATCGACCGCGAAAGCCCCGGCGATCATTGAGAACAGCTCGCTTTCGCTGAGTTTTGGACCCATCGCCGCCGCCAGCAGGATCGGAACATATAACACGGCGTAAACTATCACCATTGGGACGGCGATCACCAGCATTACGATCAGGCCGGGAACGAACCACTGCATCCCTTTCCACAGGTCGTCAAACGTGATCGGGTGGCCGTCGATCTTTCTCAAATAGGCGTAAAAAGTGCCGCACGTCATCGCCCCCGCCGCGATCAGGAAGCTGAAACCGCCGATCATCCCGCCCACCAGCCAGATCGCGAACAAAAGCCAGTAATCGCTCTTGATCAGCTCGTAAGCCTCTTTCGCGCATTCGACCGGTTTTATTACGCCTGATTTGATCTCGATTTCCTGCATAGCTATTTTGCCTCGTAAATGTTCCGGAAATAGTCCGAAACCATACGGTCACTCGAAAATTGCGGTGTCAGCGTCGCGATCGAATTCTTCATCCCGCCAATCCACTCCGTCGGCAAACCGCTCTCGCCTCTTGCGTAGTACGCCGGGATCAGTTCGTTTTCCAGCGTGGAATATAGAGCCTCGCTGTCGGCTGCATCCATCTCGTCCTCGGTGAGATCTTCTGCCAGATCGCCGATACCAAACCCATTCTGCCCGTTATAACCCTCGATCCACCAGCCGTCAAGGATCGAAAAGTTCAACGCTCCGTTCATCGCGGCCTTCATCCCGCTGGTGCCGCTCGCCTCCATCGGCCTGCGTGGTACGTTCATCCAGACATCGACGCCGTGGACGAGATATCGTGCTACTTCCTGATCGTAATCCTCGATAAATACGGCTCGCCGCTGCCAGCCTGAATCGTGATTGATACTCATCAATTCCTGTAGGATCGATTTCGCGACGCGATCCTGTGGATGGGCCTTTCCGGCGAAGACAAACTGCACAGGCCGTTCAGCATGGTCGACCATCCTAAGCAGACGTCCGAGATCAGAAAAGATCAGGTCCCAGCGTTTATACGCCGCGACGCGACGTGCGAAACCGATCGTAAGCACATCGGGTGAAAACAAATGCTGCGTATTTTCGTGTTCGTGAATCGTGTTTTGCGAACCCGTATTTCTCGAACGCGTCCGTTCGCGGATAAACGCTATCAGCAGATTTTTCAATTTGAGATGTGCGTCCCAGATATCGCGATCCGACAACCTATCGACCGCATTCGCCCAAGCAGACGGATCGCGAACGATCTCGTGCCAATCTTCGCCGATCTGTCGTTCGTAGACCGTTTGGAACGCCGGTGCGACCCACGTCGGTGCGTGAACGCCGTTGGTCACGTGAGTGATCGGCACCGCGCCGGGATCGTCGAGGTCCGGAAACATCTTGAGCCACAATTCCCGCGAGACCTCGCCGTGTTTTTCGCTCACGCCATTTGCCGAGCGGCACATGCGTATCGCGAGCGGCGTCATTCCGAATAGCTCATTATCATCCGCGAGGTTCGCCCTGCCGAGAGCGACGAATTCACCGTCCGTCAGCTTTAGCCTGTCCTTAAAAGTCTCACTGAAACAGGCCGTCAGCAAATCCGGAGCAAAGGCGTCATTTCCGGCCGCAACCGGCGTATGCGTAGTGAAAACACACATTTCCCGCACCGCTGCCGCGGCGTCGGCAAAATCTTTTTCGGGATTTGCTTTGATAAATTCCCGTGCGAGTTCGAGCGTTGAAAATGCGGCGTGGCCTTCGTTCAAATGGTGGACCGCAGGATTGACACCCAAGGCACGCAACAGCCGGACGCCGCCGATTCCCAAAATCTTTTCCTGCACGATACGCGTTTCCGTATCACCGCCATAGAGATGACCGGTAATGAGGCGGTCGATATTTGCGTTTTGGGGAACATTTGTGTCGAGCAGATAAAGCTGAATGCGTCCGACGCGGGCAAGCCATGCCTGTGAAAACACCTCGCGTCCGCGAATATGTACCAGCACTGTCAACCGCTCGCCACTTGCGTCAAACACCGGCCTTAACGCGAGTTCCGATTCGAAAACGTCGTTATAGGTCTCTTCCTGATAGCCGTCATGCCGGATCTTTTGGCGAAAATAGCCGTACCGGTAAAGTAGCCCGATCGCCATTAGCGGAACATTTAGGTCGCTGGCCGATTTGAGATGATCACCCGCCAGGATGCCGAGCCCGCCTGAATAATTTGGCAGTGAATTATGAACACCGTATTCGGCACAGAAATACGCGATACGCGAATCCTGCACATCGCCCGCGGCCGCCAGATAGCTTTGAAATTTGTTGTGAAAAAGCCGCAAACGCTCGACGTAAGCCACATCCGACGACCGCTGCCACAACCTTAACCCGCTTACCTTTTTTAGCAAAAGCCGTGGATTTTGCTCACAAATATCCCACAGCTCAGGGTCGAGTTCGCGAAAAAGCGCCGCTCCCTCCGGCTGCCATGACCAGTAGAAATTTTGTGAGATCGCGTCGAGTGAGGCCAGGTTCGCGGGGATCTCGCGGCTGAATTCAAAATCGGTTCTCGTTGTGTTATCGGTCTGTGCTCTTACTGCTTGTTGCGTTGTAATATCGGTCGAGGCCTCCGTCATAAATCAAATTGTCGGTGATCCAACAAATATAAACGATGAAAGCCGGAGTATCAAATATTACAGTTCTAACATCAACGCATTTATTCCGCCCGGTCCAGATGCCCAACGGGCATAAACCGGTAGTGAAGAGCCACGAGAAGCCCGAATGCAAACCCAACACCAACCAGCAAACCACCTATTCGCAAATAGTTAGAGAAATTTCCCAGTCCGATCATCCACCAAGCTCCGCCCATGACCGCACCGCCAACCGCGAAAAATCCGGGAATTGTCACTAACTGGTAGCGAAATTTGCGCGGTCGCTGTTCACGGGTTGAGAATATGATCGGTTTCAGCCGGTCATATTCCCACGCAACCAAAAATGTCGCCGCGAGGCTCATAAAGATTGTCAGCAGCCACGTTCCGGCGAATCCGACCGAGGATGTGAGCACCGCGATATTTACAATGATCGGCAGGAATAGTAAGGCTCCGAGATGCGATGTTCGCGGGATCAGCAGCAAAATTGCCGCGATCATCTGGCCCCAACCGAGGAATTCGTAGTAGAAACCGGTTTGGAGCAGTGCGTTGAAATAATGCCCGACCGGGTTCGAATCCGACAGCGACGTGAACGGTTCGTGCACGATCTTTTTATAACTCGGCGGGATAAACGCAACAGCCAGCAGCACCCTGGTAAACGCCGCAAATAGCTGCATCCACCACCGCCTTGTAACCGCTACGTAAAGGTCGTCGAGTGTGTGTTCGAGTTTCATGGAATTGAGAACGAGCGGAAAGACGGGAAAGTTCGTAAAATGCACAAGCCCGCGCGTAAGCAAGGGCGAATCACTCAACTTGAATGTTCCGCCCTTGCTCACGCGCGGGCTTTGGCACACAGTGTCGATTCGGTATAATCGACAGTTTCGCGGAGAC
Source organism: Pyrinomonadaceae bacterium (assembly GCA_040080065.1). GTDB lineage: Bacteria > Acidobacteriota > Blastocatellia > Pyrinomonadales > Pyrinomonadaceae > OLB17. The sequence goes on from JBEBJB010000048.1 coordinate 26,612, forward strand.
GCGCATACCTTATGAAACTCAACATCATCCCCGTAAAATGGTCCGACGAAGGCGTTCTCATGCTTGATCAGCGGCTGCTGCCGACTGAGGAAACCTGGCTCACGCTCAAAACCTACGACGAGGTCGCCGCCGGCATCAAAGACATGGTCGTCCGCGGAGCCCCCGCGATCGGCGTTTCGGCCGCGTACGGCATCGCTCTCGGGGCGAAGAATTTCGTCGGCACGACCGTCGCCGATCTCGAAGAGGAACTCGAATACATCAGCGAAGTCCTCGCCGCGACACGCCCGACCGCCGTCAACCTTTTCTGGGCGATCGACCGCATGAACCGCACCTTTCAGAAAGCCAAGTCAGAAGGGAGATCGGTCAGCGAGATCAAAGAGATATTAAAGACCGATGCCATCGCCATCCATGACGAAGACATCGAATCGCAACGCCTGATCGCCCAATTCGGCGGCGAACTCCTCGCCGACAACGACGTTGTCCTCACCCACTGCAACGCCGGGGCCCTCGCAACCGGCGGCGTCTGGGGAACCGCTCTCGGCGTCATTCGCGGAGCGGTCGATCAGGGCAAGCATATCTCCGTCATCGCCGACGAAACCCGCCCGTACCTCCAGGGAGCACGTCTTACGGCCTGGGAACTGATGGAAGACGACATTCCCGTCACCCTCATCACCGACAACATGAGCGGCCACATCATGAAAAAAGGCGGTGTCCACGCCGTCGTAGTCGGCTCAGACCGCATCGCAGCCAACGGCGACGTCGCCAACAAGATCGGCACCTACATGGTCGCCGTCCTGGCCCGGCGGCACAACATCCCATTCTACGTCGCCGCCCCGCTCTCGACCGTCGATCTCGCCTGCCCCACCGGCGACCAGATCCCCATCGAAGAACGCGACATCCGCGAAGTCACCCACGTAAAGGATATACAATTAGCACCCGACGATACTCTCGTCAGCAACTACGCCTTCGACGTAACGCCGAATGATCTGGTGACGGCGATAATTACTGAGAAAGGCGTTGCGAGGGCACCGTATACTGAGAGTTTGAAGAAGCAGTTCGAGCAGTAGTCAGAACCGGGAGCGGTAGCGACTGGGGTCCCGTACAACGAGCCATCGGGATCGAAAATTCGAGCCAAACCGGCTGAAAATGTGTTAAAATAGTCGCTGTGAAGGACTTCGAGCCAAAATTTAGGGTAGTGTCCGAACTCCAGCGTTTAGGAGAGAGTGCGTTCATTCATAAGCTCAAAAAACGAAAGCCCGATATAACCGACTCGGAAATATCTGAAGAAGTTTCCAATTGGTACTTGGTAAGGCCTTACACTGAACCTGAAGAGGGACTTGTTCGCCGTTCCATCCGACCTACCGTCAAATCAGAAAACCCTTGACCTTAGAAGAACTAGAATTCCATTCTCGGCGGGCTATCGAATTACTGACGGATCTTGGCGTCAGGTTCGCCGTTGTCGGCGGTCTTGCGGTTTCCTTTCGAGCTATCGAACGGTTGACGAAGGATCTCGATCTAGCCGTAGCTGTCGAAGATGACGCTAGCGCCCAAAAGATCGTCTATGAATTTTCTCAGCTTGGTTTCTTGACAGATGATGTCTTTGACCAAGAGGAAACGGGTCGAATGGCTACCGTTCGAATGATCTCGCCGGGCTCTAATCCAATGTTTGTAGATCTGCTTTTTGCTTCGTCGGGCATTGAGAATGAGATCGTCGACTCATCCGAGGAAGGTCATTTATTTTCAAATATCAACGTACGCGTTGCAACAACAGCGTCGTTGATCGCTCTGAAAACACTTTCTGCCCGAGAAAGTAGAATGCGTGATATTGTTGATCTTCAGAGTCTGTTTGAAGTCGCGTCCGAAAATGAACTTACCGAAGCCCGCCACCTGCTCGACCTGATCACGACGCGCGGCTATCACCGAACCAAAGACCTCCAAAAAGACCTCGACGGCTACATCGATCAGTTTAAGGGATAGACCCTTTCATCTGCCCACCGCCCACTGCCCACTGCTCCGATTGGCTCTCCCAAAAAACGGGGATATCTGCGCTTATCTTGCCTTCGGAATCTGAGCCTCGTTAATCGTAATACGCTTCTTGTGAGGATAAAGGCAGATATTTACAGCCGACCTCTTACCCAGCGTTGTTGAACGGTTATAGCTATTTAACTTTGCCAAGGCTTGTCCAAGGGAAAGATGAAGCTTAAGAGCTTCTTCGAATGTGATTATAACGTTCATCGCCGTCGGAACTCCATCCTTCGGTTCTGGTCGAATTTGGACTACATCATTTCCGCCAAAAGTTTGTTTTGTCTTAATTTCTGTCGCCATTTTGTTGCTCCCAATTTTCCGCGATAAATAAGCGGCTTAATAATAGGCACCGGGAGAACTATTTTCCGTTCTACCGGTGCCATCTTAACGGCACTAGGCCGCGATGCTCTCACCTCGATTCATAAATTGGCCTTCTAGATACCAGCGCCTAATCTCGGAGGTAAGCCGTCCATAAACCTGCGGGTCACGGCCAACAGCCCACGGCTCACCGCCGCCTTCGTTACTTGCGCTCATAACCACCCTGACAAGTTTGTCACCGTACTTATCGAAGAACGCAAAGGGATCTGTGAGCCATTCAAACTCGCCGTCAGAGCCTTCGGCAAGTAGCACGCGGAAACCAGAGATGAGTGGGATTGCCAGCCCCTTATCAATTACAAAATCGCCTTTTACGGGAGGCTTGGAAGTATCAAGCCAATGATATGTCGCCTTAGCTTTTCCGCCCCGACGATCCTTAAGGTCTTTTACCTCTTTCTTGGCTCCTAGTCTTCCTCGTTTCCCGCTTTCATCGGGAATACTATATTTCTCGCCGAAGCTGACCCGTACATAGTCGTAAAGTCTCAAAACGTCTTTTGAGATTTTCGATAACTTCTTGAATTTGTAGGGATCGTCCTCATCGATCAGATATCCGAGGATTTTACCGGCGGTCTTATACGCATCTTGTGCCGGCTTTTCATCCGGGAATAGTGTAGGATTTACCGCACCCAATATTTGGACTACGTCCAAAATAGGTACCGGTTGCTCGTCGTTCTCACTCACACGTATTATCTTGTCAGCATCCACGCGACCAATTGCATTGAGTAACCAGTCAAAGTCTCCACGATAGTTCGCTAGCGTCCAGCCTTTCAGCTCAACACTGAAATTGCGGGCCTCAGCTATATCAGCCAAATGACTTTCAACTTTTTCGAGAATTTCGAGATGTACGTACTGATCCGAGAACTCAAGGGGCATTGATTCAAGCTCGTCGTGGGTTAATAACTCCCTTGCTTTCGCCTCCTTTGCAAGAACGCGAACTATCGTATGAAATGTATGCCCGCCATCGATGATCCCGTACTGGCCGTCACCATCCGGAAGAGTGAGAATCAATTCCCCGATCTTATTATCGAACTCAGCCTTTTCAGCCGAAATCGTGATGCCGCGATTAAGTAAATGAAATTTGCCGTCGTTTGTTCGTAGCGATGATTCGATACGCGGCGGCACTTTCCCAGTGGTCTTAGGTCGCCGTGGATCTGGATCCAATGGTAAATTCATCGGTAAATTGTAGACATTTACCAAGGCATGAATGATTCGGATTGTTTCGTCGTTGGGGTTTTTGAGGGTGCGGACATGATCCGCAGATGTAGATATTCTATATCTCATTATTATGCTCCTGTTTGTTGTTTGAAGACCGAGGTCTTGCAAAAATTGAGTCCGATATCGGACCATCAGCTAGAGCTGAGTTGCTGCTAGTGATAGAGAATGTATATCAGAATTTATTATTTTGTTCAAATCGAGAGAATCGGAAGTGGCGATGAAGTTTCCCAGCTGCGGAGCAGCGATATAGTTGTAGCCCCAGGTGGAGCAAGGCGGAACCTGGGGAACAGCCAAATTTATTTTAGAGCCTGCGGAGCGGGCGGCATAGGTTCGGGCAAGCGGTGGATAGATCTGTCGCCCACTCCGCGGGCTTTTGATCTTTCCTGATCCGAACCCCAGGTTCCGCAAGGCTCCACCTGGGGCTACATTCTGTCGCTGCTCCGCAGCTTAAGAACTTCCTCTTTCG
>JBEBJB010000012.1:0-106145 GCA_040080065.1 Pyrinomonadaceae bacterium
ACTGGAGGGTGAGCATCCTGCTCGCCCGTATTTTGATTTTAACGGAGCGGCAGCGTTGTAGCGAAGTTTAAGGGCGAGCAGGATGCTCACCCTCCAGTCCGCTGATGGCATTTTCGAAATTCACAACAAACAGTTATAATTTTCGGTTAAAAGAATTTGTTATATCCATAAAATTTTAGGAGTTATTTAAGATGAAGATCGGATTACCGAAAGAGATCAAAGACAACGAGTACCGCGTCGGTTTGACGCCGGCGGGTGTTCAGGCGTTGACGGCTGCGGGCCATACTGTTTTCGTTCAGAAGACGGCGGGTGAGGGCTCGGGATTTAAGGACGAGCAGTATGTTAAGGCCGGCGGCCAGTTGCTCGACACGGCGGATGAGATCTGGGCTGCGGGCGATATGATCGTCAAGGTCAAAGAGCCGGTCGCTCCGGAATATCCTCGGATGCGAGAAAATCAGCTGCTTTTCACCTACCTGCATCTCGCTCCGGAATTCGAACTGACCAAGCAAATGCTTGAGCGCAAAGTCACGGGCGTTGCCTATGAGACCATCACGAGCGGACGCCGTTTGCCTTTGCTGATACCGATGTCCGAAGTTGCAGGCCGCATGTCTGTGCAGGTCGGTGCAACTTACTTAGAGAAAATGAACGGCGGCCGCGGCATTTTGCTGGGCGGCGTTCCGGGAGTTCCGGCGGCTAATGTCGTCATCATCGGCGGCGGCATTGTCGGAACCGAGGCTGCAAAAATGGCGGTTGGGCTTGGTGCGAAGGTCACGATCATCGACCGCGATCTCGACCGTTTGCGTCAACTCGATGACATTTTCCTTTCGAAGGTCCAGACGCTGGCCTCGTCGCGTTACCAGATCGAGGAAGCCATTTCACATGCCGATCTCGTGATCGGTGCGGTGCTCGTTGTCGGTGCTGCGGCTCCGAAATTGGTTACACGCGATATGCTTCATTTGATCCCGCAAGGTGCGGTGCTGGTTGATGTTGCGGTCGATCAGGGCGGATGCTTTGAGACGACTCACGCGACGACCCACTCGAACCCGACCTATTACGAGGAAGGCGTTCTGCACTACTGCGTGGCGAACATGCCGGGAGCGGTGCCGAGAACATCGACGTTCGCCCTGACCAATGCCACGCTGCCATACGCGTTGGATCTGGCTAACAAAGGCTTCGAGAAAGCGATCGCTGAAGACGCTGGCCTTTACGAGGGTGTCAACACCTACGCCGGCAAACTCACCTACGAAGCCGTCGCGACATCGCAGGGACTCGAATACACCCCCCTCGACAGCCTGCTCGATTTGAAATCGGCTTCGACCGGATAGTTGCCGATCTATCTTCGGTCAAAACCGCCCGTTTTTCGCGGGCGGTTTTGTTTTAAATTGATCGAATTTGGGGGAAGTCAAAACCGCAAAAATGCCTGTCGGCGAAATTGACCCTAAAAAAGTGTGAATCGTTTCACACTTTTTGTGAATCGCCCTGTTTATCGGCAGAAGGATCATGAAAACACGACGATTGGTCGAATGTTGGGTACCATTTGTCGTTCAAAAACGGTGCGATTGGTAGAGGTATCTTGCAGATTGGTCGAAGGTGTTTTGCTTTACCAAAATCGCAATTTCGGTTGCGGACGGAAGCGTTGGGTAAGATCGGGCGAATTTTGCCTTTCGCGACGTGAAAATCCACAGATGGGGGCAATGATGGGTTGAAGATGGGCGGCGATATGCCGGGAACGCAGGCGCCCTCGCCTGCAAGCGTTCCGCTTCGGGACGCTGAGAACCGCCAGGCCGACGAAGGTTGAAAAAAATTAAGTGTCGTCCCGCCAGAGGAACCGGCATTGCAGGCGATGGCGCCTGCGTTCCCGGCTAATTCTTTCCTTTCTTCGCCTTCTCCACCTGTTCCGGCAGTTTGCCCATGGCGGCGACGATCTGGTCGCAGAAGTCGAGGGAATCGAGGATCGAGCCTTTTTCCGAGCCGGCGTTGGGTTTGTCGAGTTCGGCCTTGAGGGCAGGCTGGTAGCGTTGGGCGGCGGCTCCGAGGGATCTTACGGCCTTGGGGAAAAGTTCGGCGAAGGTCGATTTGGCTTTCTTATCGTCGGGGTCGGGCAAGATGCCTGATTCCGGCCTTTCGGCGAGGGTGTCGATGTCGTCGATGGCTTTTTGCAGGATGCGTTTTATGTCGAGCAGCAGTTCAAATCGTGAACTCTGCGGCAGCACACCCCATTTTTCCTGTTCTTTTGGCGAGATCCTGGCACCGTGGACATCGACTTTTAGGGCGTCGAAGCGGCGGTCGATGATCTTTGTCAGGACGTTTATTCTATCGTCGATCTTCTGGGCGTCGCGGATCAATTCGATCTCTTCGGCAGTAAAATAGTCGCGTTGAGCGGCTGCTGCCGTCGGCAGTAAAACGAAGGCGGCTGCTATCGAGGCAAAAAACAGAATGGCAAATTTCATAACGGATCTACTAATCAGGTTTCCTGACTGTTGGTATTACAGAGTCGCTAAAGAGCGAATCCGTTGCCTGAGCCCGCACGGAACGCAAATATCCCATCAGCTTTCGAACGTAGGGATCGAAGCGGAGCGGCAGTTCGCGGCGGATGATCTCGATCTTCGGAGCCATTCCTCTGAGCGCGATCTCAAGCCGTTTGAAATTGTCCAGCACCTTTCCGCGGCCGTCGTATCTCTTGTTAAGAAAGGCTAGAGCATCATCCATCAATGCATGAAAATAGCCGAGTTCGAGATACATGGCTTCGAAATTCTGTGCCGTACTCAGTTTTTCTGCGGCTGCGAGACGCAGGTTCATCAATTCAAGAGATAGTTTGGTCCGGTCCTTGATGTCAGTCTTACCATCGAGCCGCGTCAGCTCATCCTTTGAAATGATCTTGAGCGGCGGCGGAGCGGCCTCGATCGGGTCGTCCTGGGCCGAAGCGGCGGTAGTGAAAAGTAAAAAGTTAAAACATAAAAGTAAAAAGGCAAAGATCCAATAACCACAGAAGAACTTCGCCGCGACATCGATCCGAAATCTTTTAGCTATTGGCTTTTCACTATTAACGATCTTCACTATTTCTTTCCTTTCTTATCTTTTATCAGCTTTTGCAGCGACGGCAGCCTCAGGTTGACCTTTTCGATGTCGAGTTTGTTCGCGGCCGGATCAGCGAGCCTTAAATACTGTTGATAATTGGCCATCGCATCCATGAACTCTCCCGCCTCATCGTGAATGATACCCAAAAAAAGGTAAGCACCGGCGGATGCCGGCTGGGCACTTGTAAGCCATTCAAATTCCGTCTTCGCTTCGGCGGTCCGCTTTAGTTGATAGAGAGCTGTTGCCAGATTAGCATGAGCCGTGAAATTATCGGGAACTATTTCGAGAATTTTTCGAAGAATTCCGACCGCTGCGTCATACTGCTTGCCCTGAACGAGGGCCGCTCCGAAGCCAACGGCGTGATTTACATTTCCCGGTTCTGCGTCGGCTGCCTTACGGCAGTAGAATAGAGCCTTTTCCGGGTTTTCGCGGCGGAATAGCGTGCAGAGCCGACCGAGAACGAAGGCATCGGCCGGATTCGTCTCAAGCAGCTTCTCGAGATCCGCGACACTTGTCGTTTTCGATGTATTAAGTTTACTCCGCAGCTCGTTTGCCGACGCGTTTTGCTTCTGCATCGAATCGATCTGTGCGAGGGCCTCGTCCGTTTTTCCCTCGCCGGCAAAAATATTCGCACGCAAGAGCTTTAATTGATCCGCGGCAGGTGACAGTGCCCCGATGCGAGCCGCCAGATCTTTTGCCCGCGCGATGTCGCCTTCGAACAGGGCGATGTCGGCCAGGAGGAAAAGTGCCGATCGATTCTTCGGGTCTGCTTCAAGGGCTTTCAAAGTACTGGCCTTGGCTGCCGAACGTTTTTGCAGGGCGTTTTCCAGTGCTGCCCGGGCTGACCAAAGAGCAGGCGTCGCGTTTGCTTTTCCTGTGAGGTTAACGATCGGCGTCAGCAGCTTTTCAAGCTCGGTTGTCGGAGATTTGCTATTGATCCGCAGTTCGGTCAAGGCCGTCAGGGCGACAGAATTCAGCGGTTCGAGGCCGATCGCCTTGGTCAGAAGCCGATCCGCCTCGGCGAATTGGCCTTTATCCATCAGAAGCGAACCGAGACCAGTCATCGGCAGCGTCCAGTCGGTGCGAAGATCGATTGCCAGCCGGAACGACTTTTCCGCCTCGTCCTTCTTTCCCAGCATTAGTTGGGCGGTGGCGAGCTGGTATTGAGCTTCGGGAAACGCGGGCTCGATCTTCAGAGCCATTTCATAAAGCCTGATCGCTCCGGCGAGATCGCCTTTTTCGTGCAGGTTCTGGGCCTCATTAAAAGCAGCGACCGGATCGTCACCTTTTTCCTCGTCCTGGCCGAATGCCGGAACGCTCACGAGAAAGGCTAATATGCCGATAAGCAGAGCGGACGCCATCGCACGGCTCATTCGAAATGGATCTCGACCTAAAGATTGGTACAGCATGAAGATAGAGTGGCTAAATCGTAACATTGACGGATAAGAACCTCCAAGGGTTTATATCGCAAACGTGGGGTCATCCGTGTGCAAAGTTTTCGGTCTCAAACATTTGCGTTCCTACTTTTTTGTAAGTTAAGATTTTCACATTGAACGCTGATGCCTTAATGCCCGGCGTTTCCTGCCGAAATGATCGTAACGCTGAACAAAATTTCTCCTTAGGCGGCGTACAAATAGCCAAAATCGAAGTATTTTGACAACTCATTTGAGATGCATTTGCACGGAGTTTTGTTGGACGGGGAATTCGCCCGTTGGCATACGGTTGGTTTAGACTAGATATTAGTTAAGTGGTTATTAGCAGATAAGAGTTTTTTATAGTTGGAGATCTTAAATAATGGCAAATCCGATGGCTGATGAAATGCGGCGTTTTCGCGGCAGTGATGAAAAGAACCCGTTTGAGGCTATGAGCGAACGGTTTGACCGTGCCGCCAAACTGCTCAATCTCGAAGAAGACCTTTACGCCGTGATGCGCGTCCCTAGCCGTGAACTGAAAGTCTATATCCCGGTCAGAATGGACACCGGGCATATTCAGGTTTTTGAGGGCTTTCGCGTCCAGCACAACTTTGCGCGCGGGCCGGCAAAGGGCGGCATTCGCTACGCTCCGGACGTTACGCTCGACGAGGTCAAGGCGCTTTCGGCCTGGATGACGTGGAAATGCGCGGTCGTTAACGTCCCATTCGGCGGCGGTAAGGGCGGCGTCATCTGCGATCCGCATCAGATGTCGATCGGCGAGCTTGAGCGGCTTACCCGCCGTTATACGTCGGAACTGATAGATTTCATCGGCCCTGACAAAGACGTGCCTGCACCGGACATGAACACCGGCGAACAGACGATGGCGTGGATCATGGATACATATTCCATGCACATGCGCCACACGGTAAATGCTGTCGTTACAGGTAAACCCGTCGCTCTGGGCGGTTCGCTCGGGCGTCGCGAAGCAACGGGCCGCGGCGTGATGTTTACGGTAAATGAAGCGATCAAACGTTTTAACCTAACGCCCCAGCAGACGACAGTTGTCGTTCAGGGTTCAGGAAACGTTGGCGGCATCGGTGCCGAACTGATGCACGCTGCGGGTTACAAGGTCATCGGGATCTCAGACGTTGGCGGCGGCATTCATAATCCGAACGGCCTCAACATTCCGCACGTTCTCGAATACATCAAGAACAACAAAACGCTCGAAGGCTATCCTGATGTCGAATACGTGGATAACAAGGCCCTGCTCGAGCTGGAATGCGATGTGCTTGCTCCATGTGCGACGGAAAACCAGATAACGTCGGAAAATGCCGACCGCATTCGCTGCAAAATTCTCGCCGAGGGAGCTAACGGCCCGACCACGCCAAAGGCGGATAAGATATTGCACGACAAGGGAATATTCGTCATCCCGGACATCCTGGCGAACGCCGGTGGCGTCACAGTTTCATATTTTGAATGGGTTCAGGACCGCATGGGATATTTCTGGTCGGAGGCCGAAGTGAACGAACGGCTTGAGATCAAAATGGTCGCGAGCTTTAACGAACTGGTACATTATGCCGATAAACACAACGTCGATTCGCGAACGGCGGCATACATGCTGGCGATCGACCGTGTGGCCTATGACACGCGTATGCGCGGAATTTATGCCTAGGCAGTAATTGGCAGAATACGAAAAAACTTGATTTTTGTAAGGACTTACGATAACGTCGATAGCTGGGAGAATTGACTTTAAGTGTTGACTTTGAGGTCGAACTCCTCTATAAACTAAGCGTAAGTATTGATTTTCCTTTATTTGCCATACGTGCGGTTTCCACGGCTTTCCGGTTTGGTAACTAAGCGTAACGTATGCAATAATTATGAAATTGTTTGAGATCGGGCGATATCTGCGTCCGGTCGATGTTGTTACTTTTTGAAATTTAATTTTCTATTTCGGCGGAGGAATGTGATGAAACTCGCTACAAGAGTGTACGTCGTTACACTTATTATTTTAACGCTCGTGTTCGCGGTATCGGCCCAAAAGTCCGAGAAAGAGCCAAGGAACACGGCTCCAACTGTTGGAACTGGAGGGCCCGTCGGTGGTCCGACAGGTCTTTTTACTGTCTATGACAGCTCGACCTTGAGAAAGGGCGAATACACCCTGAGCGCGTCACTCAGCAATTATGACCGCGATCCGGGTAACGTGGACATCTCGTCCGTGCCGCTCAGCTTTCAGATCGGCCTCTCGAATCGATTCGAGTTGTTCTTCACTACGGAAGGCTACCGCGGTGTAAAGGTAAACGCGCCACAGAATCTTTCAGGTTTCTACCTGCCGAATTCGCAGCTTCTGATCGGTAACGCTCTTCGTCGCCCGGGTGCGATCGTGCTCGAGCCGGGCACCTCGGGAACTCGTGCGATCTATCGTCCGATCGGTTCCGCCTTTACGGCGTTCCCGTTCACGGGTGGTACATTCTACACGCCGAATCTCGGTACAGCAATTAATACGCTTGGACCGCCGAGAGTCGGCGGGGCTCAGGACCTGTTCCCGGGCGTTGGTTCGGTTTATGGCAGCATCCTTCCGGGTATTGTCCTGACGACCTCACCGCTTATCAACGGTAATACTGCTCCGGCGAGCTTCTCGACCGCTCCGACCTACACGGCTGACGCTCCGTTCATCAATAGAACCTGGGGAACTTCATCGTTTAACACGATGAATGTCGGCTTCAAATGGCGCTTCAATGATGAGAAAGCAGCGTGGGGCCACGGTATCACCGCTTTTTATCGCTACTATATGGATAGCGGCAGCGACGCGGCGGGCTTCAACATGATGCAGCGTGGTTCGGGACCGGGCAGCAACAAAGGCGACATCGGCCTAACCTACTTCATCGATGCACGCGCGACCAAATGGGCTAACGTGTCGTTCAATGCGGGCTACGTCTACACCAGCAAGAGCAAAGGTACGTTTGGCGGTTCGGATTTCGTGATGTTCGATCCGGGTGACGAGCTTCAGTTGTCGGTCGGTGTTGATTTCCCGGTTAACAAATTCTTCCAGCCTATCCTCGAGTTCCGCTCGCTGGATTATGTTGGCGGACGTACACCGAATGCGCTTGAGCAGAATCCAAAAGACGGTATTGCCGGCTTCCGCGTTTATCCGCGTCGCTGGTTAGGTTTTGGATTGGCTTATCGCTACAACTTTAATCAGCAGGATTTCGAAAGCTTCGACGGCGATTCGACCTCGAACTCGGTCACCGTTCTTTGCGGACCTGTTTCGCTTCCTGGCTGCGTTCCAACCACCACGACGGTCACCACGACTGGCGTTCCTAGCGGACTTGGAACCTCGTCAGATCCACATGGTTACATTGCTAACTTCTGGATCGGCCGTCGCGACAAACGCCTCGGCGAAGTCGTGAACCAGCCTGCTAACGTTGACTCGGTCACGCTCAGCGACATGACCATCACGCTTCCTTGCCGTCCTGGTACGACATCGAAGTCTGGTGCATGTAACGACAGCAAGACGATCAGCGTTGCAACGCGTGCAAGCGATCCTGAAAACGATGTCCTTACCTACAACTACACCGTCTCAGGCGGACGTATTGTCGGAACGGGTGCAAACGTTCAGTGGGATCTCAGTTCGGCTCAGGTCGGAACCTACACGATCGTTACAGGCGTCGATGACGGCTGCGGCGTTTGCGGCAAAACGGACACCAAGACCATCCGCGTCGAAGAATGTCCTGATTGCCAGGCACCGCCGCCAACCTGCACGTGCCCGAGCCTCTCGATTAGCGGCCCGGCTGGTACGACCAATCCTGGCGATACGATGACCTTCACTGCCACGTCAAGCGGCGATGTTACTTACAACTGGACCGTATCGGCTGGTACGATCGAATCGGGTCAGGGAACTCCTAGCATCACGGTTCGCACAACCAAAGAAATGGGTGGTTCGAACTTGACTGCTACCGTAAATATTGGCGGGCTTCCTGCGTCATGTGCGGGCCAGAACTGCCCAACAACTGCGAGCGAAACTGCTGGTGTGATTGAAGGCCAGAAGCCAGCGATTCCAGTTGACGAATACGGTGTACTAAAAGATGATGACGTCAAGGCTCGTGTTGACAACTTCTATATCCAGTTGAACAACGATCCGAGTTCCAAGGGCTACATCATCAATTACGGAACTGCCGCTCAGATCAAGAAGCAGAAAGCTCAGATCATGAAGGCGATCAACTTCCGTAAATACGATGCAAGCCGTGTGACGTTTGTCGACGGTCCAAACAACGGCGAGATCAAGACCAAGTTCTGGTTGGTACCTGCCGGTGCGGACAATCCACAGCCATAAGCTTTACATCCCACGGGATGTGAACATCAAATAACCAAAACGGCCGGGACGATCATCACGAAGTCCCGGTCGTTTTTCCGTTTAAATCTTTTTATTTAAACGAATGCTTAATTTTTGCTTTGATTTCCGGGCGGATTTCTGTAATATAGCTAAAGTTAGTAAGCACTGATGCTGATTGCGGCATCGCAAACCTGTAATAAAAACGCGACGCAAACCCGCGGCCTGCTTTGGACATCAAAGCATAGATCGCAATTCGTTTTGCGAACCGGGAAGTTCTCGCCCCGCTTGTAAATAAAGGAACCGAAAGATATGCTGCAGATTAGAAAGCTCCGATCCGTTTTGTCGATGTTGTTGGCCGCCGCGATGATGCATGCGTCGGTGTTCGCAGTACTTGCCGTAGACGGCAGCGCAGCGAATCCAGCGGAGTCCTATGCCGACTGGCAGGTCGTCGGTCCGACAGGCGGTGACGTCAGGGCGATCGAGATCGATCCAAAGGACAAGAATCGCATCTACATCAGCACACTCGACGGCCAGATCCACACGTCAGCCGACGGCGGCAAATCGTGGCGGCTGCTCGTCAACCTGAACAAAACCGAACTGATCCTCGACCAACTGCTCGTCGATTCGCAGAATTCGAAAAATATTTACACCTCCGGCCATCGCGGCAACGCCCCCGGCGGATTTTTCCGCTCAAACGACGGCGGCGAATCCTGGAAGGAATCAAAAGAACTGAAAGGCGAGTCGATCCATTCGATGACCCAATCGCCGGTCGATCCAAAACTTATTCTGCTCGGCACGACCCGCGGCGTTTGGGCGTCCAAAAACTCCGGCGAGGACTGGAGCAAGATCTCGTCGACGACGATGCCTGTGAATATTGATTCGCTGGCGATCGACCCGCGATCCGAGAGCACGATATACGCAGGAACTTGGTGGAGAGCGTACAAAAGCACCGATGCCGGAAAGAACTGGCGCCTGATCCGTGACGGCATGATCGATGATTCCGATGTCTTTGCCGTTACGCTCGATCCGCGAAATCCCGATCACGTTATCGCGTCTGCCTGTAGCGGCATTTACGAATCGCAGAACGGCGGCGAAAAATGGTCAAAGATCAACGGCATCCCGTCGCAATCGCGTCGTACACGCGACATTCTGCAGCACCCGACGATCGCCGGGACCGTTTACGCGGCGACGACCGAAGGTTTCTGGATGACGACGAACGGCGGCAAAACCTGGGCCCTAACGACCCAGAGAAATCTTGAGATCAACTCAATTGCCGTCCACCCGGATGAACCGAACCGCGTATTTATCGGAACCAACAATTACGGCGTCATGGTCTCAAATGACGGCGGCCGTAACTTCCAGCAGACCAATACGAATTTCAGCAGCCGTCTGACCTATATGGTCACACCCGATGTCCAGAAATCGAACCGTCTATATGCGGCGACGCATAACACGGCGACCGGCGGCGGCTTTTTCTTCGTCAGCGACGACAGCGGCCAGACCTGGAAACAGGCACAGGGGCTCGATGTCGGTCGCGTCAGAACGTTTGCCTTAAAGCAGGACGCGGCGAACCCAAATGCGATGTTTCTCGGCACCAATATGGGCATCTTTCGCTCGATGGATCGCGGGAACTCCTGGAATCAGCTAGTTGCGGCGAAAGCCCCGGTAAAAGCTCCGGTAAAGAAGCCAGCAGCCAAACCACCGGCAAAAGCGAAAGCCAAACCGGGTGTGAAAAAGACGGCGGCGGTTACGGCTCGAACTTCGCCACCGGTAGCGTCACCGGCCGCAGTACCAAAGTTGATCCCGGCCCTGACCGATAAAGTAACGATCATTGAGACCATCCCGGGCGGCGGACTCTATGCGGGAACCGACAAAGGGCTTTACCGCAGCCTCGATCTGAGCAAAGGATGGGAAAAGCTGTCCTTCGGCGAGGGAATGAGTGAGAATGTTTTTGCTATTCATGTTTCAACGGCCCGGCCCGACACAGTCTGGATCGGAACCGCGACCTCGGGAGTTCTTGTTTCGCATGATAAAGGCATGACCTGGAACAAGGCTGGCGGTGCGATCGACAACGTGCCGGTCAGTTCGATCACGTCTGACCCGAAGCGTCCCGATTATATCTACGTCGGCACCACACAGACGTTCTATCTCAGCCGCGATAATGGCAAAACGTGGAGCCGTCGCGGCGGTAATCTGTCGTTAGGTAATTTTACGAGCATTCTGATCAACCCGAGCAACACTGACGAGGTCCTGATATCGAGTGCCATCGACACCGACGGCGGCATCTTCATCTCGACCGACGCCGGCAATCGCTGGAAGCGTGTCGATACCAAGGAAATGAAACTGCCGAGCCGCCGCATCTGGTCGATGGCGTTTGACCCGCAGGATCCGGGCCGTATATTTGCGGCGACGCATTCGTCTGGTGTCTATAAGATCGAGCGAATGGCCCGAACGAACGCGGGAATGTAATCGGACGTTAGTTGGATAAGGAAAGAGCTGGCCGGAGATCAAATTCCGGCCAGCTTTTTTGTCCCGTCGCTTGCCAGACTTCCTAGGGCGGGTACGGATTGATTTTTGAGAGTTGTTGAAACGCCTTCTCGAGCCATCGAAGATGGCAACAGCATAAAGCCCAGGGCGTGAGCCCTGGGAATGGCGAGATGTGATTTTCTAAGCTGTCGTAGACAGCGATAGGTGCGTGTTTATGAAGATCTGTCGCCCGCATTCGCGGGCTCGATCGATGAAACGGCTCTTTCCCAGGGCTCACGCCCTGGGCTTTATGCTGCCGTCCGCTACGCGGACTCGAAACCGACGATCTGAGTTTTGACACGCCGCCTATTCAGACCGTTCAGGCACGTACACGCAATCCCGTAACCGCTCTTGACTTTCCAGACTTTCCAGATTTCCCAGACGGTTCTGACTTGGCAACTTGGAACTTCTCCGCTGGAATTCTATAATTTTACGAGATAACAAGGAGCCAAAAAAGTTTGAAGCAAGAGACCGCTCGTGAATCTGCGTCCGGGAAGCCTGGGTGTCGGGTTTTGCGATTACCATTCTCCGAGATCCCGCATCAATCGCGGCTTTTTGTTCAGTACCAGACCGACCCTCTTTCTCTCAAAAAATTCTACCCGAACGTACTCGCGTCGCCCATAGGCGTGGCGTCATTTATTCCAACGGCTCTCGCAAATTACGAGACCGACCGCAACGAACTATGTGATGTCCTGGCGCGGATAAACACGGCATTCGATGCCGGTGAGCGAACGTTTGCGAACATTGATCTGCTCAGAGAATCGGATACGGTTGCTGTTATTACGGGCCAGCAAGCCGGTTTATTTTCGGGGCCGCTCTATACTATCTACAAGGCACTCTCAGCGGTGAAACTCGCGCAGGAATTGAATGAGAAGGGCAATAAGGCGGTTCCCGTCTTTTGGGCGGCAACCGAGGACCATGATTTCGAAGAGGTTTCCGAGGCATTCTTTATTGACAAAACCGGCGGTCTAATGGGTTCAAAATATGTGCCGAAAAGCCGAATTGAAAGTACGCCTGTTGGAGCGACGGCGATCGACCGCGACCTGCGACAATCGATCGAACAGCTATTCGACGATCTGCCGCAAACTGAATTTTCCGGGGAACTGCACACCCAATTAGCTGAGATCTGGGCTGATGGCGAAAAATTCGGTGTGTCGTTTGGTAAAACGCTCGCGTGGATATTGCGTAAATTCGGCATCGTTTACATCGACCCGATGAACCCCGGGATAAAACGGCTCGCGAGTCAGATCTTTGCGGCGGCGATCGAGAATGTGGATGAGATAGTTTCGAGCGTCGTCGCACGTGGCGGTGAATTGGTCGAGCAAGGTTATCACGCACAAGTTTTGGTCGAGAAAGACTACTTCCCGCTGTTCTGGCACGACGACGAAGGCCGCCGTCTTGCCCTCAGAAGGGCCGGAGAAGGCGTTTTTAGGGTTAAAGAGTCTCATAAGTTGTTTTCTGTCGCAGAATTGCGTCAGATCGCCGTTAATGAGCCCGAGCGTTTCAGCCCTGGCGTGATGCTGCGGCCTGTAGTGCAGGATTTCCTGTTTCCTACCGTTTGCTACTTCGGCGGCGGGGCCGAGGTTGCGTATTTTGCCCAGAATAGCGAGGTTTATCGTGTGCTGGGCCGTCCGGTGACGCCCGTATTTCATCGGCAGAGTTTCACGGTTGTCGAGGCGAAACAGCGGCGGGTGATGGAGAAGTTTGAGCTTGATCTCGCTGGTTTGTTTGGCGGCAAGGAAGAGACGACTCTGAAACTTGCGGGTGACAACGTTTCGCCGGATACGGCACGGCTTTTTGCTGAGGTTGAGGAGCGGATCAATACCGAGATGAACCGGCTCGACCAGGCCGTTTCACACATCGAGCCGACGCTCGCGAAAAACGCCGCTCGCCGACGCCAGCGGATCGTTTATCATATAGCCGCTTTGCGAAAGAAGACTTTGCTGGCCAAGGTTCGAAACGACGGGACGGCAAAACGACAGATCGACGAACTCTTTACCACTCTTTTGCCGGAAGGAGCTCTACAGGAACGTAAGATCAATGTGTTCTCGTTCCTAAATAAATACGGACTGAATTTCATTGACTGGATCTACGATGCTATCGATCTCGACGACAGGGAACACCGGATAATCGAACTGTAGATGAACAAGATAAAGATCTTATCTGATAATCTTGCAAACCAGATCGCCGCCGGCGAGGTGGTCGAGCGGCCCGCGTCCGTCGTCAAGGAACTTGTCGAAAACTCGATCGACGCCGCCGCGACCCGCATTCAAATCGACATCGAACTCGGCGGTCGCCGCCTGATGCGGATCGTGGACGACGGCGAGGGAATGAGCCGCGACGACGCGATCCTGGCATTCGAAAGACACGCAACCTCGAAGATAAAGACTGCCGAAGATCTCGGGAGCATCGGCACGCTGGGATTTCGCGGCGAAGCACTTGCGTCGATCGCCTCAGTCGCGAAAGTAGAGCTTTTGACTAAAACCGACGCAGAGGGCACGGCGTCGCGAGTCGTGATCGAGGGTGGACGCCTGATCGATGTGAAAGACGCCGCACGCGACACGGGCACAACGATCTCGGTCCGAGATCTTTTTTACAACACGCCCGCGAGACGTAAATTTATGCGCTCCGAGGCCACCGAGAATTATCACCTGACGAGTATCGTCACTCACTACGCACTCGCGCACCCTGAGATCGCGTTCACGTTGACGAATAATGGCCGCGAGGTCATCCGCGTTGCACCGGCGAAGGATCTGCGTGAACGGGCGTTCCAGATATTCGGCCGTGACCTGCTCGAGAGCCTTTTGCCGGTCGATGGCGGTCGGGAGTATGTGGCAAAGGTTTCGGGTTTTGTGTCCGCTCCGCGTGAGCGGCGAACGACGCGGGATTCGCAGTATTTCTTTGTAAACAAACGCTTTGTACGAGACAAAACGATCGCGGGCGGCCTGCTTGAGGGTTTTCGTTCAGTTCTGCCGCACGGTGTTTATCCGGTCGCGTTTCTTTTCCTCGAAATGCCGCTCGATGAGATCGATGTTAACGTCCATCCCGCGAAAACCGAGGTGCGCTTCCGTCGTGGTGAAGCGGTAAAGGATGTGATCGCTGAAGCCATTCGTTCAGCTCTCGCCAACGCCGGAATTGTCGGTGAGATAAGGCCGGAACGAGACTTCGAACCGGAAACTCAGCCAGTCTATGCACCGCCCGTTCTGGTGCCGCAGCCTGAGCAGAGCCGGATCGAATTTACTGACAATACGCTTGAATTCAGGCCACGTGATTCCGAGCCCGAACGGACGTCTGAGCCGCTTATTCGCGTCGCCTCGGCGAATCCGCAGCCCGAAAAAGGCGATGTTTATCAGCCGTTGGTGGTCGAGGATACGGCTTTGGCGGCGACAGGATTCTTTGTGAGCGAAGGTATTTCTGTTCCGGACGACCGCTTGCAGCCCGCGGGTTATGCAGAATTGCCGCCGGTCGATTCCGCGTTAAAGGTCGCGAAATCTATCGATGTCGACGCACTTTCTGGCTCGAAGATCCAGCCGATGGGCCAGCTTCATGAGAGCTTTATCATTGCGGTCGATGACGAAGGGTTGCTGCTGATCGACCAGCACGTGGCCCACGAACGCATTCTCTTTGACAAGTTTCGCAAGAACGAAACTGAGCGTCAGATCGAGTCACAGAATCTGCTTCTGCCGGAAACAATAGACCTTTCGCCGGCACAGTCCGAGGCGTTTCAGTTGATCGAGGACGACCTGGAATCGCTCGGCTTTGGTCTGATGCGAT
Organism: Pyrinomonadaceae bacterium; assembly: GCA_040080065.1. Classification (GTDB taxonomy): domain Bacteria; phylum Acidobacteriota; class Blastocatellia; order Pyrinomonadales; family Pyrinomonadaceae; genus OLB17. Next base: position 15,121 of record JBEBJB010000012.1, read on the forward strand.
TGTCAGGACGGACGGTGGCTATCAAGAGCATCCCGACCGATCTACAGCCCGCGGAAGCGAGAAATCTGTTTTCTGAGATACTCGACACGGTCGAGCAAGAAAAAAAAGGCGGTGCGAAGAAGACTCTGCGTGACGACATCGCAGCGAGTCTCGCATGCAAGGCGGCGGTCAAGATCAACATGAAACTCACGCCCGAGAAGATGCGTTGGATGATCGACAAGCTGCTGATCACGACCTCGCCGACGACGTGTCCGCACGGGCGTCCGGTAATCCTGAGGCTCTCGATGAAGGACATTGAGCGGGCGTTTCACCGAACTTAAAATATGCAATCGAATGACCAAGATAAGCTGATCCGAGGCGTTGGCGTCACCGGTGCAACGACGCTCAATATGATCGATATGATCGGCGTCGGCCCGTTTATCACGATGCCGCTCATCATTGCTGCAATGGGCGGCCCGCAGGCGATGATCGGTTGGATCGTCGGAGCTTTTCTTGTCATCTGCGATGGTTTGGTCTGGGCGGAACTCGGTGCCGCAATGCCGAAATCGGGCGGGCCGTATAATTATCTACAGGAGATCTACGGCAAGAAGAAGATGGGTCGTTTGATGTCGTTCCTGTTCATTTGGCAGCTACAGTTCAGCGCGCCGCTTTCGATGGCGTCGGGGTGTCTGGGCTTTGCGCTTTACGCGACCTACATTTTTCCCGATCTCGGTGGGACGCTTTTTCAGCAGGATTTTAAGACCACAATTCCGGTCGTTGGAGATTTTAGTGCCAGCATTTTGGCTACCTACGGGACCTTTGTCGCGATCGGTATCTGTTTATTCTGTGTCTTTCTGCTCTACCGCAAGATCACGATCATCGAGAAGCTCGGAAAATTCCTTTGGCTCGGCGTGATGATCGCGATTGTCTGGATCATTTTTGCCGGCCTGACGAACTTTAATCCGGCTATCGCTTTCGACTTTCCGCCGAATGCTTTTGTTATCGGCCCCGAGTTTTTCCTTGGCCTCGGTTCGGCGTTGCTGATTGCGGTTTACGACTATTGGGGCTATTACAACGTCAATTTTTTTGCGGGCGAGGTAAAGGACCCGGAAAAGACGATCCCGCGCTCGATCATTCTCTCGATCGTTGCAGTTTCAGCAATATATATCGTGATGAACATCTCGATCCTGGGTGTGATCCCGTGGCGTGAGTTCATGGGGACGGCGGATTCTGACGCACGGCGTTTTGTCATTTCGGTGTTTATCGAGCGGCTATACGGCAGCACGGCGGGTGTGATTGCGACGTTGTTGATCATGTGGACGGCGTTCTCATCTGTTTTCTCGCTCTTGCTCGGCTACTCGCGAGTACCATACGCAGCCGCTCTCGATGGCAACTACTTTAAGGTCTTTTCCAGGGTTCACCCGAAACACCGGTTTCCGTATGTTTCGCTTCTCATAATGGGCGGAATTGCCGCACTCTTTTGTTTTCTTCGGCTCGCGGATGTGATCGCGGCACTGGTCGTGATTCGGATCATAGTTCAATTCCTCGCCCAGATCGTTGGAGTGATCGTCCTGCGGCAGACAAAACCGGATTTCCCTAGGCCGTTCAAAATGTGGTTGTATCCAATCCCTGCATTGGTGGCAATTGTCGGATTCTTGTTCGTTCTCTTCAGCCGGCCGAATTTTCAGAAAGAAGTTAAATATGCGGCGGTTGTGATCGTCCTCGGGCTTGGGGCCTATTTGTTACGATCCTACAAGCGAAAAGAGTTTCCTTTCGGCGGCGGCGATCAAAATACACTTGAGGAAGAAGCTGCCTGATCTAAATATGAAGCGATCCATAACGTTCATTTTCTCGATAGTGCTTATCGCAGTTAACGCGATTCCCGCACAGGTTCGCCCGGTTAATGATTACGGAGCGCTTGGAATCGGCAGGCTGCTGAGAAAGCTCAATACCACCGCGAGCGTAATGATGATCGGGGCACATCCGGATGACGAAGACTCGTCGCTGCTCGCTTTCCTAGCGCGTGGCGAGAACGCCCGAACGGCGTACCTGAGCCTTACACGCGGCGACGGCGGGCAGAATATCATCGGGCCCGAACTGTTCGAATCGCTCGGCGTTATCCGTACCGAAGAGCTGTTGCAGGCGAGACGTTTGGATGGAGCGGAGCAGTATTTTGCACGAGCATTTGATTACGGTTTCTCAAAATCTCTGGCCGAGGCGAAGCAGAAATGGGATGAGAAGATCGTGTTATGCGACGTCGTTCGCGGGATCCGCAGCTTTAGGCCGATGGTGGTTTTGTCACGGTTCTCGGGCACGCCATCGGACGGTCACGGGCAGCATCAATACGCAGGATACATCACGCCGCTCGCGGTGAAAGCCGCAGCAGATCCGGCTCAGTGTTCGCAGGCCGGACCGGCATGGCAGGTACTCAAATTCTACAGCGGCATTGGCGGAACGCCGACTTTGCGGGTGAACACGGGGCAGTTCGATACGATGCTCGGTCGTTCGTACTCCGAGATCGCGATCGAAGGTCGAAGCCAGCATCGTTCACAGGGCGAAGGCCGCATCGAGGTCAAAGGCGAGCGATTTTCCGGGTTGAATCTAGTCGATAGCAAGGTAACCAAGGTTGAGAAGGAAAAGAGCATTTTTGACGGGATCGACACGACGATCACTGCTGATTCCGCGACAGTGCCGCCGAGCCTCGCGACAGATCTTGAGGCCATTAAAAGGTCATCCGAAACAGCTCTAAAAGATTTTCGTCCCGTAGATCCTCGTGCAGTATCACCGGCTCTAATTAGCGGATTGAAAGCCACACGTGATGCCCGATCGAAACTCATAAACAGCAATGAATTGATCAGTAGGACTCTGGATTCGATCCTAACTCGAAAGGAGTCCGAATTTTCTGCGGCGATAGCGGCGATCTTTGGGATTACGATCGACGCCTTATCGGACAAGGAAACGATTGTGCCGGGCGATGATCTGATAGCTAACGTAAACACGTATTTTCCAAAAGACGAAAAAGTTAGCTTCAAGCGGATCGCTCTGAAAATTCCGGATGGTTGGAAAGCCGCCAAAAATTCCGCACCGACCGTAGCCGCTCCTGGATTTGGCGGTCGCGATGCGGCGAATCAGGCTGAGTATTCTACCGTGACCGTGGCAGAAAACGCACCGGTCACACAGCCGTATTGGCTTGAGGGATCGCGCGACGGCGACTTATTCAGGTGGCCGGATAGCGACATACAAAATCTGCCTTTTCAACCGCAATCGCTTTCCGCTCAGGCATTCTTTGAGGTTTATGGAACGGAGATAATGCTTGAACAGCCGGTTCAATACAGGTTTGCGGACCCTTCGCGTGGCGAGATACGGCGTGAGATAAATGTTGTTCCAAGGGTTTCGGTAAACATCACGCCGACGTTACTCATTATTCCGCAAGGTAGCAAGTCTCAGACGAAACAGATCGCACTTCGAATCACAGACAATTCAAGTAAGATATTGTCCGGCTCAACGGATCTAAAACTTCCCGAGGGATGGAAGGTAAAACAGGGCTTTGGCATAGTCCAAACCGGAAAAAAGGGTAATGTTTCCGATTTTGTTTTTGATCTGGAGATTCCGGCCAATACGAAATCGGGCAATTATCCTATCGGTGCTTCGGTTGAGCTGGGGGAAGAAAGGTTTCGGGACAGTATGACGGTCATTGCATATCCGCATATACAAACCCATCGTTTCTACACAAAAGCCGAGTCCTCGGTCAGCATACTTGACCTTAAGGTCGCTTCGGTCAAAGTTGGCTATATCATGGGGAGCGGTGACGAGGTTCCTGAGGCGATCAGGCAGATGGGCTTGGCGGTGACGATGCTTGAGGAGAAGGACGTTGCGTCGGGTGATCTGTCGAAGTTTGACACGATCGTCGTCGGCATTCGAGCTTCGGAAACGCGGCCGGATCTGGTAGCGAACAACGGTCGGCTGCTGGAGTATGCAAGGAACGGCGGGAACCTTATCGTTCAATATCAACGTGGTAATTGGACTGCACTTGCTCCGTTTCCTGTAACCATCGCCGATACTCAGCGAACCGCTGCCGGCAGCATTGCCCGGGTTGTGGATGAGAACGCGAAAGTGAATATTCTCGAACCGGTAAACCCGATATTTAACACGCCGAACAAGATAACCGACGCGGATTTTACCGGCTGGGTCCAGGAGCGAAATGCTTATAACCTCGTCACTTTTGACCCGCAGTACACGCCGCTGCTCGAGTCGCACGACGCGGGAGAGGCCGAGAACAAGGGCGGCCTCGTTATGGCAAAGCTCGGCACGGGGACGTGGACGTATTGCAGCTATTCGTTCTTTCGCCAACTGCCGAATGGCGTGGGCGGAGCGTATCGTTTGTTTGCCAATCTGTTGAGTTTGCCGAAGGCCCAAAAAGCGAAAGCTGCGAAGTAGAAATCTGTCGAATCGGAGGAATCTCGAATGAACCTTTCATCCAAGCAAAAATCCCTGATCACAAAGGTGATAAACGTATTCGAGACCGGCAAGCCGGTCGGGAATTATGGCGTCATCGCGATCTTTAACGACGGGCCGGGTGACATCAGGCAGATCACCTACGGCCGGTCGCAGACGACCGAATACGGCAATCTCGGGAAACTCGTCAAAAACTATGCGGCGGCGAATGGCATCTACAGCAAAAAGCTGAAACCGTTCGTCGACAAGGTTGGAGTTACGCCGTTGACGAACGATGATACGTTCAAAAGCCTGCTCAAAAAAGCTGGTACCGAAGACCCTTTGATGCGGACGGTACAGGATGTGTTTTTTGATGAGGTTTATTACAAACCGGCGATGAAATGGGCGACGGATAAGGGGTTTATTTTGCCGCTATCGGCTCTCGTGATCTACGATTCATTTATTCACAGCGGCAGTATTTTGTCGGTTATTCGCAATGCGTTTCCTGAGACGGTGCCTGCTGACGGCGGTAACGAGATCGAGTGGACAACTGCCTACGTCAACGCCCGGCACGAGTGGCTTGCCAACCATACGCGCGAAGCGGTCCGCAAAACGACGTATCGCACCAAGTGTTTTAAGACTGAGATCGACCGTGGAAATTGGCCGCTGACAGTTCTCCCGATAAACGCGAACGGGACGAAGGTTTCGTAAGCTACTCGATAATGACCAGAACGTCGCCCGCCCCGACCGTGTCGCCTTCTGCGGCCCTTATCTCGGCGATCACGCCGTCTTTTGGGGATTTCAACTCGTTCTGCATCTTCATTGCCTCAACGACGACCACGCCATCGCCTTTGTGAACGGCGTCGCCCTCGTTAACAAGGATCCTGACCACCTTTCCGGGCATTGCAGTCTTGATCTCGGCTTTGCCTGAGGCGTCCGCCTCATTGCCTGCCGCTCCTCGAAGCCGTTTTGGATCGATGATGCGGACCTCGTGAACGTTAGACTTAACGCGAACCAAACTCGTATCGGCTGACTTCGCCTGCGCCGAAACAGAGGCCTCGAAAATTCGGCCATCTTTCTTGAATAGAAAAACGCCCGGCTCCGGCTCTGAGGCTTCCAGATCATATCGCCGTCCGTCGATGCTCGCGGTGACGCGTTCGCCATCCCGCACGATCTCGACCTCGTGTTTGTCACCATCCGTTTCAGCCAGAAATTTCATTGCAATAAACTAACGCATCGAGCGTGCATTCGCCTTTTTGTCCGAAAGGAACGCCTCGAAACGCTCCTCATTTATCAACCAATGGATCGTTCCCGCGGCAATACCTAGTGCGGGATAGACGAATAGGAATGTATACGGCAGCGAGAACCCCTGCCACAGCCAACTCACCAGATTCAGCAAAACGAAAAAGAAAACGCCCGAAATAACTGCCGACCGAAGTACAACGTATTTTTTTCCTTTGAGCCGCAGTTTTTCCCATTGGAGGAACTGCTTTCGGGACATTTTCTTCATCCTATACGCTTTCCCTTCAACCGCATTGACGTATCCGGCAGAGCGTTCCGCCCGCTAACGCAGGCGGTTCTGCCTAAACCTTATTCGGCTGCGGCGTGACGCGGAGATATGGTTTGATCTCGTTCCAGCCGGCAGGGAATTTGGCCTTAGCGTCCTCATTTGAAACCGCTGGAACGATGATGCAATCGTCGCCGTCCTTCCAGTTTACGGGTGTCGCAACGCTGTATTTTGCCGTGAGCTGGAGCGAATCGATCACACGCAATATCTCGTCAAAATTACGGCCCGTGCTCGCCGGATAGGTGAGCGTTAACTTGACCTTTTTGTCCGGCCCGATGACGAAGACCGAGCGGACCGTCATCGTGTCGTTCGCGTTCGGGTGGATCATCTCGTACAGGTCGGCGACTTTGCGGTCGCTGTCGGCGATCATGGGGAAATTCACGGCCGTTCCCTGCGTTTCCTCAATGTCTTTTTCCCAACCGACGTGCGAATCGAGCGGATCGACGCTCAGGCCGATGACCTTGACGTTTCGCTTGTCGAACTCCGGCTTCAGCTTCGCCGCCATGCCGAGTTCCGTCGTGCAGACCGGCGTGTAATCCTTCGGATGCGAGAACAGAACGCCCCAGCTGTCGCCGAGCCATTCGTGAAAATCGACCGTTCCCTGCGTAGTTTCAGCCGTAAAATCGGGTGCGGTATCGCCTAATCTAATTGACATAATACTTCCTCCAACCTTATGAATAACTAGATGATAACCCAAGCACCGTAACTTGCAGAAGCCCGCGCGTGAGCGAGGGCGTAGCCTCCAACTTTCTTGTTGCCTTTATGCCCCATTTTAAAGCAATATCTTTCATGTTGCTCGTGGGAAAAGTAGTGATTTTATCGAAAGGGTATGAAACAATAAGGGCCATATTAATAGGAATCGAGGTGAAATTGCTATGGGAAATCGGATCAAAAGCACTCGAGAATCGAGCGTTATGATACGTAAGTCGTTGTGGGTATTTATCATGGTTTCAATCGCGGTCGTCATTGTCGCTGCCCGAATTGAGCCGTTGAAGGATAGGAACTCGATAGAACTGCGGACTGATTCGTGTGCAAACCTCGATTACTTTCAAGCACCATCCGTTGCGATTGGGCCTGCTCTGACTATGGTTTCAGCGGATTTCGATAATGACGGTTACCCCGATATAGCTTTGGCCAGTTCGAATGCGACAAAGGTTTGGATATTGAGAAATATTACTTCTACAAATAACATTGAATTTGGCGCATCAATAGACTTTTCTATCGCCGGAATAGCGCAAGAGATCAATGCAGCCGATTTTGACGGTGACGGTAAGATCGACATTGTCGCATTTAATCACACTGGGTCGATGTCGATCCTTCTCAATAGGTCGAATCTGATCGGTGATATTTCTTTCGCTTCCAGAGCGGATTTTCCAATAGGCAATGTTCCAAAATCTTCCTCTGTCGCTGATTTCGATAACGACGGCAAATCGGATATTGCTTTAATCTATCTCGATTCTAACAACACAAGTGTTTTCAGAAACCTGACGTCATCGCCGGGCAATGTAGTGTTCGGGCCCGCGTCGAATGTGACGCAATTAATCCTGACTCGTTCCATGGCGTCTGGCGACCTTGATGGCGATTCAAAGGTCGATCTCGTTGTAACTAACTCTTCCTCGACCCTTAGAGTACTTCGTAACACAACAAGCGGAACAAGTATCTCATTCGCTCCATTTATCGACTTTGATCTCACTTCAAGCGGGGGATACGCTACCAGGATCTCAGACTTCGATGGCGACGGACGGCGTGACATTTTGGTAGCTTCCAACGTGGGTATCCTAGCCGCCCGAAACATAAGTTCAGTCCCTGGAAGTATAAATTTTGCGCCAACTATTTCTTTCTTGTCAGCCGTGGACGCGGTTGCAATTGCGGATTTTGACGGAGATAACCGCCCCGATTCAGCCGGTGTATCGAGGCTTAACATCGTTACAGTCCTAAAGAATCAAAGTAACCCGGGTTCAATCTTATTCGGATCGCCCGGCGTCACGGGCGTCGGTCAGGGGCCCCAAAGGCTTTTGACGGGAGATTTCGACACGGACGGCGATATCGACATAGTAACCCTGAATCAAGTTGCCGGGTCGCTGACCATTCTCAGGAACCAAACGGTTGCCCCCGGGCCGATCGCGTTTGAGGCTCGTCTGGAACTTGCGCTGGGAATCAATGCTATTAATCCTTTTTCGGTGGCGCTAGCAAATTTAGACGGGGATACTCTTCCTGACATAATTACAGCAAATAGTTCATCTGGAAATATTTCTATCTTGAGAAACCTAAATACCTCGGCTGGTGTGGCGCGATTCGCTGAGAGCATGCAGGTCGCTTCACCGCCAAACTCCGGACCATACGCAATCACTGCGGGCGATTTGGATTCGGATGGACGAGCTGACGTTGTGGTTAGCAATTCAACTTCTAACACGATTTCTATATTTCAGAATAACTCAAATTCCGCAGGATCGATCGTCCTTTTGACTCCGTCACAAAAGCAAGTTGGAGCAAGCCCCCAAGACGTTGTACTAGCAGATCTTGACAGCGATCAAAAAGTTGATGTAGTCACCGCGAATAGAAATGCTGGAAACATTTCTATTCTGCGAAATTCAACCGTCGGCCCGGGGGCCATCACCTTGGAGAATGCATTTCAACTGGCCGTAAATAGCGATCCTACGTCGATGGCAGCGGCGGACCTGAATGGGGATGGGAAACTCGATCTTGCAGTTAGCAATGCTTCTGGCACCACCATCTCAATATTCGCGAATCAGACCACCTCCATCGGAGCGATCAACTTTGGACCAAAAGTCGATCTACAGGTAAATCAAAATCCGTTCTCAATAGCAACGGCAGACTTCAACGGCGATAGTAGGATCGATCTCGCAGTATCCCATCGGATTGCGGATCGTTTCGTGATTTCGGTATTTCCTAACCTCACTCAAAATGGAGGCGGTATTTTGTTCGGAACTGGCGTTCAGCAGATAGTCTCGATTAATAATCTTCAAAATCCCATCAGCGGAACAATCGCAGTAGAAGACATACAATTTGACGGAAAACCAGATATTGTTACGACGGACCTTAATAACGGCTACCGAGTAGCTGTTCTACGCAACAACAGTACTTTGAATGGTGGTATCAGTTTTCTGAATCCTGTAACGACAGATGTATCTGGAGTTCCCATTGGCCTTGCTTTACGAGACATCAACTCCGATCAGAGTATCGATATCGTATACGCGAGCTACAATTCAAATATTGTGGGTATTTTGCCGAATCCGTGTCAGGTAAGCTACTACTCCGTCAGCGGACGTGTTATGTCGCCGGCTGGACAAGCTTTAAGAAATGTACCTGTTTCCCTGATCGACTCCGCGGGCGTGCGAAGAGTATCAGTGACAAGTTCGTTCGGGGTTTTTGTATTTGACAATGTGCGAGGATTTGAAACATTTACGCTAGCAGCATCGTCCAAACGCTACCGCTTTGCACCGAGGATTCTTCAAGTCACAGCCACTGTAAACGACGCCAATTTGATAGGCCTGGAATGAAAAAACCTTGTACATTCCTTATTAGACAGCGGATTCAGGAGTTTCTTCGTCTTCCTCCAATTTACGCAGCCTGAGTAAATGTATGCGTTTTTCGTCGGCTCGCAGTATTTCGACTGCGAGCCCGCGGAGCTCTAGTTTTTCGCCTTGTTTGGGGACGTAACCCGCTTCGCTGGTGACCATGCCGGCGATCGTGGTGTAGTCTTCGTCTTCGAGATCGGCGTCGAAGATGCGTTCGATCTTGAAGATTTCGGTTGAGCCAAGCACGTCCCAATAGCCGTCGTCGCCCTCGATGATCTCGATGATCTCTTCGTGCTCGGTGTCTTCGTCCTCAATTTCGCCGACGATCTCTTCGAGGATATCCTCGACCGTGATCAGGCCGGCGACGCCGCCGTATTCGTCGATGACGATGGCGATCTGGACGTGATTTTGCTGCATTGTCTTTAGCAGCTCGGCCGCAGTTTTAGTTTCGGGGACAAAGAAAGCGTCGCGTTTGATATTCTCGACCGGTTCCTCTTTGCGGCCGTTGGCGAGAGCACCGAGCAGGTCGCGGACATAGACCATTCCCTCGATATTGTCGATGGTTTCGCGGTAGATCGGCAGCCGTGAATATTTCTCCTCGATCATTACATCGCGGGCGTCTTTGATCAGGGTATTCGCCGGAACCGCGATAATTCCAGTTCGCGGCGTCATTATCTCGCCCACTCGCGTATCTGAGAATTCGACCAGCGTCTCGAACATCTCGCGTTCGTTTTCCTCAATGATGCCCTCAGCCTCACCGACTTCCATTAAGGCCTGAAAGTCGTCCGCACTGTCGTCCGAGCGATCGTCGGACGAGTCTGGAGCCGCAGTCAGTTCCATTCTGAGCCGTTCTTTCGCCGTCAGTCTGTCATCGAACGGAGCCGCGATTTTCGAGACCATCGAAAACAATGGCCCCACGAGCGGCAATAAGAACAAGAGCCGTTGATCGGGATTGCTCGCGACGACGATGCGGGGAAGTATCTGTCGAAAAATAACTGTTGTCGTCAAGCCTATAGTCAACGCCACAACCATCAGGCGAGTGCGATCCTCCACAAACCTCCAAAGCAGGAGCGTAAGAATTACCGAATACACGATGAGCAGTATTTGGATCGTCGCGGAAAGGGCGAATCGATATCGCGGCCGGTTCTCCAGCATTTCCCGCAGCATTTCTGAAGATCTGTTGTCCCGCTCTTCAACGTCGGAGGCAAGACGCCGCAGACTCACGTCCGAAAGACGCGAGAACGCCATGTCCACGGTGGCCAGAAGTACCAAGGCGAGCAAAATAATCACTGCGATGACTATTTCGATTTCCATATTCTGTCGATTTTACGTTGTTTGGCCTGTTCTACCAACATCCGGTACGTCATTGGCTTGCATCGAGCCTCGCAAGCCTTTGGCGAGCAGCCGCCAGTCGATTGTTTTCGCTTTTCTGCGACTTTATTAGACCTTCCAGGCTTTCGCGGACGAGCGGCCCGGCCTCGGCGTATTTCTTTTGATCCAATAGCACCTCACCGAGTGCTCCTTTTGTCAGGGCCGTCATGAAATGGTCCGGCGGCAGATTCTCCAGTCTTAATTTCAGGGCTTCATTCAGGATATTCTCGGCGTCAGCGCTGTTGCCGGTCTTATTTGCCACAAGCCCTTTGATCGTTAGCGCGGTGGCAAAGCTGATGTACTTTGGGCCCGCGTTCTTTTGGTAGGCTGTGAGTACGCTGTCGATCAGTCTTTGCGCCGTCGCGTAATCGCGAGCCAGATAAGCCGTCTGTGCCTGTAGCCGCAGATTGTCATAAAGCGGTAAATATTCTGGCCCATAGTTGTGCCGATAGACCGTTTCGCCCTCCTTCAGACTGGATTCGGCGTCCTTCAGAGAGCCATTTTCCATCTGGATGGAGCCAAGCAGCGTTAACGCCGCCGCGAGAGCGGGATCACCTGTCGGAAGGCTGGTTCGCAACTTTGTCACGAGGTCAGATTGATATGACCTCGCCTCAGCGAATCGACCCTGATCGAGCAGAAGCAAAGTTAGAATTGTCTTAGCAGCGCTTGTAGAGTGATCGTTCCCAAATGTAGTTGCATCTACAATTGCCTCGTGCAGTAAGCTCTCAGCCCGCTCTGATTGCCCAACGGCTCTGCAAATAGTCGCAAATTCGACCTGTTTTGGAAGAAAAAACTCAGGTTCGATACGCTTGTTCTGAAACTCATTTTTGAAAGATGTGTAACGGCGGTCAAACATATCGAGAGCCTTGTCATAATTGGCCCTTGCGAAATATAGACTAGCAAGGCTCATCTCGGTCTTTAGCGTTTCCCGGCTGTTGCTTCCAAAGATCGTGGTTTGGTCAGAAAACGCGTGTTCGAGATTCCTTTCGGCGTCGTCATATCGACCTTGTGAAAGGTACGCGTCGCCAATGATCTGTCTCAACTCAGCCCGAACCTCCGGCTCAGTCGAGAGATCATTATCAAGACTACGCTCTACTTCGTCCAGAACATCGATGATCGTCAGCTCCCGACCTCTTTTTCCGTTCGCTCCGGTTTCGGGGATTGCGGTCAACAACATTTTTTGCAGAAACTGGTTGACGGTCTCGGACCGGGCTGACTGGCGCTTTGCGATCTCAGCCTGCCAAAGCGAAACTCCGATCCCGGCCAGAAGTGAGACGAGTACGAGCGCGGACGCCGCAACGGCAATTTTGTTTCGGGCAACAAATTTCGACGTCCTATAGGCGAATGTACTCGCACGTGCCGCTACGGGGCGATCGTCAAGGTGATTCTGAAGGTCGTCGGCGAGATCTTCGATCGACCGGTAACGCCTTCCTGGCTCCTTTCGCAAAGCCATCAGAGCTATATTATCCAGGTCGCCTCTTAGCTTTCGGTTTTCGGTGTTCAATGCCTCGCTCGGCGGCCGCGGAGAGGTCGCGATCGCCGTTTGAACTATCTCCTCGAAGCTTTTGTCCTCAAACTGCAAAGGTTTTGATCCCGTAAGCAGTTCGTAAAGGATCACGCCGATCGAATAGATATCGCTCGCGGTCGTGATATTTCCGCCGGTGATCTGCTCGGGCGAAGCGTAAGCCGGTGTGAACGCCCGCAGTGTTGTTTGGATCACGGAATCCTTAGAATCGAAAGATTTAGCCAGTCCGAAATCGAGCAGTTTCGGCTCGCCATCGGCACCGACAAGAATGTTTGAAGGCTTGATATCCCGGTGGACGATGAGATTTCGATGAGCGAAAGCGACAGCCGAGCAAACCTTGATCAGCAGGCGTATCCTGTCATCGACCGAAAGGTTATGGGTATTCGCGTATTCGATCAACGGCTCGCCATCGATGAACTCCATCGCGAGGAACGGCTCGCCTTTTTCGCTGACGCCGCCATCGTGCAGAGCAGCGACATTTGGATGCTGTAGGTCGGCGAGGATCTGGCGTTCGCGTCTGAAGCGTTCGATGATCTCGCGGTCGGCGACGGATTGGCGGACGATCTTGAGCGCGACCTGCATCACAAATTCGCCGTCGTTCCGCTCAGCCAAAAACACCGTCCCCATGCCGCCGCTGCCGATCTCGCGGATGATCTTGTAGCGTCCGAAATGCTGTTCGGTTATTGGCGTTTCCTGGGCGACTATCTTCGAGGCGAGGTCGTAAGAGTTGTTTTCGATGAGATTTTCGGGGTCGGCCGAGGCAGCGATCAATGAAACGACCTCGTCATAAATATCCGAGCGGCCGTCGCATGCATCCTTCAGGAAATCTTCACGCGCGTCAGCAGGTTTTTCGATCGCCTCGGCAAAAAGATCTTTTATGCGCTGCCATTCGCCCGGTGTCATAAACTGCTGCTCAACTCGCGCTGAAACCACGCCTTGGCAAAGGTCCATTCGCGACGGACGGTGGATTCGCTGACATCGAGAATAAATGCGGTCTCGTTGATCGTCAGACCGCCAAAGAATCTCAATTCGACGATCTTTGCTTGCCTTGTGTCGATCTTCTCGAGGCTTTGCAGAGCCTCGTCGAGAGCGATGAGGTCGATCGGCCGCTGTTCTGGAATACTGATCGCTTCGTCCAAAATCAATTTGTGGCCAAACCGCTTTCCAGCTTTGCGAGCCCTCGCATGATCGATCAAAACCTTTCGCATGACCTCGGCCGCAATCGCAAAGAACTGTGCCCGGTTCTGCCACGTTACGTTCTTCCAATCGACCAGCCGCATGTACGCCTCATGAACCAAAGCGGTCGCCTGCAGCGTATGATCGCTCCGCTCATTCGCCATGTAAGCTCCGGCGAGTCGCCTCAGGTCGTCGTAGACAACCTCAAGCAACCGTCCGGGTGCGGTATCGCTTCCGTCGGTGATCCTGCCCAAAAGGGCGGTGATCTCATTTTTATCTGCTTCCGCCATAGCGAATTTCCGAATTATAACCTAGGCCTGCAAAAAAATTAATTAATTTTTGGCGCTTTTAGGAGGGTTTCTCGCCCTATTAGCCAAAGAGGAAATTATGAAAAAGAGCCATTCACTCGTCTTGATCGTTTTGTTGCTTACTTCAGCCGCGTTGTTTGCGACGAAGGGCGAACTCGCGTCCGTTTTTGATGAGGCACCGGCGACGCCAAACTGTGGCGTTCCCGGAAGTCTTGATACGTCTTTTGGCGCTGGCGGAAAGGTGATGACACCGATCGGCACAAGCGACGATAATCTGAATGGCATCGCTCTTCAATCGGATGGAAAGATCGTTGCTGCGGGAAAGAGTTTCGGAGCCACCGGCGGTTTTTCGGTTCTACGATGGAATCAAAATGGAACGCTTGATACTACCTTTGGTAACGGTGGATCTGTCATATCGCCGATCGGCCTGGTAAGCGGAACAGGAGGACGCGGTGTCGCCCTGCAACCTGACGGAAAGATCGTCGTCGCGGGAAGTGCTCAGGACACGCAGACTTTTATTTCGAATTTTGCCGTTGTTCGTTACAATTCGGACGGTTCGCTGGATAACACATTCAATGGGAATGGCGTCGTGACAACGCCCGTTGGCACCAATTTCTCCGGGGCGACGTCGGTAGCCATGCAATCGGATGGAAAGATAGTCGTGGTCGGAAATGCGACGTTCAATTCCGCCTCGGCGTTTACCGCGGTCCGGTACAATGCGGACGGTACTCTCGACACTTCCTTTGACGGCGACGGCATCGTTTTCACTCAGCCTCAATCCACTGGCAACACTGCAAACTCGGTCGCTGTTCAGTCGGATGGAAAGATCGTCGCCGGGGGCAACAGCGGGTTAAATAGCACCTTCACACTTGTGCGATGGAATGCAAACGGCTCGCTCGACACTAGCTTTAACGGTACCGGCACGCTAATAATGTTTCCCGGAACGCTCAATGCGCTTACGCTCGCACCTGATGGCAAGATCGTCGCGGCAGGGCGTGATTTTCCATTCGGGTCGAACAGCGATTTTGTGGTCGCTCGCGTAAATACCAATGGAACGATCGATCAAACCTTCGGCGGTCTGGAGACCGACATGAGTCAGACGGACATAGGTTGGGCGGTAGCGGTTCAGCCGGATCTCAAACCAATTGTGGCTGGACAGACGGTTAATCCGTCGACTAATGATTTTGCAGTGATCCGCTACACAACAACAAATGTGCTCGAGGACAGCACATTTGGAACCGGAGGCATTGTCAAAACAGCTATTGGACCATCGAACGATGAAGCATTTGCCATTGCGATCCAACCGGACGGGAACATTATCGTTGCCGGACGTGGTTCCAATGGAACTAACTTCGATTACTCCGCGGTCCGGTATTTTAGTACTCCATGTGGAGCCGCGACGCCAACGCCGACACCGACGCCAAACCCGACACCAACGCAAACGCCGACACCATTCATCTACTGGACGAACCGCGGAGGCGGTTCCGGAACCAACGTGGGACGGGCCAATCTCGATGGAACCGGTGCCAATCAAAACTTCATCGGTGGAGCCGTGGGGCCGGCGGGCGTTACTGTCGACGGAGCGAACATTTACTGGGCAAACACGTTCGGAACGACGATCGGGCGAGCGAACCTGGATGGAACCGGTGCGAACCAAAGCTTCATAACCGGAGCGAACTCTCCGTGCGGGGTTAGTGTCGATGCCAACTTCGTCTATTGGGCCAACTACACGCCCGGAACTATCGGCCGCTCGAACCGTGATGGTACTGGAGTGAATCAGAGCTTCATGAGCGTCGGCGGCCACCCATGCGGCGTGGCTGTTGACGGCTCCTTCATCTACTGGGCAAACGAGGGTAGCTGTCCTTCGACGTGCAACGGTACGACAATTGGCCGAGCTAACCTGGACGGGACGAGCCCGAACGCAAGCTTCATCAGCGGGCTGGCCGCGCCGGTCGGCGTGGCGGTTAACGGCTCCTACATCTACTGGGGAAACAACAACACAAACACGATCGGTCGCGCAAACCTGGACGGAACCAACCCGAACAACAGCTTCTTAACGGCATTGGGAGGGTGTGCGGGCTTCCCCGCCTTAGATGCCAGCTACCTTTACTGGGCGAACACTTGCAGTTCCAGCATCGGGCGGGCCAACTTGAACGGAACGGGAGTGAACAACACCTTCCTTAGCGTGGCCTCAAACCCGGGCGGGGTCGCCGTTACCGCAGGTGCGGCTCCGACTCCGACGCCAACTCCGACGCCTGGCCCTCAGCGTATCGCATTTCTTCGCCAGCCGGACGCTAATGCCACCAGCGGCGAGATCTATTCGATAGATCCAAGCGGCAATAACGAACTGCGTTTGACCAACAATAATTTCTTTGATTCACAGCCGTCATTTAGTGCCGACGGTTCGAAGATAGCATTCATTTCGTCGCGCGACCGGAATAACGAGATCTATTCGATGAATGCGGATGGTACAAATCAGACTCGGCTGACCAATAACACTTCAAACGATAATTCGCCGTCGTTCAACGGTGACGGAAGCAAGATCGTATTTTGTGCACGAAGGGACGGAAATGACGAGATATATACGATGAACGCAGACGGTACAAATCCAGTACGGCTGACCAACAACAGCGTTGGCGATACCGATCCGTCATACAGCTCGGACGGAACGAAGATCGTCTTCACCTCGCAACGAGACGGGAATTCCGAGATCTATTCCATGAATGCTGACGGAACAAATCAGGTTCGTCTGACCAACGATATAAGGGTCGATTTCGATCCCGTATTCAGCCCAGATGGAACCAGGATCGCGTTTGCCTCAGACCGTGTAGGGCCAAATTTCACATACGAAGTCTTCCTGATGAATGCCGACGGTTCGAACCAGACGAATGTTTCGAATGACGCAGCAAACGACCAGCAGCCGTCGTTCAGTTCGGACGGTACCAAGATCGTTTTCTCGAGCCTGCGAAATAGCAACTCTGACATCTACGTTATGAATCTGGACGGCTCTTCTCAGGTCAGGCTGACGACCGATGCCGCAGCCGACCTCTTGCCATCGTGGGGTGGAGTCGGTGTGGTCACGCCAACCCCAACACCGACGCCACAACCGACGCCAACACCGACACCAACCCCGACGCCGACGCCTGTCGCACCTGTCGCGAACAACGACGCGTACACAGCGGTGCCGCCGACGCCTGGAGCCTCGCCCGAGGTTATTGTCAATGCACCCGGAGTTCTCGCCAATGACACGGACCCGAACGGCGAGCTGCTCACCGCACAGATCGTCACGCCGCCAGGAGCACCATGCGTGTCGGTATTCGTCTTGAATGCTAACGGCAGCTTTGCGTTCCAGGCCACGCCGTTCTGTTCCTCGACAAGCTTTACATACCGTGCGAGCGACGGAACGAATCTCAGCAACATCGCGACCGTTACGATCACGATCAGTACCGGGGCGACACCAACGCCAACGCCGACGCCGACGCCGACTCCAACACCGACGCCGACGCCGACTCCGACACCGACGCCGACGCCGACGCCGACTCCGACACCGACGCCAACGCCGACTCCAACATCGACTCCGACACCAACGCCGACGCCGACGCCGACTCCGACACCGACGCCAACGCCGACTCCAACATCGACTCCGACACCAACGCCGACGCCGACGCCGACGCCGGTTGCATCGCCGACGCCAACTCCAACTCCAAGTACGAGTCCGTCGCCGATTGCGACCCCCACACCGACGGCAACTCCAACTCCGAGTCCGTCGCCGACTCCTGTGGCTTCGCCGACTCCGACTCCTGCAGTTCGGACGATCCTGATCACGGATGTGACAGGGAATGAGGGGAATTCCGGAACGACGGAATTTGTGTTCGAGGTTTCGATCTCGTCGGAACCGCCCTTGGGATCGCAGGTTCGGGTGAATTATTCGACTGCCGACATTACCGCGACTGCGGGAAGCGATTATCCGGCGGTTTCGGGTACGCTGACGTTTACTGCCGATACCGAGAATCTGCAGCGGATCACGGTGCCGGTCAATGGCGACACGGTATTCGAGCCGAACGAATCGTTCTTTGTGACGCTTTCAAACCTGACGGTTACCGGCGGCGGGAACGTCATCCTCGTCAAACCGGACGGAATCGGTGTGATCTTTAACGACGACCAGGATCCGTCGGGCACACCGACACCGACGCCGACACCGCAGGGCCGTTTGGAAGGCGATGTGGTCGATGCGAACGGATCCGGAACCACGGGCGACGGGCTTGTTCTCGCGAATGATGTGAATGTTATCCGACAGATGCAGCTTGGTTTGATCCCGGCCCCGACAGCAGGCTCACAGTTCCAGGCAGCCGACGTTAATCTCGACGCCAACAACGGCTGCGGAAACGGCCAGATCGATGCCGGTGACGTGACAGTCATCCGCCGCTACAACCTCGGCGAACTGGCTCTCAAACCGGTCTGCGGACCAACCGCTCCGGTGACCGCGGCGGCTTCGGGAACGGATGCCGCCGGTCCCGAAGCCACCGCCCGCGCGATGCGTGCGGTCGGTGCGATGACCAGTGCGGGACGGGCCGTAACGGTCGCCTTTGAACTTGATTCGCAGGGCGACGAAGCCTCTCAGAGCTTTACTGCGAATTGGGATCCGGCGATCCTCAGATACGAATACCCCGAACTTGGCGAAGACGCCGCCGTTGGAACAAACATGGGGCTGAACACAATCCAAACCGAACAGGGAAGGCTCGGGGTTTTGCTCGATTCGACGAGCGTTCAGACCTTTGGAACTCGGAGAATACTGAGGATAAGGTTTACCGTCGCCGAAGGTGCGGCCGACGGAAGCTATCCGATCACGTTCTCGAACCAAACGACAAAGAGCAGCGTTTCGAACATCGACGGTACGATACTCGCAACAAGATACGAACCCGGCTTCGTCACGATCGCCGACGCGTCGTCCGGCGTCACCATCTCAGGCCGCGTCACCAACGCGAACGGCCAGGGCGTGCGCGGAGCAACGGTCATCATCACCGACCAAAGCGGCAGCGGCCGAACAGTCACAACCGGCTCATTTGGCTTCTACACCTTCGACGCCGTCGAACCCAACCGCTCCTACGTCATAACCGTTTCCTCGAAACGCTACCGGTTCGCTCCGCGGGTCATGAATGTTAGGGATTCTATATCTGAGGTCGATTTTGTTGGCTTGGAGTGATCAGCCCATTTCTAAAACGGAGCAGAATGACAAACGGGCTACAAATAAGTCGCGTGATTGGTCAAACAATTCGCCTTCAAAATAACTTTGACCTATCAGCGAAATAACTCTACCAATCGGACCATTTTAAGCCGCCAACGATGCCAATTACTATGACCAATCGGCATGATTCGCACTTTGTCAGCCAATAAACATGCCCGTTTCACAAAAAGTGTGGCACGTGTCACACTTTTTAGCGCGACAATTTTTCGACAGATGTTTTTACACGATCTGGCTTTAAAAAACGCTCTCAATCGGCGAGATTCTTCCACGTTCGACCGTCGCGTTCGAGAAGCTGATCGGACTCTTTCGGGCCCCAGCTTCCGGACTCGTAATTCGGAAAATCGCGGGCCGGTAGAGCTGTCCAAACGTCCTGCACCGGCGAGACGATCCGCCAGCCGGCCTCGACCATGTCCGCCCGCTGAAAGAGCGTGGCATCACCGATCATGCAGTCGAAGAGCAGCCGCTCGTAGCCGGTGCTGACCTGCTCGCCAAAGTGATCGAGGTAGTTGAAATCCATATCGACGGCCCCCATATTCACGATCGGGCCTGGGATCTTGGCTCCGAAGTGGAGGGTAATGCCTTCGTCGGGCTGGATGTGGATGACGATACGGTTCGTCGTCAGCTTCTCGACCGGCGTGCCGCGGAACAGCATGAACGGGGCCTTCTTAAACTGGATCACGATACTCGAATGCCGGGCCGCCATGCGCTTGCCGGTTCGAATGTAGAAGGGCACGTCGGCCCAACGCCAATTGTCGATAGCGAGCTTAAGGGCCGCGAACGTTTCCGTATTGGATGACGGGGCGATATTTGGCTCGTCGCGGTAAGCATCGGCGGCCTTTCCGTCGATCTTGCCCTCGCCATACTGGCCGCGAACGGCGCAGTGCAGAACGTCTTCCGGCGAGAATGGCTGGATCGCCGACAGGATCTTCGCCTGTTCGTCTCGAACGGCATTTGCCTCAAATGAAACCGGCGGTTCCATCGCGGTCAGCGTGACGAGCTGCAGGATATGATTGGGGATCATATCTCGCAAAGCTCCCGCCGAATCGTAATATCCGCCGCGAAGCTCGACGCCTAATTTCTCAGCCACCGTTATCTGGACGTGATCTATATAGTTCCGATTCCAGATCGGTTCGAAGATGCTGTTGCCGAAGCGAAAGACCAGGATGTTCTGAACCGTCTCTTTGCCGAGGTAATGATCGATACGGTAGATCTGGCGTTCCTTTACGAGCCTTAAAAGGCTGGCGTTGAGCTTTTCAGCCGATTCCAGATCGTGGCCGAATGGTTTCTCGTAAATAAATCGCCGCCAGTTCTCGCCGTCCTCTTTGCCGAGGCCGTTCTTGACGATCTTTTGCGTGACGTTGGCAAACAGCGTCGGCGGCGTGGCCAGATAATAAAAGAAATTGTCCGGGATCTGATGCGCGGTCGTTACCTCGCCCAGCAGATCCTTCAGATCGCCGAAAAGCTTTTTATCATCGTCAAAATCGCCGCCGGTATAGTACGTTCGCTCCTCGAACCACTGGATGATCTTCTCGTTCGGCCGCGCGACGAACTCACGTAGGTTGGTGAGCATTTGAGTACGAAATTCCACGCTCGTCATCTCCTGCCGACCGACGCCGACGATCGCGAACGAGTGCGGCAGAAAATCGTCCTTAGCCAGGTTATAAAGAGCAGGAAAGAGCTTGCGCTTGGTCAGGTCTCCAGTCGCACCAAAGATAACCATCACGCACGGATCGGCAGTTTTATGTGTTTCGCTCATTTCAGCAATTAAAACATAGTCGGGGCCATTTTACACTGGAGCATAGGCTATTCAATGGGGTTCTTTTTTTGGAGTTCCGTAACGGCTTCGGACAGGGTTCGGAGCTGATTGCGGGTCTCGATGTTGTCGGGTTCGGCCTCGGTCAGGGTTTGCTGTAGGGCGAGTGCCTTACGCATTTGGGCCAAGGCCTCAGGGTTGTTGTCGAGCTTAGCGAGTGTGGGGCCGATCTCAAGAAGGGAATTGACGACATCGCGGATGGCCTCGATATTTGTCGCATCCGACGCCTTTACCGATTCAAAGATAGCCAGCCTGTGACGAAAATTCTCGAGCGCTTCTGCGGTCCTGCCGAGTTTCAGTTGCGATAGTCCGACCTCGCCGTAGGCATCGGCGACGATCCGCCGAAAGGCCGCATTCGAAGGGTCGAAGGCGGCGAGTCCTTCATTGATCGCAAACTCCTTGCGATGATTCTCGAGTGCGGCCAGATGATTTTCCAGATCGCCCGTCATATCGCCCAGCCGGTTAAAAGCGATCCCGACGTACTCATAGTCAACGCCGGTGGCGTAGCGATATTCGGTGTTGTCCGGCTCGGCCGCAGAGAGACTTGAGTGGATCGCGAGTGCTTTGCGAAAATATTCGATCGCCTGATGATGGTCGGCGACTGTCGCACCGCGTCCTAGCTGGTAAAGCGCAGCCCCGCACTGCACGTAGTTATCTGCGAGAAGGCTGCTATATTGGGCGTTGGCCGGATCGGTGGCTACCAAGCCTTCGCTCAAGTAAACGGCTTTCCGCTCGCTCTCTAGAGCCGCGTCCCATTCGCTGTTGCGTTGCTGCACCCGGCCAAGGCTCTGATAGCAAAGACTCAAATAACGCCGCGCTTCGAGGTTACTTGGGTTAGCGATCGTCAGCGATTCCAACAATACCTGTGCCTTTTGATAACTTGCTACCGCACCGACCGTATCACCAAGATTTGGCCGGTACGGTTTGCCCTGGATGTCTCCAACCTTTAGGTAGCCGGCGGCCAGCTCCAGTTGGAGGTCGAACTCGTTTCCCGATTCCAGAGCAAGGCTGTCTAGGTATTCCAGCGCTCGTTTGGCGATCATCGCTCGTCCTTTGGTTGGCCCTTTCTGTATCTCGTTGTCGACCTCAAACACTAACGCGTTGGCTAGCTGGCGAACGTCGTTGAATCGTCGATCGGCCTTGCGTTTCTCTCGAACGGTGAGAGCAATGCCGGTCATCAGTGTTATCAGGATCAGGGCGGCCGCTGCTACGCCAATTCGATGACGCATTACAAACTTGCTCACACGATAGTAGAGAGTGTCGCTACGAGCCAAAACGGGGAGCCCGCTAAGATATCGCTGAATGTCCTCTGCGAACTGCTCGACCGATTTATAACGCCGGTCAGGCTCATTCCTTAATGCCTTTAAAATAATGTTATCGAGATCTCCCCTCAATTTGCTGTTTGGCGCGGCCGTTCGGCTGGGCAATTCCGGTTCCAATGTGGAAACGGCATTAATCATCTCGTTGAGCGACATGCCTTCAAGCTTAAACGGACGCTGACCGGTCAGCAGTTCGCAGAGGAGGACGCCGAGACTATAGACGTCGGATGACGTGGTTATTGATTCGCCATTAAGCTGTTCCGGACTTGCATATGCCGGAGTAAGGGCGCGGAATTCGGTCCGCGTGGTGGTCAAATCGTGGCCCAGACTTTCGTCGATAAGCTTGGCCAGCCCAAAGTCGAGCAGCTTTGGCTCACCGGCACTGGTAACGAGGATATTGCCAGGTTTGATATCGCGGTGAACGACCAGGTTGCGGTGAGCATATGCGGCGGCTGAGCAAACCTTTATAAAAAGCGTGAGTATTTCGTTTATCGATAGCGTACGGTTGCTGACGTATTCCGAGATCGTAAGGCCCTCGACGAATTCCATCGCCAGAAAGGGTTCGCCGTTTTCGGACACGCCGCCGTCGAGGAGTTTTGCAATATTGGGATGATTTAACGAAGCGAGAATCTGGCGTTCGCGACGGAACCGCTCGATCATGTTCTGTTCGGCAATTGACTGTCGAACGATCTTTAGAGCGACCTCCTGCTCGAATTCGCCGTCTGTCCGCTTTGCAAGATAAACAGCGCCCATGCCGCCATGGCCGATTTCCCGGACGATCGCATAAGTGCCAAAATGTCGTCCGCGGATCGAGTCGTCGCCAATGATTTCTTTCGCAGTAATAGCGGGACGCTCGATAAAATCTTCGGACTCGTCATGTGATGCGAGCCAGGATTCGACCTCCGCCCTCAGATCATTGTCGCCGTTACATTTTTCGGCGACAAAGTCGTTTCGTTGATGCGGCTCGATATCCAGAGCCGACGAAAAAATCTCTTTTACCTGTTCCCATTTTGCCGTGTTATTCACTTTTCAATCTTCGGTAAAGCCACGTTTTAGCGATCGCCCATTCGCGTTTGACTGTTGACGGTGAAATTCCAAGGACGTGGGCCGTCTCTTCGATGCTTAGACCGCCGAAGAATCGAAGCTCGACGATCTTTGCCTGCGCCGGTTCGAATTGTTCAAGGGCTTCGAGTGCGTCGTTCAGTTCGATGAGATCGAGCTCGCGACCGCCGCCGAAGCTAATGTCCTCGGTCAGTTCGATCCGTTGTCCAAAATCGCGTTTCAGCGCTTTTCGCTTGATGGCATGATTGACCAGGATGTTTCGCATAACCTGCGCCGCTACCGAAAAGAAATGGGCCCGGTTTTGCCAGGAAACATTTTCCCAATCGACAAGCCGAATGTACGCGTCATGAACCAACGCGGTTGCCTGGAGCGTGTGGTCGGGCCGCTCACCTGACATATAGCTCGCGGCCAGCTTACGCAGTTCATCGTAAACGAGCGGAAGCAGCTTTTCAGGAGCATTTTCCGCACCCGCGTTTATCTCGTGAAGAAGGGCTGTAACTTCTTGAATATCGGACATAAAACAAGTTCGGAATTTGGATGAATTATACCCTTAAACGACAAATTCAGAAATATTTTTCTTTTTTTTGAGCCGATTTCAATAGTTTTCGTGCCTTGTAGGTTGAAAGAGAAAGTTTCAGGAGAAAAAGTCATGAGAACTCTCGCGTTCGTTCGTCGAAAAGGAACTGTATCCGTCTCGATTCCGCAGGTCTCGCGGTCGCTGATGACGGTTTCGCAGGCGTGGAGGACGTTTTCGCGGGCGGAATCGACGGTTTCGCGGTCGCAGACGACGTTTTCGCGGTCGCGGACAACGGTTTCGCGGTCGCAGACGACGTTTTCGCGGTCGCAGACGACGTTTTCGCGGTCGCGGACGATGGTTTCGCGGTCGCGGACGATGGTTTCGCGGTCGCGGACGACGTTTTCGGCCCCGAAACTTGCCGTTGTTTAAGCAAAATTACCTAAATCAAGAGAGATAAAGGAGAAACTATGCAGGTAAAAAGTTATGACCAAATGATCGATATATTAACGCTTTGGAAGGTAAACCTTCCGACGTATCAGACCGAGGTTGGGGCGACGGCGGCGGATATTACGTGGGCGACTAACACGCTCGACAATATGGTTTATGTCCGCGATTACACCGCGCTTTTTGAAGCGAACAAGAAGTCGGGGTTTGACGTGAAAGCGTCGTTTTTTAACGGCCCGGAAGGCTCGGCCGTGTCGGATTTCGCGGCCATGCCGGCGGCGGTGATTCCGCATCCGCCGCTCGTGGGCGGCGTTTTATATACGTTTCGCGACATGATCGCGAGCTTCAAACTAGGCCCCGGCTACACTGAAGAGATCGGCATCGCCCTCGGCATCGACGGCGAACCGAAAGTGCCGACCAACCCGATGACGCTCAAGCCAACGCTCGCTGCTTTTCCCGCCCAAAGCGGCGCCGTCGTCTCCGTCGTTGTCGGCGGACGCGCCGATTCCAACGGCTGGAAGGTCGAAATCCTGCGTTCCGGCGGCTCCGTCTGGCAGGACGCGGGCAACTACACCGGCAAATCCGCCGACGTGCACATCACATTGACAACGCCCGGCCAGCCCGAACAAATCCAGATCCGCGTCTGGTTGCGAAAGAATAACGAGCCCTACGGCCTCGTCTCCGACGCCGTGACCGTGACGATAAATCCATAGCAGCGATACGCGGACATCACGTCCGCGAGGATTACATGCGAAATCTCAAAACGGGGACAAGGATGTCCACATTCCGATGAGTGGCGATTATGAAATACAAAACAACACGAATTCTAGCGGCGATTCTTCCATTGTTTATTGGCCTTTGCTTTCTGATCTTAGTCCGCGGCACAAGCAGCGAGTCGCTGCCGACGCTTCGCGGCGAGGCGGCGGTCGATTCGGATTTGCAAGAGGTCGTTGCTGCGACCATCACCGTTCGCAGCAGTGCGGACGCGGGCGGTGCGTGTCCGGGAAGCACGTGCACGCTGCGGCAGGCGATCGCCACGGCGACGGCGGGCGACACCATCGATTTTGATATGACAACCGTGACCAGTCCGATCACGCTAGCGAGCGAATTGGCGATAAACAAAAACCTGACGATCAGCGGCCCGGGAGCGAGCCTACTCACCATCAGCGGCAACAACGCCGTTCGTGTTTTCAATATCGGCGGCATAGCACCGGCGATCAACGTCACCATCTCCGGCCTGACGATAGCCGATGGAAGGCACCGCGGAGTGGATGGTAATCCGGCTACATCGGGTTTCGGCGGCGGTATCTTAAATAACAGCACCGGAACACTCAGCCTCAACAGCATAATGCTGACAGGCAATTCTGCGATAGGTGGTGATTCGTTGAATCCTACCTCTAATGTTGGCCAAGGTTTCGGTGGTGGTATCTACAACGCGAGTACAGGCACTGTGAATGTTGCCAACAGCACGCTCTCGGGTAATCTGGCTAAAAGCGGCACCGGGCAAAATGGGGCCAATGGAGTGGGCGGGGCGATTCATAACGCCAGCGGAACAGTGAATGTCACAAACACAACGATCTCCGGTAATGCGGCAACGAGCGCGGACATTCAGATAGGCCAACCGGGAGATAATTGCAGCTCCGGTTTACCTCCCAGCGTTTTTATTTTAGGCTCGGTCGGTGGGGGCATTTTTAGCGGCGGAACGTTGAACGTCACAAATAGCAACGTTTCTGGAAACTCAGTCAACGGCGGAACTATTACTACCTATCGACCGTACCAGCCCACGGTTGGCAACGGTTACGGCGGCGCCATTGCGAACGGCGGCATCTCGCCCGGTGGCACACTCAACATCACAAATAGTACGCTCTCCGGCAATACAGTCACCGGTGTTGTATTTCATTTTAATTGTGTGTTTCGAGCAAGCGGGGTAAATCTGGGCGGCGGCGGTGCCATTTATAATAGCTCGACGGCCAATTTAACCAACACGATCATCTATGGAAACACGGTTTCAGGAATAACGGGCGTCAATAGCGGTAGCAGTGGACAGAGTATCGGAGGAGGTGTCACCGGAGACAATGGCACTCTTCTAAATGTCAAGAATACGATCATCGCGGCCAACAACGCTGAAGTTGGTCCGGATGTTAATGGCACTTTGACCTCTCAGGGCTGGAACCTGATCGGTAACAATAAAGACGCGACGATAGCGCCTTCGCCCGGCATCGCCGACCAGATCGGAACAAATGCCGCCCCGATCAATCCGCTGCTCGGTCCGCTGGCCAATAACGGTGGCCAGACGCAGACGATGGCTCTGCTTGCGGGCAGTCCCGCAATTGATAAAGGTGCGGCGGCGACCGATCCGATCACGAGCACGACAATCATCACTGACCAACGCGGCTTAACCCGCCCCGTCGATGACCCGTCGATCATAAATGCATCGGGCGGCAACGGCTCGGACATCGGTGCTTTTGAAGTTCAGACATTAACACCAACACCAACTCCTACACCGACGCCCACACCAACGCCGACACCGACACCAACGCCGACACTTACGCCGACACCGACGTCTAGCCCGACGCCTACTATGTCGCCGACGCCGGTTACAACACCAACACCAACTCCAACGCCGGTCACTACGCCAACGCCGAATTTGACTCCGACGCCTACTCCAACACCGAGTCCAACTCTGACGCCGACTCCGACGCCATCTACGACGCCGTCACCGACGCCTACGCCGACGGTGATGCGAATCGTCCGCGCCGTAAGCGTTGCTACTCTGCCGGGGCAGCAGGTTACCGTTTCGTTCCAACTGGATTCCCTGGGAAATGAATCCTCGGCGAGTTTTACCGTGAACTTCAATCCGGCGATTCTGAGCAATCCGGTTGCCGCGCTAGGGAGCGGAGTGCCGGCTGGATCGAATCTCGGAACCAACGTTAGCGAGGCATCGGCGGGACGGATCGGCATCCTTGTGGATTCGACAAATACGTATGCCGCCGGGACGCGCCAGATGTTGACGATCACATTCAACGTTGCAGCGAATGCACCGATCGGGTTGACCCCGATCTTATTTGGCAGTTCGCCGACAACGCAAAGCGTTTCGAGTAACCAGGGCGTTCTGCTCGCGACCGTTTACCAGCCCGGCAACGTCCAGGTTGGATCTACGGCGTCCGGCGTCGACGTGTCCGGCAGGGTCTTGACGTTCGATGGGCGAGGTATCAGAAATGCGGTGGTTACGCTCACCGATTCAAACGGGCGAACGCAAAGGGCAACGACGGGTTCCTTCGGCATTTACCGATTTACCGGGATCGAGGCCGGACAAACATACATCATCGCGGTTTCGTCCCGGCGATACCGCTACGTTCCACGTATCTTGCAAGTCTTCGACACCGTGACCGACGCCGACTTCGTTGGACTGGAAACAATCAGTCCATAAAAAACCAAAGGCGGTCCTGCGACCGCCTCCATTTAAGGCTATACCTTTAATTTAATGCGAAGTTCCATCTCACGCGCATTCATCTCGCCGTTGTCGGTCTCGTGATCGTAACCGCACAGATGCAGCACGCCGTGCAGGATCAACTGCCTGATCTCGCCGTCGAGCGTAAGGCCGTTCTCAGCCGCCTGCTTTTCTGCTTGCTGTGCCGAGATGACAATGTCGCCGAGATTGTTTTTGTCAGGATCGAATTCGTCGGGCTCGTGGGGAAATGAGAGTACGTCGGTCGTAGATTTTTTGCCGCGAAACATCTCATTGAGCTGTTTCATGCGATCATCTGAGATGAAGGCGATAGAAAACGTGCTGCCCGATGCTTCCTCGATCGAGCTGCATTTATCAACAAACGGACGCAGATCGTCGACTGCGATGGTCACCTTTCGCTGTAGATTAACGATATCCGTGATCATGCGTGGTCGTCCGTGGAATGCTCTTCATAAGCCTTGACGATCATCTGAACGAGCTTATGCCTCACGACATCCTTGTCCGTAAAGTACACAAAATCGATACCATCAAGGCCGGCCAATACCTGTTCGGCTTCTTTGAGTCCGCTCCTTTGCCCACGCGGCAGATCGATCTGGGTCGTGTCGCCGGTAACAACGGCCTTTGAGCCGAAGCCGATGCGGGTGAGGAACATTTTCATCTGCTCGCTGGTCGTGTTCTGGGCTTCGTCGAGGATAATGAACGCATCGGCCAGCGTCCGGCCACGCATAAAGGCAAGCGGGGCGATCTCGATAATGCGCTTTTCGAGCATTTTGGTTACTTTCTCCGCATCGACTAAATCAAACAGCGCGTCATACAAAGGCCTTAAATAAGGATCGACCTTTTCCTGCAAGTCGCCGGGCAAGAATCCGAGCCGCTCGCCAGCCTCGACCGCCGGACGCGTCAGGATGATTCTGGTCACCTGCTTCTTAAACAGCGCGTCGAGCGCCATCGCGACCGCGAGATAACTTTTGCCCGTACCCGCGACGCCAATTCCGAATACAAGATCATTCGCCGCGATCGCGTCGAGGTATTTGCGTTGGTTAGCCGTTTTAGGAGCAACCTGTTTTTTGCCCGATGGATTGAACCGGGCTTTCAGGAAATGGTCCTTTAAACTATAGGCTCGGTCCTCCGCGATCTGTTTAAACGCATCGCGCAGTTCCTTATCCGTAAATTTATTGCCATCGTCAAACAGATCGCCAAAATCCGTAAGTATCTGCTCAACGGTCTTTATATCGCGTTCGTCGCCGTCGATCAGCAGTTCGTTCCCACGAGCACCGATGGTGACGTCGAGGAGAGTTTCGAGATACTTAATGTTCTGGTCCTGAACGCCGAACAGCGTGTTGAGTCCTTGAGGTGGTAGTTCGAGTTTTTTCAAAAGTTTATTGATGAGGTGCCAAATTTTCGGCGAGATTCAAAATTGTAGTAGCGTGTTGGCGTTCGACAGTCGGAAAGTCATCAAGAAACTCATCCAACGAGACGCCGTCTTCTAAATGGTCGAATAGGCTTTCGATCGGCACCCGAGTTCCAGCGAATACTGGCGTGCCGCCTAGAATTTCAGGATCGATGTTAATAACGCTGCTCATTGTTTTTAAAATGATACAACAGATCGCCGCGCGAATAAATGATGAAAATAGTGGCGAAAACGTCCACCCCGGCCTTTGCGCCGCCCGAATCCGTTGTGGTATCCTTACTCCTTTGTAATAAGCCCGCTTATTACCTTTATATATTAGGAGCAATTTTTAATAATGGCCACAGATGGTAACGGACAGATAGGTAAGGTTGTACAGATTATCGGTCCCGTCGTTGACGTAGAATTTTCAGATAATTATTTACCGCCGATCTATCAGGCATTGCGCATCACGAGCGAAGGCTTTGGCGGCGAATCGATCGATGTCGTTGCTGAAGTTCAGCAACACCTTGGCGAAGGTCGCGTGCGTGCCGTCTCTATGCTGCCGACCGACGGTATGGTTCGCGGCATGAAGGTCGTCGACCTTGGCGGCCCGATCATGGTTCCCGTTGGCGGAGCAACTCTCGGCCGCGTGATGAACGTCATCGGCGATCCGGTCGACGAACTTGGCCCAGTCAGCGCTGAAACAAAATCTTCGATCCACCGCCACGCTCCATCGTTTGACGAACAGGCAACCTCGCTCGAAATGTTCGAGACAGGCATTAAGGTCATCGACCTCATCCAGCCATTTCTTCGCGGTGGTAAGATCGGCCTCTTTGGCGGAGCCGGCGTCGGCAAGACAGTTCTTATCATGGAGCTGATCAATAACGTCGCGATCGGTTCCGACGGATTCTCGGTTTTCGCCGGTGTCGGCGAACGTACGCGTGAAGGCAACGACCTTCTTCGCGAAATGGTCGAGTCCAAAGTTATCAAGTACGGCGACAAATTTAACGAGCACATGGAAAAGACCGGCGAGTTCGATCTTTCCCTCGTTGATAAAGATGAGATCAAGGGCTCTAAGGTGTCCTTAGTATATGGTCAGATGACCGAGCCTCCGGGAGCACGTCTCCGCGTGGCTCTCTCAGGTTTGACCGTGGCCGAATATTTCCGCGATCAGGGGAACGACGTTCTTTTCTTCGTCGATAACATTTTCAGATTTACGCAGGCTGGTTCAGAGGTGTCCGCGCTTCTCGGCCGTATGCCGTCCGCCGTGGGCTATCAGCCGACGCTGGCTTCGGAAATGGGCGAGATGCAGGAACGCATCACCTCGACCAAGACTGGCGCGATCACGTCTATCCAGGCTGTGTACGTTCCGGCCGACGATTATACCGATCCGGCACCTGCCACGACTTTTGCTCACCTCGATGCTGTTACGGCCCTTTCGCGTCAGATCGTTGAGCTTGGAATTTATCCCGCGGTCGACCCGCTCGCTTCGAACTCGCGTATCCTCGATCCGCAGATCGTCGGTGACGACCACTACAATACGGCACAGTCGGTCAAGAAGATCCTCCAACGCTACAAGGATCTTCAGGACATCATCGCTATCCTTGGTTTGGACGAACTCAGCGAAGATGACAAACTGAC
Organism: Pyrinomonadaceae bacterium; assembly: GCA_040080065.1. GTDB lineage: Bacteria > Acidobacteriota > Blastocatellia > Pyrinomonadales > Pyrinomonadaceae > OLB17. The sequence continues at coordinate 45,920 of JBEBJB010000012.1, forward strand.
AGTTGCCCGTGCACGTAAGATCCAGCGTTTCTTCTCGCAGCCGTTCTTTGTCGGCGAACAGTTCACCGGCCTGAAAGGCGAGTACGTTAAGATCGAAGACACCATCAAAGGATTTAAGGAAATCCTCGAAGGCAAATGCGACGACATGCCCGAGCAGTCGTTCTACATGGTCGGCACGATCGAGCAGGCCAGAGAAAAAGCCGCGAAGATGGCGGCCTCAGCGTAGCCGAACTAATTACGAGTTCCGAATTAACAATTACGAATTGCTCTAAACGTGATTCGTGATTCGAAATTCGAAATTTGAAATTCGAAATTATGCTTAGACTTGAAATAGTCACGCCCGAAAACCGCGTGCTGGATACAGAAGTAGATTCGGTGACCGTGCCAACGGCGTCGGGCGAGGTCGGTATTTTGCCGAGCCACGCGCCGCTTGTGTCTGCTATCAAACCTGGCGTTTTGGCGTATACTATAAAAGGTACGACAGACAGGCTCGCCATATCAGGCGGGTTTCTTGAGGTAAACGCGAATAAAGTTGCTGTTCTCGCCGATTCGGCCGAGACGGCAGAAGAAATAGATATTGACGCCGCCCGCACAACGCGTGACGAGGCGGAAAAGGCTTTTGCAGCGGCGGCTTCTCTCTCGCTTGTCGAGACCGAGGCTGTTCGCGAACAACTGGATGCCGCCAACGTCCGTCTGCAGCTTGCAGCCGGCCGGTAACAGCGGGGCATTGCTTAAATAAAATACTATAGGAAAAACACACGAATTTGACTTTTTATAATAAATACAGCGGGTCACCGCAATGTAAAAAAAGTTTAACTGTATCCGAAAATACGCTTGACATTAGGGGTGTATTGGGTATAATCCGTGTAGTTCGTTCCGAAAAGTAGTTTATTTAAATTTAGACTGTAGTAAAACGGTGTAGCAATTATTGCCCTGCGTGGGCTGTATTTCCGTTGTCGGTACTGAAAGAAATCAACAACAGATTCGAATCACGAATACTTTAGTTTTTAGGAGAATGAATATGTCATCCAACGCCCGAAAGGGATCGCCTCCGCGGTCCTCAAACACAGGGGTTACAACGTTGAAAGCAACGAAGGCGAGGGTCTTCGTGTTTCTTACGTTAGTGATCCTTACGGCTGTTTTCAGTGCTAATGCGCTGACGGCCAATGCCACGGCGGCGACGACGGACACTGCGGCTTCGCAGCAGTCTGGTTTTATCGCCTCCAGCTTTAACAATATTTTAAGCTTCTTCGGCCTGGCCGAGGCAGCGAAACCTGCGGCCGACAAGACCGATGGTAACGGATGCGACACCGCACCCGAAGGTCTCTTGGCCTGTTACCGCGGCGACCTCGATGCCAGTGACGTTAAAGGCGTTCACAATGGCGAATGGGTCGGCGTTTATGGCTATGCCACTGGTAAGGTGGGCGCGGGATCATTCAGTTTCAACGGACAGAACCGGGTTGAAGTCCCGAATGCAGCCGATCTTAACCCTGTAAACGTCACCGTTGACGGTTGGGTTAACCTTTCGAATGCAGAAGGTTCGTTCGGCGTTATCTCGAAAGGTGATGCATACGGTCTCTCCGTTCGCGGCGGACACGTTGTTTTCACCTCGCGAAATGCTGAAGGCGTGATCGAAACCCTCGAAGGCCCGACCGTTAAGGTTGGCTCGTGGACGCACCTTGCTGCGACCCATGATGGTTCGATGCGTCGCATCTATGTAGATGGTAAAGAAGTTAAGAGCGGCGCTCAGACCGGCCTTTTCGGCGGCGACGAGTCAGCTATGCTTATCGGTAACACCACGACCAACGATGCAGCCTTCACCGGCCTCGCAGACGAAGTTAAGGTCTTCAGCCGTGCTCTTACCGCTAAAGAGATTGGTGATATCGCCGGCAATCGAGGCGATTCGCCTGATGCTATCAATGCTGTTGCCATCACGTTAGGGCCAAATCCGATCGCTGAAGGCAACAATCTGATGACTGTTACCTTGACGAGAACTGGAGGCGTTGCAGCGGCAATGGTTTCAACGGTAGCCGTTGTAGGCAACGGAACCAGCCCGGCAACGGGCGGCGCGAGCTGCGCGGTCGGTGTTGATTTCGTCTTGACGGCGTCGAATGTACCGTTCGGCCCCGGCGACGGCGTCGCAACAACTACCATCCAGATATGTCCGGACTCGCTTGTGGAGGGCGATGAGACCTTTGCAGTGTCCTCTACGTCTAACCCGGCCGGTGAAAACGGAGCGGCGGTTACTGGAACGATTACTGACGACGACAAGATCGCAATCACTCCTCCTGCCGCTGGCCCTGAAGGCACTGGTGCGACCAACAACTTCGACTTTGTCGTAGATCGCGGTACTGGAGCGTCGGCTGCTTCGCCAGCTTTGGTCGTTCCGTTCACTATGAGCGGTACGGCGGTATTTACTGCGACTGCTGATATCGACTATAACCTCGACACCAACGGTGGAAACTGTGGTGCGGCTACTGTTGCTTGGACCAATCAGGCTCTTGGCCAGGGTACGCTAACATTCCCAGCGGCGAACACCTCGCAGACATGCCGTGTTCGGTTGGTCTCCGTTGGTGACGACGTTGTTGAAAACAACAATACAGCGACCATGACCGTTGCGGCACCACTGGGCAATCCTACGGCTTCGCAGACGACCATCAACAACGACGATAATCCTTGGATCAGCGTTGCTGTTGTAGGTACTTCGACTTCAGTCGGAGGTGTCAACGGTGCTCAGCTTGTCGAAGAAGGTACGCCACAGGTTGGCGGAACTCTTGACTATACGTTTACTCGCGGAATGTGCTCGGCGGCAACACCCGGCAATCCAACGGTTCCGTGTCCTGGTGCTGAAATTTCGGCATTGGTCACACAGACCGCAAACGTCTCGTATTCGGGAACGGCTACTGCCGGTACTGACTACACGAGTCCTGGTGCAACCGTCAGCTTCGGTGGAACGGTAACCGCGAATACGATAAGCATCAACCCAACCGACGAAATCGTTGTTGAGATCGATGAAACGATCATTGCCACGATTACCGCTGGTGCAGGGTACAATGTTGATGGAAACACCAACGGCGGTATTCCGCTTCAGCCGACCAACATTGCAAACGGTTACATCAATGATGATGACGAAGATGTTTCGGTTACCGTCGCTGGCTCGCCAACGATTGAAGGCGGTGCCCCGCTTAGCTACACGTTTGTGCGTACGGCTCTTTCCAATGGAGCAGACGCTGTCAACGGTATTGATCCGCGTGCGGATGCTATTACTGTCAACTTCAGCTTGGGCGGAGCCGTAACGGCTGCAACCTGTAGCGATACTTCGGATTACACGCTCTCAGCCGGTGCTGGCACTGTTGGTGCGACACAGGGCAACTGCGTAGGAACCGTCTCGATTGCTGCTGCTGACAACGATGGTATTGTTCTTGCAACTCCGACGAATGACCTTCTTCCTGAGAACCAGGAGAACGTCCTTGTCACGGTAACCGCTAACGGAGCTGCCTACGGCGTCGGGTCACCGAACGCTACCGCAACCAATGCTTCGGTAAACGGTATCATCCAGAACGATGACTTCCAGGTTATCGTAACGGGTGCAAATCCTGCTTCGACGCTTGAAGATGGTGCTACCAATCTGGTTTACACCTTCTTCCGTATCGGTGACAACGCTCCGGTTGTTGTTGCAAACTTCAACACGAGCGGTTCGGCTAACCCGGTAACCGGTCCTGATTTCGCTCTTACGGGTCAGACGACATACACGGGCCTCATAATTGGGAACAGCCCTGGCACGATCACGATCCCGGTTGGTAACTCAACGACTGTAGGTGGCATTGCTGCCCAGACGGCTATTTTGACGGCTGATCCTAACACCGATACCGATGTCGAAAATGACGAGAACATTCTCGTTCAGGTCGATAACGGTGTTGGCTATGCTCCGGGAACTCCGGCTCAGGCAAACGGTATCATCCTCAACGATGACACGGTTGTCTCGATCGCAGTTGCCCCGACCGCAGTTGACGAAGACGGTGCAACGAACCTCGTTTACACCCTTTCGAGAACTGGCGGTTGCGGAGCGGCCCTTACGGTCAACTACACAACCTCGGGTACCGCCGTTGCCGGCGACTACACGGGAACCGCAGTTGGTGCTAACACGGTTGCTTTCGCAGCAGGACAGTGCTCGACCTCGGTTACCGTAGATCCGACCGCTGACGCAACGCCGGAAGCAGACGAAACGGTTATCCTTACACTCAATGCGGGTGCAGGCTACACCGTTGCGGCTGGTCCTAACGATGTTGCGACCGGCACGATCGTTAACGACGACACGGCTGTTACAGTCGCAGTTGCTCCGGCAACGACGCCTGAAGCCGGTGCTGACCTTGTCTTTACCTTTACCCGAACCGGTGTTCTTACCGGCGGTCTCACGGTCAACTACACGATCGGCGGATCGGCCACCAACGGAACTGACTACGCGGCTATCCTTAGCCCTGTCGTCTTTGCTCCTGGTGCCGCAACCGCTACCGTAAACGTTAACCCGACGGACGATGCAGATGTCGAACCTGATGAAACTGTGATCCTCACGGTCATCAACGGTTCCGGCTACACCGTAGGAGCTCCTTCGGCTGCAACGGGTACGATCACAAACGATGACACGGATATCACTTGTGCTGTTGCTCCGGCTTCGGTTCAGGAAAATGGTGCTCCGAATCTGGTTTACACTTGTACTCGTACGGGCGTGACCGCTACGGCTCTGACCATTCCGTTTAGCATTACTGGTGCATCGACGGCTACATTCGGTACGGACTATGTCCTGACCGGTGCTGATGCTGGTTTCAACGCTGCAGGCGGCAACCTCACCTTTGGTGCTGGTAATACGACTGCTGCTCTGACGATTGATCCTACCGCTGACGGTGTGAATGAACCGGACGAAACAGTGATCATCTCGTTCTCATCGGGTGCTACCTGGGATGTTATCCCGAGCCCGACGGTTCTGACGGGAACGATCACCAATGACGATCAGGAAGTTTCGGTCGCAGTTGCTCCGGCATCTGTCACGGAAAATGGCGTAACGAATCTCGTCTACACCTTCACCCGTGCAACGACACCGGCTCTGCTGGCTAATGCGTTGACCGTTACCTTCTCGACAGGCGGTACCGCAACGCCGTTGACCGACTTCACGCAGACCGCAACCGGTACGGTTACGTTTGCTGCTGGATCGGCAACCGCAACGGTTACTGTTGATCCAACGGGTGACAGCGTAGTTGAGCCGGACGAGACTGTGATCTTCACGGTCGAGCCTGGTGCTGGCTACACACCTGTTGTACCAACGTCAGCAACCGGTACGATCACCAATGACGATACGAGCTACACGATTACGTTCCAAGGCGTAACTGGTGCACCTGTCGCTGGTCGCGAAGGCAACCCGGCTGATGCTGGTGAAACCATTGCTACCTTCCGTGTATTCCGTAACGGTGTTAACTCGCCTGCGGGCAACGTCGATGTATCGACGGTTCCTGCTTCGGGTACGGCAACTGCCGGTGCTCCGAACACAACCTGCCAGCCAGGTCAGGACTACACGTCAGACGGTCGTACGATCGTATTCACCGCTGGTGGTGACGCATTTGAGGATTTCACGATCCGCATCTGCCGCGACCTCGTATTCGAATTAACTGAAACGTTTGACGCTCAGTTGTCGAATCCGGTTGGTGGATTCCTTGGTGCCCCGGCTGTTGCAACGGCGACGATCATCGACGACGATGCAGCTCCAACCCTGAGCATTAACGACGTTTCGGTTAACGAAAATGCTGGTACGGCAACCCTGACGGTTACCCAGAGCATCGCAACGGGCCTTAACACCTCGTTCGCGTTCAACACTGGTGCTGTCGGCGACACCGCAACGGCTAACCTTGACTACTCGTCAACCTCCAGCACGGGTTCGATCCCGGCTGGAAGCACGACGGCAACGGTCACCATTCCTATCATCGATGACAACATCGACGAGCCGAATGAATTCTTTACCGTTACTCTGTCGGCTCCTGTCAATGCAACTATCAATGACGGAACCGGTATCGTAACCATCGTCGATAACGAACCGAATACTCAGTTCGCGATCAATAACGTAATTCAGATCGAAGGTAATCCGAATCTTCCGGATCCGTCAGTCGCATCAACCTCAGCGTTCAACTTCCGTATTACCAGAACTGGTGATGCACAGGCGAGCGAAGTGGTCTGCTTCGAAACGGTCGACGGAGACATCGAAAATCCTGCGATCAATCCTAATCCTGCAACCGGTGGTCCGGGCGGAACGATTCCGTCGAACCTTGGTTCGCCAGATTACACACATAGAGCCGCTGGCCCTGCAAACTGCGTAACCTTTACACAGGGCGGACCTAGCGTTATCACTGTTCCGGTTATCGTCTATGGCGATATCGTTGCAGAGTTCGACGAATCGTTCACGGTGAGAATCCTCACGGTTAACGGTGTCGCGAATCCGCTCGACCAGAACAACAACCCGCGTGTCACCGACGCCCTCGGCCTCGGCGTCATTCAGAACGACGACGGTGCTCCTTCGATCTCGATCAGTGGAGCAACGGTAACTGAAGGCAACACCCCGGCATCTGGCGGTGTAGTAACCTTCACCGTAACCAGAACAGGCAGCACAGCGAACCCGGTAACGGCTTCGTGGGCAACCTCGACGGGTACGGGCGTATTCGCGGCAACTACAGGATCACCATGTGCCGTCGACAATGCTGTTGACTTCGTAACCTCGTCTGGTTCGATCACGATCGCGGCAAACGCGTCATCCAACACCTTCACAGTTCCATACTGCGGAGACTTGTATGACGAGAACAACGAGTCGTTCACGGCTACCATCTCGAATCCTTCGAATGGCGTGATCGGTACGGCTTCGGCAACTGGTACGATCAATGACGACGATGCTGCTCCGATCATGTCGGTTAGCGACGTTAGCGTCTGCGAGCCGGAAAGCGGAACAGCCGCAGCGGTCTTCACGATCACGAGAACAGGTCCTTCGTACCTGACCTCGACGGTCAACGTGAACACTGTTGACGGTACGGCAACCACGACGGATAGCGACTATGTCGGTATCTTGACCCCAGGCGGTCAGCTCGTAACCTTTAACCCGACTGTTACCACGGTAACTGTACCGGTTTCGGTTAACGGCGATACGAAGTTTGAAACGGATGAAACCTTCACACTTCAAATCGTTAACAACTCGAGCGATGTAGTTGTCTCGCCGGGACTTGGTGCTGATCCTATCGGACTCGGCGTCATCATTAACAGCGGTGCTGGATGTACTGGCGATGCGGCCCCGAGCTTTGCTCTTGGACCGGTTGTCCAGAACGAAGGTACTGTCGCTGGCTCGGCTCCTGCTCCGTTCTACGTGAGACTTACCCGTACGGGTACGACGCAGGTTCCTGCTTCCCTCACGTACAGCACGGCAAGCACGGCATCGGCAACCGCCGGTACTTGCGGTGTCGGAACTGCTGACTATCAAGCAGTGAACGCTGTTGCAATTAACTTCCCTGCGGGTGGATTTGCTCCACTCACGACGGGCGGTGCATTTGGCGGAGCACAAGGTGCAAACTTTGTGGACGTTCCGGTTCAGGTATGTCAGGATGCTACGTTCGAACCTAACGAGACTTTCAACGTTACGATCGCAGCGGTTGCATTCGCAACGATTAACCCGACCGGTTCGCCTGCAACGGTGACGATCACTAACGATGACGGTCTGGCATTCCAGATTCGTAATCCTGGTCCGGAAGGTGCTGAAGGAAACGTCGGTAACACGACATTTACGTTCACCATTGACCGAATTGGCGATTCGTCAGTCTCTTCAACCGTCTGCTACCAGACGATTGCTGGAACTGCAACCGAGGGTACCGACTACATCGGTCTCGCAGCTGTACCTGCTAATTGTGTAACCTTCGCTTCGGGAACTATGTCGGCAAACGTCGCCGTGACGGTTGTTGGCGATACGGTTGGTGAGGCTGATGAAACGTTCTTCTTACGTCTCCTCAGTGCGACGGCTGGAACGATCCCGCCGAGCCCTGGCGGTGACCGAGTTGCTACGATCAACAACGACGATGGTCCTCCTCCGACGCCTGCTCCAGGATTCGAAGGCGACATCGTTGACGGTGCTGGTACGAACGCTGGCGATAACCTGGTTCTCTCCAACGACGTAAGTGCCATCAGACAGGCTCTCCTCAACTCAGGAAACCTGGGCACCATAATCGGTAACGTGTTCCAACGTGCTGACGTTAACCTTCCTTGTGGTAACGGACAGATCGATTCGGGTGACGTAACCGTCATCAGGCAGATCCTGCTTAACAGCACTCCGCTTGTTGCGGCTTGCGGACCGACGGCGGCAGTTCGTCCTGAATCGATGGATGCGGCCAGACCCGACGTTGTTGGACGCATTATCCGTGCGGTCAACACGACGGGCGTGGCTGGGCAGCCGGTAACGGTTTCGTTCCAGCTCGATTCGCAGGGTGACGAGGCTTCGGCCAGCTTTACGGCAAACTGGAATCCGGCGGTACTCACGTATGTGAGTGCTGCTGTCGGAGCCGGTGTGCCAACGGGCACGAACCTCGGCCTCAACACCAGCCAGACGGCGCAGGGTCGTCTCGGCGTGCTGCTTGATGCTACGAATACGTATGCAGCAGGCACACGCCAGATCCTGACGGTAACGTTTACGGTCGCAGCAAACGCTACGCCGCAGACTGTTCCGGTGACGTTCTCAGGCACCCCGACCGCTCAGAGCGTGTCGAGTGCCCAGGGAGCTTTGCTTGCAACGACCTATGAATCAGGCAACGTCGTCATCACCACAACCGCAGCTGGTGTTCGTGTCAGCGGCCGTGTAACAACGGCTGGCGGACAGGCACTGCGTAACGCTACCGTGATCCTTACGGATTCGGAAGGCAATCGTCGTACGGTTACTACCGGTTCATTCGGTATCTACACGTTCGACGATGTCGAAGCTGGCCAGACCTATGTTGTTGGCGTTCAGGCAAAACGATACCGCTTTGCTTCACGCGTCGTTAACGTAACTGACAGCTTGGCTGACGTTGACTTTGTTGGTCAGGAATAACTCCTTTCCATCGCTTAGACCGAAAGGCGGCCTCCGGGCCGCCTTTCTTTTTTTTTGCTCCCGCCATGACCACCGGTTAAGAATTGACCGCAAATTTCCAAAGTATTAAGATATTTACGAGCCATATTATTGATCTATACGATCACAAGATCGAGTAAAGAGAATGAGACTGTACTTACGCAAGACACAATACAGCTTGTCACTTACCGTAATATCATTGGCGGCTATCATCTGCGGCGGATCGTTTCCACAAACAGTCCGTGCAAGCGAGGCTGTTCGCATAACGCGTTTTGCCGAATCGGTGTTTAGCCAGTCAAATAGATTGTTGGCAGCCGACGGGAAATTGTCGCCAGAGGCTCTTGCTGACACTGCTGAAGGAGAGAAGACCGAACTGGTGGTTTTACTAGCTGAACAAGCCGATGTGAGCGATGCGTACTCGATCGAGGATCAAGATGAACGCGGCTGGTATGTCTATCGGACACTAAGTAACCACGCCAAAACCAGCCAGGCAGATCTGGTTGGATTTCTTGCAGCAAGAGGTATTAAGTTTCAATCCTTCTGGGCCGCGAATATGATCATTGCGGAGATTGACCGGGCCACGGCAGTCGCGATTGCCGGGCGGTCGGATGTTGCCCGCGTTGATTCTAATCGTCCGGCCCGTTGGGTCGAGACGCCGGAAGTTGCGAAGGCGGGGGTTAACGCCTCGAAACCGGGAACTGCCGACGCCATTGAGTGGGGCGTTACCAATGTGAATGCACCCTCAGTGTGGAATCTTGGCTTTAACGGCTCGGGCATCGTGGTCGGCGGGCTTGATACCGGCGTCCGCTGGACACATAACGCGATCAAGGCGAAATACCGCGGGTGGAACGGAACCACCGCCGATCACAACTACAATTGGCACGATGCGATCCATTCCGGTGGCGGTGTCTGTGGGGCGAACACGAGCGAACCATGCGACGATTTCGGCCATGGCTCTCATACGGTTGGAACAATGGTCGGCGACGATGGCACCGGGAATCAGATCGGTGTAGCTCCCGGGGCGAAATGGATTGGATGCCGCAACATGAATATTGGCGACGGTACCCCGGCGACATACACCGAGTGCTTGCAGTTCATGATCGCTCCAACCAATCTGGCGGGCAATAATCCTGACCCGAGTCTGCGTCCGCACATTATAAATAATTCCTGGGGGTGTCCCGCGAGTGAGGGGTGTACAACTCGGGCCGAACTTGAGACGATCATAAATAATACACAGGCAGCCGGCATTTTTGTGCAAGCGTCGGCCGGAAATTCCGGCGGAGCGGGTTGTTCGTCGGTTTCCGAGGCACTTGCGATCTACGACGCATCATTTTCGACCGGAGCAATCGATATCAATAATGCCCTCGTTGGCTTCAGCAGTCGCGGGCCGAGTACGTATTACACTCCCAACCTCTTGAAGCCAAATTTATCAGCGCCCGGGTCGAATGTTCGGTCGATAACCCGGACAAATGATAGCGCCTATACGCCTATGTCAGGTACGTCCATGGCTTCACCGCATGTCGCCGGAGTTATTGCACTGTTGTGGTCTGCCCGCCCGGCCCTGGTGCGCAACATTGGAGCTACAAAGGCCTTGCTTCAGAATACAGCAAATCCAGGCGTTACTGTTGCGAGTCAGACGTGTGGCGGAACCCCGTCCACACAGATCCCGAACAACATTTTTGGTTTCGGACGGGTCGATGCTCTTGCGGCTGTTAACGCGGTGACAGTTTCGGGGCGTGTACTTACGCCTGAGGGCGTTGCCCTTAGAAATGCGGTTGTAACGTTGATCGACGCAAATAATGTTAGGCGGACGGCGACGACTAGTTCGTTCGGCATTTTTTCGTTTGATGGCGTACGATCTTCCGCAACAGCTACAATCGCTGTTTCGACAAAACGCTACAGGTTCGCTCCGCAAATAGTAAGCGTTGGCTCAGGAAATCTTGTCGTTAGCGATTTCGTAGGGCTTCAATAAAATTTATGAAGGATCTTTTTTGTATTTGTCTGCTGCTTTTTACTGGCATCGTCTTAGCGCATGGCCAGGTGCCTTTTTCTATGGATGCTATAAGCGTATTCGATTCGAAAGGAAATCCTGCGACCATCGAGCAGATAATCAAGGCGATCGGCGAAAACGAAGCCGTGTTTCTTGGCGAGCAGCACGACGACGCTGTTGGTCATGCCGTCCAAATGGAGATATTCAAACGGGCGGTTGATCAGTACTCCGCAGATCATAAGATTGCTCTGTCGCTCGAAATGTTTGAGCGTGACGTACAGGTTGTCGTGAACGAGTATCTGACCGGGCAGATAACCGAAGCTCAATTCTTAGCGAGTTCGCGGCCGTGGGGAAATTACAAAACCGACTACCGTCCGCTCGTTGAATTGGCCAAATCAAAGAAACTGCCTGTGATTGCGGCGAACGCACCACGCCGTTATGTGAACATGGTTTCGCGTAACGGCCGAACGTCGTTGGACGGGCTTACCAAAGAAGCTAAATCCTGGCTTCCGCCACTGCCGTATGGCGAGCCTTCGGCGGCGTATGCGACCAAGTTCAAGGCTCTGATGGGGCCGAGCCCGGAAGCACAAATGGGAATCGACAAGATCCTTGCGTCCCAGTCTCTTTGGGACGCATCTATGTCCAATTCGGTTTACCGGTTCCTGAAAGACAATAAAAATCCGCTTGTCATTCACCTTAACGGTGGTTTCCACACGGAGAGTCGACTGGGCACATTCGAGCATCTAATGCGGTATCGACCTAAGACCAAAGGCATCGTTGTGACCATGCGATACGAAGACGATTTCAAAACCTTCGACAAAGCAAAACACGCGGATCTCGGCGATTTTGTGATCCTCACAGACGGCAAACAACCTAGAAGCAAGCGTTAATCATCGCTATTACCAATCGAGTTCTTAGTAGTTTTGGGATCTCGCTATTCCTAAATCTTAAAGATTAGTTTCGCTGTGCGAAATATTGCGAACGGTTCATACTACCGCGAAAAAGTTCGCACTCCCAGTTCCCTCCTCCAATAGAATCAATAACTTAGCCGCGGCACGTCCTTTGCTGACTACCACTGCGTAATATCGGGCAGCAGCTGTGGCTTTGTTCCCACGTATGTCAATTAGCCAAACTAATAAAACATTAAGAGCAACAGCGTTCATCGAAATCATAGTCGACTGCCGTCTACGTCGTAAAATTAGCATTCGGCTGAATGCGAATAGGAGTTTTAAATTATTTATGTATAAGCACGCTCTACTTTATATACTTCTCTCGGTACTGATGCTTGCAGGATCTGCCCTAGGGCAGAGTGCGACAGTTAAGGGAACGGTGCAGGATTCGGCAAACCTGCCCATTGCAGGTGCTGTCGTCGTCTTGCGAAACCGTTCGACCGGCCTCGAAAGGCTTACCAACACAGACAGGGAAGGCAAATTTGCGTTTAGCAGCCTTAACGCAGCAGGTTATGAGATCATAGCGACCGCCACCGGCTTCGGTCGCCGAAGTCGGGCAGTTGAGGTCAACGGATCAGAGATCGTCGTAACGCTCGAGCCTGAACAGTTTCACGAAACGGTAACGGTAATTTCGGGTTCTCGACAGGCCGAACTTCAGGAAAGCCTGAATACCGCTGTCGAAGTTGTGACCAGACGCGAGATAGAGAGCAAAGGCTATCAGACAGTCGGCGAGGTGCTGAAGGAAGTGCCCGGCGTTCAGACACGTCTCGGTTCGGACACAGGAACTGTCAGCGGAATAGCTGGTGAACAGATCCAAGGCGTTGGATCGCGTCAGGCTCTCGTATTGCTCGACGGATTTCCGATCATTGCCGCACGCGGCATCAAGAGCGGTACGATCAACCTCGATCGTCAATCGACAGGCAAGATCGAGCAGGTCGAGGTTGTGAAAGGTGCAGCATCGGCCCTGTACGGTTCGGACGCGATCGGCGGGGTCGTCAATTTGATCTCACGCGAACCGACGCTGCCGTTCTCCGGCAGTCTGATGGTCTCCGGCGGGAATTTTGGTGTTCTGAGTCAGGCAGCAGAGGCGGGTGTGCGTAAGGGCCGTTACAGCGGATTCTACAGCTTTAATCGTGATAAGCAGAATGAATTTGATATAACGCCGGCGACATTCGATACTACCGGAGCCGGGTTTCATCGATACGATATATTCGCGAAGCAGAAATGGGAACTCTCGCCAAAGTTCTTCGTGACGGCAATGGGAAATCTCTTCACGGGACGTGCTCGTGGGCGATCGATCGGTGAGCCGGACCCGACCCAGAATTATGCGTCGGGTAAGCAGTTCGATGATACCCGTGATATCACCCAGAATTACGGACTGACAGCCAACTGGACGCCGACATCGAAGACCGTTATTCAGGCCCGCGGGTATTTTTCGCGGTACGACGAATACGCGAAAACCTCGTTTGCGAACGGTCAGTCTTTCCCGGACGATAATCTGTTCCAGCGATTCGGCCGTGTTGATGCTTCGATCCTTCAGATCATTGGCGAACGGCAGATCGTTCAGTTTGGCGGTGAATGGGCGACCGATCGTTATCGTGGCCTCAATCGTCTCGCAAGCAACGCGGGCCAGCAGGCTAATACGAGCACGGCCTGGGCACAGGACAAGATTAGCCTTACGAGCCGAATGACACTTACGCTTGGAGCGCGGTACGATTCGCATTCGATCTTCGGATCGGCGGTCTCGCCAAAGGTCGGCTTCAACTTTCGTGCATCGGAACGAATCAACTTGCGAGCCTCGTGGGGCCGCGGTTTCCGGGCTCCGGACCTCGGGCAGCTCTATTACAAGTTCTACAATCCGACAAATTTCTATCAGGTCTTCGGCAATCCAAATCTCCGCCCCGAACATTCAGGATCGTGGCAAGTTGGAGCCGAATACTCCAGCACGAAAAAAACGTATCGCTTCGGCATAAATCTTTTCCGCAACGATGTGGTAAATATGATCGATCCGCAGACGATCGGTTTTGTTCTTCCATTCGCGTCGCCGGGAGCCCTTACGATCGCCCAGGCACGGGCCTATCTCACCGGAATCGGGCTCGATCCTGCTCAATATCCGATCATTCCTTTCCGGCTCCTGATCGTGTACAACAACATTTCGAAGATCTACACGCAGGGAATCGAAGCGAGTACTGATATAAAGCTGCCGCGTAACTTCTCGGTCAGTTCGAACTACACATATCTCGACGCCCGCAACAAAACGACCGGTGCATATCTGCCTGAGCGCTTCAAACATCAGGGATCTGTTAGGTTGGCTTATGACAATGAGGAGCTTGGATTCAGAGCGAATATTCGTGCGAGTCTGTATTCGAAATGGAAGGCCTCGTCCCAGTCAAACCGTGTCGTACAGGGTGAATTGGCATCAAAGGCGTTCCAACTTGTCGATGCATTCGCAGCAAAAGATGTAAGAAATAATTTCGAGGTGTATGCTGGCGTTGATAATCTTTTCAATAACAAAGACGCTAACGCGGGTCGATTTGACTCGACTGGTCAGCCGCTGCCGATCCTTCGTCCTGATGCTGGACGTATGTTTCGACTGGGCGTGAGATATAGATTTAGCAAAGCTAAATAGTCTTTTCATCATCACAGTAGAAGAGCCGCCTGGAGCCAGCTTTGGGCGGCTTCTTTATGTGAAGTCGTCCCAAGTTGGATGTTCCCACCTTCGCTTTTTAAATTTACTGCCGCTCCAGAAGCCCTTGGTGAGCTCGACCTTGGGCTCCCCGTTTCTTATAGCCAACACGGTTACGACATCAAAGCGGTAGTGCAAATCGCGGACGGCGAAGAGCTTTCGGTACATTTTCGAGGTCCTCGTTATCTGGCGCTGTTTCCGTGTATCGACAGCCGCGATCACTGGGGCAAAATCGTCCGAGCGTCGCGTTTTCACTTCGATGAAGCAAAGAGTATCTCCATCTAGAGCGATAATGTCGATCTCGCCCGTGACCTGCACGCCTTTCGAATTGCGGCCGACGGGTACCTTGAAATTGGTCACAACAATGCGGTAACCGTCACGAACGAGGTATTCGGCAGCGAGAGACTCGCCGCGAACGCCAAGCTCGCTTGTGCGTTGCGATGGCGCTCGTTTATCATCTTGAATAATCGACAATATTGCGGACATTCGATTTTAGTAAAAAATGAAACCAAATTATATCAGAGATCTAGTGGTCACCGGACTGTTTTGTGTCACTTCTTGTTTGGTCGTTCTGGGCCAAACTCCGTCTCCAACTCCGGTGCGAACGCCGACACCGGTGCCGACACCATTCGTCTCACCGCCACTGCCCGCGGTAGTGAATTTTGAAAAGCCAACCGTGCTTTCGTATGACCCGGCGAAACTGGCCTCGCCATTTGCTACCGAGAGTGCGAGACGAAATTCCCGGGTCATCCCGCAACCGGCAAACGCCACGCTCACGGTGCCAAAAGGCTTTAAGGTGAACGTTTTTGCCGAAGGCGATTTCCGTGTTCCGCGTTGGATGGCGTTGGCTCCGAATGGCGATGTCTTTCTAGCTGATTCCAGAGCAAATTCGGTGATCGTGCTTCGCGATACCAACAAAGACGGCAAAGCCGATCAGCGTTTTGTGTTCTCGGACAAACTTGCACAGCCCTTTGGAATGGCGTTTCACGAGGGTTGGTTTTATGTGGCGAATACTGATTCGATCGTGCGTTTCAAATACAAATCGGGTCAAACGGCCGCCGATGGTGTATCTGAGAAGCTCGTTGAGCTTACACCGGGCGGGTACAACCAGCACTGGACGCGGAATATTATATTTTCGAAAGACGGCCGGCAAATGTTTGTCTCGATCGGTTCGGCGACAAACGTCGACGTCGAGGCAGACGCAAAACGAGCCGCGATCTCGGTTTACGATCCCGACGGCAAAAATCATCGCATCTTTGCGTCGGGCCTCAGAAATCCGATCGGCCTCGCCTGGAACCCAAAAACCGGCGAACTCTGGACCGCCGTCAACGAACGTGACGGCCTCGGCGACGATCTCGTGCCCGACTACGCGACCAGCGTTAAAGAAGGTGGTTTCTACGGCTGGCCCTATTCGTACATCGGCCAAAATGAAGACCCGCGCCGAAAAGGAGGGAATCCCGAACTAGTAAAGAAAGCAATCGTGCCAGACGTGCTTTTTACCTCGCATGTTGCGGCGCTTGGTATTCAATTCTACAGTGGAAGGATGTTTCCTAAGGAATATGAAGGTGATGCATTTGTTGCCTTCCACGGCTCATGGAACCGAGCGAAACTCAGCGGCTATAAGATAGTCCGAATCCGATTCAATAAGGGAAAACTGGTTGGTAATCAATTCGAAGACTTCGTCACCGGTTGGCTACCTGACGAGAATTCAAATGAAGTTTGGGGAAGGCCGGTCGGATTATTGGTCGCAGCCGATGGTTCGCTTTTGATCGCAGATGACGGCGGACGAAAGATCTGGCGAATTAGTTATAAGAGATGAAGCCTTAAGGTTTCAGAGTGTAATTCGGCGTTGCGTCCCGATCCTTAGGGGGCATTATGTATAGGTCGTGATTCTTGAAGATCTCATGGATAATCGGGTCAAGATCAAATTTACGCTGATAAAATACGGTTTTTCTAAGTGGGCGTAGGTCGATGACAGTCCACTGGTCGTTTTTTGCCATTTGCAGGAAGGCTTGATAGCGATATAGAAATCCTTTTTCATCTGCCAATGCGTCGGTTTCCTTTCCGTCCTCAATAAAATATCTCGCACCGAATTCAATATGTAGCGATCTGTTGCCATTGAACGCGGCAATTTCACTGAGCGTGTTTCCGACCTCGAATAGGCTAAGCGGGCTGAAACCGCGACCCGTATGGACAGCTCCCATCTTAACCAGCATCCTGTCCTTCCGTGTGTCAAATCTTAGTTTTCTGAAACCTTCCGCCAGACTTCTCTTCATGTACTGTATCCGATCGCTGTTCGCTTCGTAATACTTTCGAACGTTGTTATCGTTCATGTAGAAGATCTCGCTTGTGAACCTGATGGCGTCAGCGATCTTCTTATTCTTCGGGCTGCCTTCTTCTGTGAGTGTCAAAAATTGGTTGAACGCTTTAGAATCAAGGATCGTTTTGTAATGGCCCTTGCCATCTGCGATGCCTGCCAAGTAGAAATCGGACAGCGATCTCGTTACCTGTTCGTACAGGGCTTTGATCTCGGCCTGTTTTTTTGCGCCGAGGTTCGCATACATTTCATCGACCAGCGGCACGTATGCGAAGGAACCTTCCTGATCGAGTCCCAACAATCTCCAGCCTTCTTTTCTGGATTCGGTCAGGAAATCTGCGTCCTCGACGCCGCCAAAAAAAGGGATCGGTGTAAACGTTCGATTCTTGCCGACGACTGCATACTTAGAATTGAAGGTCTTTAATTTCGAAACGGCTTGGTCCGGGTTAGTAGATAGTCTCGACAGAATCTCGCCCGAGACCGGCCCGATCTCAAGGGCGAAGGTCCGGCAACCCGCAGCGGAAAAAACCGGAATTGCTGCCTTGGTAAACTCCGCGATTCGCATCGACCCATGGTACTCGCCAAGCAGTACGAACTGACTCTGCTTTATCTCGTCGGTCAGGAACCTGGCGCCAGCCCCTTCGAGTTTGTTATCGGCGATCTCAAAGTAATAAGTGTGTTTTTCAAGATCTGCAACCGCTAACTTCGGTTTATCTTGGGCCAAACAAGTGGTAAGTATTGCCAGGAAGACGGTCGACAAACTAAGGATTTTATATATTTTGTTCATTTTCGGTGCTATGGATTGGATACGATGCATTTGACTACTAAGATTCTCGATCACTTCAACCATTTTGAAGTTGTTTCAACCTTGAAAACGGGGTTACTTTCGAACAGATGTCGCAATATTGGTATGTGGCCATTGCCGTAGACTATCAGAATTCGCTTTTCGGTGAATTCCATCTGCGTCAATACTTTTGAATATATCTTGATATTCCTGGTGTACCAGTCCGCCACGAGATCCGCACCGACAAAATACACGTCATAATCTTTGGGCTCGTTCGCTGAGGTAGGAGGCCTGGTATCGCCGATACGAGGATAGGCCGATACATACGCTGCGTGATCGAGGGTTTGGTATTCGCTAGAGTTAATATATCTAATGAAATCGAGTACGGTCTTTTTTTTCCGGATCGCGTCTTCATCACCCCTTCGGTACAATGGCTTGGTCGTGCCGATGGCATCAAATTGCAGAATCTCGGTCTGCCCGTTTTTTCGGGCATATTCTTCGACCGTTCTGTATATCGAACCATATCGACCAGGGTGATCAGCCTGAAAGATTCGCTTATGGCCGAGTATCTTCCCTACTCGAAATCCGATCTGGTATATCTCGTTAGCCGAAAGTTCGTATTTGTCGTCCAGATAATTTCGATATTTTTCGTCCATCTTGTTTGTGTATTCAAATTCTGGATTTCTCTCGATAAAGATCTTGTCGGGTTTAAACCGAGCAATTTTCTTTACTAGCTCCCCAATCTCGTTTTGGCGTTTGACCGACATCATGTCGTCGTCCGCACCGGTTTGAGCGAAATGGAAAGAACCGAGGAGCAGAATTTCTATCCTTTTCGTGCCCTTAACTTGGGCATCTAGACTTTGAACGCCGAGGATGGCAAGCAGGAAGACGATCGTAATTGTTTTCATTTTTCACCTACTAGTTTTTATATATCAGCGGAACGAGAGGTAGGGGACACCGGGCCAGCGAAAAATGGCTCTTACAATGCGCTTACCTATGCACGTTTCAGACTAGCAGGCCCTTTTCTACAAAAATAGTATTTTTTCGACAGTTATTTCAGCTTCCAGACAATGCCGTACTGAGGTAGCTTCCACGTTGAGTTAAAGAACTCCTTTGGCGACATTCCTGACAGTCGTCGAAATTCTTTACACGAATGCGATTGATCGAAAAAGTTGGATTGGTGGGAACTGGAGGTCAGGTCAAGACTCTTGGATTCGGTGAGTTGCAAGTTAATCGTGTGTCGAAAGCGGGCGATGCGACGGAACGTAGCTGCGGAACAGCCCAAATGCTTCCTACAAAGCCTTTCGAGCTTCTTTTGACTGAACCCCGCGAGCGACGCGATCTCGACGACACTTAGGTTCGACTCGACTTCGATCAGAAGGCTGACGGCTTCTTGGAGCTGATCTAACTCGGCATCGTGGAATTTTCCAAGAAAGTAGTCTTCGAGAGCGGCAACCTGTAGATCCTGTGATGACAATTCGAACAATGCGTTTGCAAAATGCTCCCAATCAGCGAAAGGCGGCCGGAATGATTGGTAGTTGTCTGGAGCGATGCCGGAAAATGTTAGCGGGAAGAAATACTCGAGTCCGAGCGGTTTGAAAACTACGCAGATTTCATTACATTTTCCAAGATAGCGAAAGAATAGGGGAACCAGGATCCGTCCAGTAATGTCAGACTGAATGCTCCTGATTTGAGGATTGACCCTCACAGTGACCTCATTGCCATCTATATGAAGTTCAGTATCCGGCGTGATCGACATAATCGACACGACGTTTGGAAATAACAAAAGTTCGACCTCAGCCTCGCCTGGCGTTTGGAGAAAACTGAAGAACTCAATGTGATTCTTAAGAGTGTCGGATTCGGGATAAACGAATTGAACCTGCATTTCTTCTAGATTTTCTAACCAAATTAAAACGCGGGCTCCTCATAAATACCGTAAACATCACGAAAGGCCACGCATATCTCTTCGACAGTTGCGTAGGCCGCGACTGCTTCGATGATGGCAGGCATTGAGTTTTCGCCGGTTTTGGCGGATTGCTTGACCTTTTCGAGCGAGTTTGCAACGGCTCCGGCATCGCGGATAGATTTCACATGTTCCATGCGAAGGAGTTGGTGGTCGCGGACGCCTTCGTCGATTTGCAGTATCTTATAAGTCGACTCGCCTTCTTCCATGGCGTATTTGTTTACGCCAACGATGACCTGTTCATTTCTCTCGACGGCTTTTTGATATTGGTAGGCTGATTCCTGTATCTCACGCTGTGGAAACCCCGCCTCTACCGCTTCGACCATGCCGCCGAAACCGTCGATCTTTTCGAAATAGTCCATACAACCGTCGATCATTTTTTGAGTGAGCGACTCAACGTAATAGCTGCCGCCGAGCGGATCGACCGTGTTTGCCACGCCGGTTTCCTCGGCAATGATCTGTTGCGTTCTCAGCGCAATCAAGGCCGCGGCATCGGTGGGCAGGGCGAGAGCTTCGTCATATGAATCCGTATGCAGCGACTGCGTACCGCCGAGAACGCCAGCAAGAGCTTGTATCGCCACGCGGGCGATGTTGTTCAGCGGCTGCTGAACCGTCAGCGAGACGCCCGCCGTCTGCGTATGAAAACGCATCTGCATCGTTCGTGGACTCTTTGCCCCGAAACGGTCCTTCATCGTCTGGGCCCAGACGACGCGGGCGGCGCGATATTTCGCGATCTCTTCGAAGAAATCGTTATGAGCGTTAAAGAAGAACGAGATTCGCGGAACAAATTCATCCACATCCATCCCACGATCAACGCCGTATTGAACGTACTCGACTCCATCACGCAGCGTAAATGCAAGTTCCTGTAGTGCCGTCGCTCCTGCCTCGCGGATGTGATAGCCGCTGACCGAGATCGGATTGTATTTAGGGACGTGCTTGGTAGTGTATTCGAAAGTGTCGATCACCAACTTCATTGCCGGTTTGATCGGGTAGATCCATTCTTTCTGGGCGATGTATTCTTTCAGGATGTCATTCTGAAGCGTGCCCGAGATTTTTTTGAAATCAGCTCTTTGTTTCTCGGCAACGACCAGATACATGGCCAAAAAGATCGGTGCCGGAGCATTTATCGTCTGCGAAACCGTCACCTGATCGAGCGGAATGCCGTCAAACAAGACCTCAAAATCCGCGAGCGATGAAACGGCAACACCGCATTTCCCGACTTCGCCCTCGCTTAGCGGCGAATCGCAATCGAGGCCCATCAACGCGGGCAGATCGTACGCGACACTCAGTCCCGTTTGTCCTTGAGCCATCAAATACTTAAATCTTCGATTTGTCTCCTCGGGCGATGAAAATCCCGCAAACTGCCGCATCGTCCACAGCTTGCCGCGATATCCGGTCGGGTGAATGCCGCGTTTGTATGGATATTCGCCGGGAAAGCCGATCTCGCTCAAACCTTCGGCATCGGATTCCGAATAAAGCCTGTCGACGGCTTCCAGGCTGATGCCTTCGAACGAGGGTTTGCGTTCGGGCGACCGCTCAAGAATTTTAGCGACCGTTTCCGTCTCCCAACGCTGCTTTTCCGCTTCTGCCGGTGTGACTGCTTCTTTGATTTCTGAGACCATGATTATGCTCGTATAGATTTGTATTTTAACACAATGCCCGATCGGAGCGGTTTCGCCAAATTGCCAAATCGGACGCCATACGCATACAATTACCAAATGATTATCGTCAGATCAGGTTTTATCGCTGTCGCGGTCGTCGTCGCGAGTGTGTTCACGGCATGCGGCGACAATCGCGAAAATGGCAATGCGAACGGTCAAAAGACTTCGGAGCGTCCCGCAGAAACTTCGAATGCAGCTCGCACGAACGTCGAAGAACTTGGCGTGCTTGTTAAGGTGCCCTACGAGACCGAAGACATCGTTTGGAAGGAATATCCCACCAAAAAGAAGATTGTCGCGATCATGAGATTTGCGGCCGCCGACGCCAACAAGATCGTTGCCGAAGCTGGTGGAACGCCTGAAAACACTGGTGTTGCCGTCGAATCATGGTTTCCTGAAGAGCTCATAGCCCAGGCCGAAATGAGCGGCGACAACGCCCTGAAAGGTGTCTCTTATCCAGCGACAGCGTTCTATCAGGAACCTTATGCAGTCGGCAAGATCACCCGCGTCGAGGGCAGCGATTACTTCATTCTCGAGGTTCTGGCCAAGTAGCAGCTACTCCAATTCGTATCGTTTAAGTTTCCGGTAGAGCGTCGAAAGATCGATGCCAAGAATGTTTGCCGCCGCGACCTTGTCTTCATCAACACTTGCTAGAACGTCGAGGACGTAACGCTTCTCCATTTCTTCAAGAGTCGGCTGCTCGCCGGTCGAATTCGTATTTTCACTTGTTGCCTGCACCTTTGCGGGCAAACTCGCCAGATCGATCTCGTCACCGCTTAGGATCACAGATCTCTCAATGACGTGTTCCAGCTCACGAATGTTCCCCGGCCAGCCGTAATTCGTTAGAGCTGATAGCGCTTCGGTTGTTACTTCTTTTTGCGGGGCATTTTGTGCATGCGCGGCGAGGCCGACGAAATGCTTTACGAGCAGCGGAATGTCGTCGCGTCTCTGGCGCAGCGGTGGAACGTCGATCTCGATCACATTGAGTCGATAGAAAAGGTCCTCGCGAAACCGGCCTTCGGCGACCTCGGTTTCGAGATCGCGATTAGTTGCCGCGACGATTCGTGCATCGAAATTCACGGCTGTTGACGACCCGACCGGCACGACCTGATGTTCCTGCAGCGCGCGGAGCAGCTTAACCTGTAGGGAAGGCGGCATTTCGCCGACCTCGTCGAGGAACAACGTGCCGCCCGCGACCGAGCGAAACAGGCCTTTCTTATCCGCGACGGCTCCGGTAAACGAGCCGCGTGTATGTCCGAAAAGTTCGCTTTCGAGCAGCGATTCAGGTAAGGCTCCGCAATTGACTGCTAAAAACGGCTTGTCGCGGCGACCGCTATTAAAATGTATCGCCCGTGCGATCAACTCCTTGCCTGTCCCGCTTTCGCCCTGAATTAGAACGTTTGCCGATGTGTCGGCAACCCTGTTCACGAGGTCAAATACGCGCTTCAGTGCATCGCTTTTTCCCACGATCTCTGAAAACGTCTGATGTTTATGAAGCTCGCGGCGAAGAAAGCGGTTCTCGCGAAACAGTTTTCGGTGCTGGGCAGCATTCCTAACCGTTTGGATCAAATCTTCGTTCACGAATGGCTTCGTGATGTAATCGTATGCACCTTTTCTAAGGGCCGCAACGGCGGTATCGACGGATGAAAACGCTGTCATTATGATAACGACCGCTTCGTCGTCGATGGATTTGATCTGATCGAGCAAGGCGAGGCCGTCGTTGCCGGACATTTTGATGTCGGTCAGGGTGATGACGATTTCGTTCGAGACAAAGATATCGAGGGCTGTTTCCGCACTGTCGGCGGTGTATACCTCAAAATCCGCCGCTTCTAAAAGCTGACGCAGGATGCCGCGCATCATCTCTTCGTCTTCGACGATCAGAACGCTTTCTTTTGCCATATCCGTTAAAAATTTAAGTCTAGCACACGCTTTATTGTTGGTTCGCGTTCGTGATAGCATCAAATATTATCTTATTGAATCGATGCGGTTTATCAGATTTTCCAGCGTGTTCGTGTTAATGCTCGTGTTTGCGGTTTTCGCGGACGCGCAGCAGACAAATCCGGTCGAACGCCAGGTCTCAAATCCGATAACCGACACGCCAAACATCAACCCGATCGCGGCCGAAAAAAAGGTTGCGGCTCCAAAAAACACGAAGAAGCCCAAGGTCGAACCAGAAGGCGGCGATGGCGAACTCGTCGTCTATTCCGACCGCAACAGCGCTCAGGGTGAAAAGGGAGCCCGTATCGTTAAGCACAGCGGCAACGTCGATGCGAGATATGGCATTTATCGCATTCAGGCGAACGAGATCACCATCTACGAAGCTGAAAATAAGCTGGAAGCGAAGGGAAGCGTCATCTTTGATCAGGGCGATGACCAGCGCATCACTGGAGCGACCGCTGTTTGGAACTACAAAACAAAGCTCGGCACTTTTGAGGATGCGACCGGCTTTACTAATCAGACCAACGACGGCACGGTTATCTATTTCACCGCCGAACGCGTCGAGCGCGTCAGCCTCAACGAGATCGTCGTGATCAAGGGCACGTTCACCGCATGTGAGGAAGCCGTTCCTAAATGGAGCTTTACGTCAGACAGGGCGACGATCAAGACAAACGACAAACTGCGGCTCAAGAATGCGAGATTTCGTGTAAAGAACATTCCGCTGCTCGTTGTGCCTTTTGCGTCGATCCCGATCAAGGAGCGGGATCGAAGTTCCGGCTTCTTGACGCCGACGGTGAGCTATTCGAAACGAAAAGGTGTGCGGCTCTCGACGGCGTACTATCAAACTCTCGGCCCGTCAGCCGATGTGACGCTTCGAGGCGATGTTTACACGTCGCGCGGACTCGGTTATGGCCTCGAC
This sequence comes from Pyrinomonadaceae bacterium, assembly GCA_040080065.1. Classification (GTDB taxonomy): domain Bacteria; phylum Acidobacteriota; class Blastocatellia; order Pyrinomonadales; family Pyrinomonadaceae; genus OLB17. The sequence continues at coordinate 70,243 of JBEBJB010000012.1, forward strand.
GTTAGGACGCGGGCCAATTCACGCTCGTATCTTAACTTCGGATTTTATGCGGTCAAGGACCGGATATTTGGCAATAGCGCTGACGCAGCTCATCCAGATCAGGGCGGATCGATCATTTTTGCGGATGGCGTTCACTATTTTGCCAATGGTTTTACGGCTGCTGCTGACGTTCGTCTAACGTCGAGCCTCGCGTTTCGGCAGGAGTTTTCAGATGGTGTTCAGCAGATCATCTCGCCGATCGAGGTCTCGCAGCTTTTCATCAACAAGAGTTGGGACAACTACACGCTGAATTTGCTCTCGCGGTCGCAGGTCATCTCGATTCCGAACGTCCGCGAAAAGACACGCAACCTGCCGAGCATCAATTTCGACAAACGCCGGTCGATGCTGTCGTTTCTGAAAGGCGTTTACTTCTCATTCAAGACGAGTCTTGAGGGCGTTTCCCGCCGCGAAGAGGTCGACGACCTCGCACTATATCGCCAAACGACCGGCGGCGACCCCGTGATCTCGCCGTCATTGTCGCAGCGTCTCGACGTCTATCCGCAAATAACGGTGCCGTTTCGGACGAAATATTTTAACTTTACGGCAAATGCTGCGGCTCGCGTAACGTATTATTCAAACTCCTTCAACGACATGCGTCAGGTTATCGGATCTAACGTGGTACGAAAATACGGCGATTTTTCGTTGGATGTCCGTCCGGTTGCCCTCGCGAAGAACTATTTCGCCAAGGACAACACCTTCCGTTTCCGTCATGTCATCGAGCCGTATCTGACCTATCGCCTGGTGAAGGGAATTGACACCTTCAATCGGATCATTCGTTTTGATTATGTTGATACGGCGACGAATACAAACGAGATCGAATTCGGCGTGGTAAACAGAATTTACACTCGACGCTACACAGAGGCTGTCACGAGCGAGGCTCAACGACTTTTGAGCAGCTCTGGTCCTTACGAAGGAGGCGCGGCATCCGCTTCCGGTGGCGCGGTGGTTCTCTCCGGCTCTGGATCACGCAAGACTGAATCGATCCAGCCGTACGAGATCCTAACGCTAACCGTAAGAGGGAAGTATTACTTCGATAAAACGTTCGGCGGAGCCCTGATTCCGGGCCGTCGAAACCAGATCGAGCCGATGACGGCTCTTAGTTTTTATACTTTTGGCGGAGTTCCACGGCGGCTCTCGCCGCTTAATATCGATCTGACCTATCGCCCGCAGAAGAGCGTTTTTGTCAGCACAAAGATGGATGTCGGCCTCAATAGTGACGGCATCCGGGCCGTCTCAGCCAGCGCGGGCTACGATTCGTCGTTCATCAAGCTCTTCCAGACCTTTTACTACACCAGAGCCGTCACGCTCATTCCGTCGCTCGCCCAGTACGCCAATAACGAAGGCAAGGAGCCCGGAACGCTCCGCGGCTCACAATGGAGCCCGTCCGTCTTCGTCGGCAACCGCGACAAAGGCATCTATGGCGGCTACTCGTTCTTCTTCGACTTCCAAAACCGCCGGGCCAGCCGCCAAAACCCGCTGATCAGCTCGCTGGTAACCGTCGGCTACACCTACGACTGCTGCTCCCTGGCCCTCCAATACTACAGCTTCAACGTCGGCGTCCGCAAAGAAAACAAACTAGTCTTCAGCTTTCGCCTAAACGGCATCGGAGCATTTGGGTCTGAACAGTTTGGGCAGGGCCTTCGCTAAGCTGAACTCTGAATCATCTGCGGGAAAGGTACAGATTCTGGGCGATCGAATTGTAGTATTCGACCGGAGCCAGATCGTCGGTCAGGATCGCTGCTCCCTCCGGCAAAGCTCCAGTGTATCGATGATCAAGCAGAGGTTTTATTGTCGCGTCGTCCTTATTTTGGGCGGGATCTGTCGATTTCGACGCAACGATGATGAGATTTTGGAGCCTTTCGTTGGGGTAGTCGGCGTTTACCTTGAAAAGGTGTACCTGCGGGAAGACTTGTTTGTACGTCGCGAGTTCGGCGTTAAGAAATTTGCTTCCCTCGCCGGAGATCGCGGCGCCGAGGTTGAAGATGATGACGCCGTTTGGTTTTAGGATGCGGTGGTATTGGGTTACGGCTTCGAGGGTCGTGAGGTGCGTGGGGACTGAGAACAGCGAGCCGAAGGCGTCCATTAGAATGGCGTCGTATTGGGCGGTGGCGGCGCGGCTCGCGTAAATACGGCCGTCTTCATGGAAGATCTGCATTCGCGCATCGTCCGTCAGCCGAAAGTGGTCGCGGGCGATCTGCGTCATTCCGGGGTCGATCTCGACGACGTCGATGCGGGCGGTCGGGTAGGTTCGCAGGTATTCTCTCGGGAAGGTGTAACCGGCTCCGCCGATGATGAGCGTGTCGGCAAAATCTGGCTTGAAATGACGGATCAGGTGGTAGTATTTGCCATATTCCAGGACGAGCTCGTCGCTGTCAAGAAACGTGGCGGACTGGACGAAGTAAGGATCGGTTGCGAGGGCTCGTATCGGTTGTCCAGTCGCCGGATCTTTAGTTTCAAAGACTTGCACGCGGCTGTATTCGGTGTCGATATCGTAGACGCCGTTGTTTTTACGCAGAATGTACGCACCGCCCTCGCTCGCGGCAACTCCGAAAAAGAAGAACGTGATCGCGGCGATATTTATCTTTGAAACTGCGAGCGGAACGAGCAGTGCCGACAGGACTATCAACGAACCAGCGATCAAATATAGCGTTCGAACGCTGCCGAGAAATGGGATAAGGAAAAAGCCCGCCATGAATGTTCCGACGATGCTGCCAATGGTCGAAAGGGCATAGAGACGACCGACAGTGCGTCCGGTTTGATCGAGCGTCGTCATTTTTAGCCGCACGGCGAAGGGCGTGACGAAGCCGAGGCAAATACTCGCGGGGGCGAACAAAAGGACAGCGGCGATCAATGCTTTCACCTCGATCATCATTGCGGACGAAGCGATCAGCGAGAGCAGAACGTCTTTTGTCAGAATAGTTAGCGAGATCAATCCGCCAGCGGCGAAGATGACCGAAGCAAGGATCTTAACGTCAGGCTTTTTGTCTGCGAGCCGTCCACCAAACCAATACCCGAGACTGAGACTTGCCAGAATGACGCCGATCAGGCTCGTCCAGATGTAGGTCGATGACCCGATGAATGGCGAAAGAATGCGCGAGCCGATGATCTCAAAGATCATCACGAGAGCTCCGCAGACGAAGACGGTGATCTCGAGGACTATAGAATGAAATCTCTTTCGCACCGTTTTGAAATCCGCGGCATAGCCGCAGTTCCTATAAAAGGAAACGTAGAAGCGCAGCTTCTCCGCAAATAGAGCCGCAAGAGAATCGACAAGGACTTGCCTAAACGCCAGCAGCCGAGGCGTTTACAAACGTCAGCCATTCCGCTCCGCCTGGTGCCGGACGGGTTGCGTCGAGGATCTTGAAGAACTCGGTCTGTAGCCGTTTGGTGATCTCGCCGCACTTACCGGAGCCGATCGTGATGCGGTCAACCGCACGGATCGGCGTGATCTCTGCGGCCGTACCCGTAAAGAACAACTCGTCCGCGAGATAAAGAGCGGCACGTTGGACAGTCATCTCGATGACCTCGATGCCGAGTTCACGAGCGATCTGGATAACCGAATCACGCGTAATCCCGGGCAGGATCGATGCTCCGAGCGGCGGTGTGATTAGTTTGTCCCCGTTGACGAGGAACAGATTCTCACCGGAACCTTCCGAGACGTAACCGCGATCGTCAAGAGCAATTCCTTCAGAGAATCCACCGAGCAGGGCTTCCATCTTGATGAGCTGCGAATTCATATAATTCGCCCCTGCTTTTGCCATCGCGGGCATTGAATTTGATGTTATGCGTGACCAACTCGATACGCAGACGTCGATGCCGGCGTCCATTGATTCCTCGCCGAGATATTTTCCCCACTGCCACGCTGCGATGTACGAATCGATCGGGTTATTCAATGGATTCACGCCGAATGCCGGTTTTTCGAGATCCAAGCCGCGAATGATGAGGGGGCGCAGATAGCAGGAATCGAGACCGCTGCCGCCGATCAGGCTGACCGCGGCGTCGCAAAAATCATCGCGTTTGAATTCCGGCTCCATCCGATATATCTTTGCCGAATTTACAAGCCGCTGCATGTGTTCCTGAAGACGGAAAACCGCAGGGCCTTTTGAGGTGTCATAACAGCGGATGCCCTCAAAAACGCTGGAGCCGTAGTTCACAACGTGCGACATGACGTGGATATTTGCATCGGACCAATCGATGAATTCGCCATTTCTCCATACCTTTGGTGCGATCTTCATCGTGTTAACGTCTTTTCCGGCCATATTTTTGTCTGTGCCATTTTGGTGGCAGGTGATAGGTTTCTGAAAATAAACGGATCTTTAGAAATAATGACTCCTTGATTGTATCCCACGCCTATTTGCCACGCAACAGGCAACAAAAAAGGCGGGCAATGCCCACCTTTTCTTGCCTTGGCTAACGTCAAGATCGTCAAAGAACCGAGATCCTCGTCGATGTATCATCCAGCCTGCTTTCAAAGGCCACGCCATCGACGTTCACGGTCACCACTATCGGCAGATCCCCGGCCCCGAAAAGCTGCAAGGGCATCTCAAAATCGATCGTATAAATACCAGGTTCCACGAGTACCGCACTCGTCCTAAAATTCCCCCCGACGACCAGTGCATCACGCAATCGTACGGTAACTACTGTTGAAGTTACGTTTTCAATGCCGGTCACGTAGAGCCTGATAACACTCGGAACGATCAGGTCGCCACGCCGTTTTACTGTCTTAATAGCGAAGGGCTCGGTTGTCAGGATCGTATTTGTTGCGTTGAATGCCTTTGCCCGTCCACCTGGGCCGACGTTGCCATCTTTCGCAAAGATGTCAGGGCGTGTCGGTACTATCGTAACCCAACTCTTCATCAAGACGCCGTTATTGTTGATAACGATCGGTAATATCGTGCCAGTGGCCGCACTGCCGATGGCTGGCGGGACGACGAATTCAACCCTTCGGCCGCCTACCGATTTGAGCCCGCAGCCGACGCCATCGATCGTTACGCTTACGCCGCCCAACTCGACCGGAAGAGTCAAGCGACGGTTGAGCGACCCGATGGCCGTCCTGGGCGCGATTGGTGTGTCGGTAGCTGTGTATTCCATGATCGCGAGCATTCCGGGCGAAATCCCAAGCACGGCAGCAGGTGTAACTGGTGTAGGCGTTGGAGTCGGCGTTCCGGTTGGCGACGCCGTAGGGCTCGGTGACGGTGACGGTGTTGGTGATGGAGTCGGCGTCGGGGATACCGTCGGTGTTGGTGTCGGTGTACCCGTCGGTGTCGGCGTCGGGCTGGCCGTGAATAGGATCGGCAGCTTACTTGCTCCCGTGAAGAAATTGGTAGCTACGGTTGTTTCGCTCGCTACTACCGGCAGGATAAAGTAATAGGTCTCCGACTGGAAATCTGGATTCCCCGTACCAAATTCGGTCAAAGCGATATTGGCGGCCATTCTACGAACCGAGTTGCTAGGCAGGAGTTGCGTCGACGCGATGAAGTTAAGCGGCGCCGGGAATCGTGCCAACCGCTTGAAAGTGGCAGCGGTAGCCGCTACGTTCAGCGGATACGAATATACCTGAGACGGACGGACCGCATTGTCATTCAACCCGTCAGACGATGTTGTTGGGACCGTGCCGTCTGCCTTGATGTTCATCCTGGTTTCTAGGACGAGCGTCGACGGCGAGCCATTTGCATCGTTATCGGTAAAACCGGGATATCGGGCGATGTCACCACCTGAAGCCGCTTCATCCGCATCGCTGCGGGCAGCCACGCGGCGAAATGTGCTGGTGGTTGTGTCGTATAGATAAAGAGCGAAAGAGGTATAATTGGTTCCGCTATTCTCACTGGCAAGATCCGCATATGAGTCGAACGCGATATAACGTCCGTCGCGGCTCATTCGACGACCAAGGTCGAGGATATTTACCGGGTCTCCAAGATTCGTTGAGGTTGTGGTCGTGACCTGCTTTTTCGTCGTCGCGGTAGTTGGGCTACCGGCAACAAGGTCTGCATAGTATATCTCCTCATTGCGGCTGGCGAGCGGATTTACGCCTCCCGTCATTCCAACGATTGGATTCTCGGCGGTGCTCGCGAAAAGCACGCGCTGTCCATTGCCCGATATCGTTGGATTTTTGCTGTAGATCGGATTTGATATCACACCGCGAGGCGTTTTTGTTACCTGCCCAACCGTCGATGTGGTTCGGACGTACGTAAAGATCTCGTCGTTATCCTCGGCCGGAAACGCGTTACCAACTGCTGGGACCAAGTCACGTGTCGATCCAAAAGCGATAACGCTGCCATCGTCGCTGATGCTCACGTCGTGATTATCATCCGCGACAAAAGGTCCAGTCGATGTTGTTCCCGGACGTGGAAGCTGGCTTGGGTCGGTATTCGTTACGCGAATGAAGTTCCCACCAGCAAGCTGCGCAAACGTTACTTCATCACCCGCCGCCAGATTTGGCACGTCCGCATACGTCGGGATCTGATAGATCCAGATCTCCATATTACCGTCTGCAGAGAGCGGATTTGCCGCCGGCGTTGGTGTTGGCGTAGGCGTTGGTGTTCCGGTTGGCGATGGTGTTGGAGACGGAGATGGTGAGGGCGTAGGTGTCGGCGAAACTGTGCTTATCGGCGTCGGAGCCGGAGTTGGCGTCGGTGTCGGCGTCGGCGACGAGAACGAATCGCCATAGAAGAATCCCGGATTTGTTCCGTTTGGCGAACCGGGCCGCGAGGTCGTCGCATTCGAACTGAACGCGATCCACTTACCGTCGTTGCTTATGACCGGGCGAGTATTCACTATCGTGACCCGAACGTTATCAAACGTAGCTCCAAGCTCCGTATTATATAGCACGCTTTTTGTGTCAGTAAGCTGAAAGATTCGGCGCTGCGCGTAATCGAAAAGAAAGATCTCTGAATTACCGTCAGTATTTCGCGGGTTTTCAGTCGCGAGATTACCGGTCGATTCGAAAACGACGAAACGACCGTTGCCGCTCATGCCGCCGGCGAAAGATTCGGCAGCCGAGTTGGTCAACTGCGCGATAACAGAATCTACTTGCCCAAACGTCGAAGCGGCAAACAGGTTAAGAAAAATAATTGCTGAAAAAAGGAAAGTAAGACGAATCGTCACAAACTCCTCCAAAATAAACCAATAAGAATGATTGCCGACGATATGTCTCGGCTAGTCCATCAAAGTACTCAAAACACTAAATTTTATGTGTATCAAGGGTGTTCTGCAAGCACGTGACAGACGAAAAGTCAGATGTTAACTCAAATTCAAGTGTTATGATGCCGCGAACGCGAGCTTAGGTTGTCATTTTGCGAGACGGATATATCATTTAACGAGGAACAAATGACAACGACGCGAAAAATAATGATCGTGGCGGGCGAAGCGTCGGGCGACGCCCACGCCGCGAAGCTCGTAAATGCTCTCCGCGATGCCGAGCCTCAGACTGCCTTCGAATTTTTCGGCTCCGCCGGGCCGCGGATGCGCGAAGCCGGTGTCGATGCCGTTGTTCGGGCAGACGAACTGTCGATCGTTGGAGTCGCCGAGATCGCCCTCGCGTTGCCGATGTTTCTTCGAGCGTCGAAACAACTTAAAGCTGTAGCGGTGGAGCGAAAGCCTGACGTCGTCGTGCTGGTCGATTTTCCGGATTTCAACCTAAAGCTCGCTAAATGGCTGAAAAAAAAGGGTTTCACAGTCGTGTATTACATCTCACCGCAGCTTTGGGCATGGAGAAAATACAGGATATCTGCGATCCGCAAATACGTCGACCTGCTGCTAACCATCTTGCCGTTTGAGCGCGATTGGTACGCTTTGCATGGCGTCGAACATGTCGAATATGTCGGCAATCCGTTGGCTAACGAGGTTAGTGCGAGTGTTTCGAAACAGGAGTTTTGCGATCGCGTTGGGCTCGATCCGGAAAAGCCAATAGTCGCTCTTTTGCCCGGCAGTCGTCATAAAGAGATCGTCAGGATCCTTCCGGTAATGTTGGCAGCGGCTGCGAAAATGACAAAGCAACAGCCCGACCTGCAGTTTGTGATAGCGGTCGCACGAGGGCGAAATTGTGCTGATGTTGATAGAGCGATCTCCGAAGCGCATGATTTACCGAAAACGCTGAAGATCGTCGAAAACGACACCTACAACGCCGTTGCACATTCAGATGCGGTCGCCGTGACCAGCGGCACGGCGACGCTTGAAACTGGCATTCTCGGCACGCCGATGGTCATTGTTTACACCACTTCGCGATTGAATTACACGCTTCTCAAACCGATGATCTCCGTCGAACACTACGGATTGATAAATTTGATCGCCGGTAAAAAAGTCGCTAAAGAGTTGATACAACATGACTTTTCGCCTGCGACTGTTTCGACAGAGCTTTTTCGGCTGCTCGAGCCAGCGGCAAATTCAGCGACGCGTAAAGATCTGCGGGCAGCTCGAGAAAAGCTTGGTTCCGGCGGGGCGTCCAAAAGGACTGCGGCTGCGGTATTGGGGCTTCTGGATCGCAGCAGGCGTTGATCAGTTATAGCCCTTCACATTCTTTAGTGCTTCGAGTTCATACGCCCTCGTTCGGATCTCAGATTCTAGCTCACTGATGCGAATGTTCATAGTTCGCAGAACGGCGATCCGTGGCGAGAAAGTCTTTAGTTTTTCGGCCTCGACCGCTGAGGCTATTGGAATGACCGAATCCCGTGTGTTTGCGCGTAGGTACTGCTTCTCCGTCGGTATACTTTTTGACATCAACAAATAGTATTCCCCAACGGCCATCTCGAACTGCGAATCGACAGTGATCTTCTTCGGTATCTCGCCGCCCTTAACGACATGCATCACCTCAATCTCGACATTTGCCCTCAGCAGAATATTAACGGCTCCGACACTTAGACATTTAACTACGACGATCACCGCAGCATCGTCAAGGTATTGGTCGAGCGGGGATGGCTTACTTTGGGCAATTACTGAGGACGTGAACGCGGTTAATAACAGAAGCGGTGCGGTAAGAAAGGTGATCTTCATGTTGGTTCTCCTTATTAGTGGAGAACGCCGAAGACCATTGAAACTTGCTAATCTCTTGCCGTTTTTTTCAGCTCCGCCACGTCGTCTTGCAGCTTTTCCAAATTTCGTATCAGAATGGTCTGTTTCGTATATTCCTCAATCCGCTGGACTGGAATGCCAGACCAAAATCCTGAGCGAACGATCTTGTTCGGGAAAACGGCGGATTTGGCACCGATCATCGCTCCGGCTTTGATCGTCACATGATCCGAAATGCCGACTTGTCCCGCGATGACGACATCATCTTCGATCACAGAACTTCCCGCGATGCCCGATTGCCCGGCAATGAGAACGCGTTCGCCGATCTTAACGTTATGGGCGATGTGAACAAGATTGTCGATCTTTGTTCCTTCGCCGATCCGCGTTTCGCCGAGCGAACCCCGGTCAATGCAGCAGTTTGCACCGATTTCGACATCGTCTTCGATGATGACTGTCCCGATTTGTGGAAACTGTAGATGCTCGCCGTTTTTGCACTTTACGTATCCGAATCCATCCGAGCCGATGACCGTTCCGGCGTGGATCACACAACTAGATCCGATCTTAGCATTGTCATAGATCACGCAATTTGCGTGAATGATGGTTCCTTTCCCGATCGACACATTTTGCCCAATGCGAACACCGGCGTGAATCTCCGAGCCTTCACCGACCTGAGAACGTTCGCCGATCGAGACGTAGGCACCGATGAAACTAGCGGAGACGTTTGCGTTAACCGCAACGTCGGCTGTTTCACTCCAGCCTTTCAGCGAACCGGACGGGTGCAGAAGACGGGAAATTCGTGCGAAGGCGAGTTTGGGGTTAGCGGTCTTGATCAACGTACACGTCGCGTTCGCAGCAAACGCGGTTGGAACGATAACGGCCGACGCGTTGGTTACAAATTCCTCAATTTTCGACGAAAAAGAAATTTCTCCCGCGGCCGCAGTATCAAGCGAAGCAACGCCAACGATATCGACATCGGGATCGCCGACAAGCTGGGCGGACAGGAATTCGGCGATCTCTTTCGTCTTCATTCCTAACAATGTAAATGGTTTTTGCGGAAAAGTCAGTTAGACGGCGTGGCGTTCGACCTCGTTGATGACAGTTTGCAGGAATATCTCCATACCCTGGATGCTGAATCCATCGAGCATATCGAGCCGGCGGAGGATCGGAGCCGCGTCGCTATCTAGAAAATCGAGGTCCGCGACATCGACGATTATATCGTTGCCGGTCTCGGAGCGGATATCGACGCCGATCCGCTCGATCAAACGCGCGTCATCGCCAAGCAATTCGCCCTCGACCCGCAAGGTCGTTATTCCGCGGACATTGTCATCGATCTGGTTGATCTGCGTTGCCATGTTTTGTCGATTAGATGCCGATATTACGAAAAAAGCAACCTCAAGTTTCAACGCGGATAAATTTCTTGGTCACCAGATACACGCCAGCGAAAACCAGCAGTGCCGCGGCAAAGAAGTTAAGGCCCACATGTTCGCCCAAAAACATTACTGCCAACATAAAACCCACAACTGGCTGAAGGTATACAAAAACCGCGACGGTAGAGGGATTTACGCGAGCCAAAGCCCATGCATTTAGAAAATAGGGAACGAGAGTGCCGATCAACGCAGTGTAAAGTATCGCTCCCCAAATGTCCGGCTGTATGCTCGCGAAGTCGACAGCTCGCAGCGAATAAACACCCAAAGGAACGCAGAAAATGGACGCAAAGACAAAGATCCACATTATCGACCGAAAAGCTCCATTGCGCGTCACTATCGATTTCGAGATAGCGACGTAAACACCGTAACAGAAGGAATTTGCGACTACGAGCAGATCGCCGAGCGTTGTCTGCGAAGAAAAAGAGGCATTTCGCGGGTCAATGAGTAGAATCACGCCGGTGCAAGCAACGACTATGCCCAAGACCTTGACCGGCCGCAGCATTTCAGTTCCGAGCAGATAACCCGCTGTAAGTGCAAATATCGGGATGGTGACCGAGATCAGCGACGCGTTCGACGCCTTGGTAAAAGAGAGTCCTGTAGTGAACAGCAGTTGATTGAAAGTTACCGCGAGGAAGCTGATGCCAAAGAGCTTGAGATAATCAATCCGGTCATTCAGCCAAAAACGCCGTCGAAATGACTGCACGATGACGAAGATCAAAGCCGTCAGCCCGACGCGAAAACCTACGAGGCCCACGGCCGGAATAACGGTCAACGCGATCTTGCCGAAAACAGGGAACGATCCGAAAGAAAGCTGCACGCCGATGAGGGCGAGATATGGGGCGATCGATCGTTCCTTGTCAGCCACGTTATGCGAGCATCATTCCCGGCGATTCGAGCATTTGCTTGAAGGTCTGGAGGAATTTGGCTCCGGTTGCTCCATCAATGACGCGATGGTCGCAGGACATAGTGACATTCATGATGCTGCGGATCACGATCTCGCCGTCGCGGACAACCGGCATCGGGGTCGCTCCGCCAACTGCAAAAATGCCCGCTTCGGGCGGATTGATAATCGCCGTAAATTCTTTAATGCCAAACATTCCAAGGTTTGAGATCGAGAATGTCGCGCCGGTGTATTCCTCGGGCTGAAGTTTTTTGGCTTTGGCTTTTGCAGCGAGGTCCTTGATCTCGGCTGAGATCTCAAGAAAGCCTTTCAGATTTGCGCCGCGAATGACCGGCGTTATCAAGCCTTCTTCGATCGCGACGGCAACGCCGATGTCGGCCTGTTGGTAAAAACGGATCGATTTGTCCTGGTACGAGGCATTTGCAAACGGGTGTTTGACGAGTGCCATCGCGGCGGCTTTGACGACTATGTCGTTGACGCTGATCTTCTGATCTTCTTTAACTGCCGCATTTACCTGTTTGCGAAGCTCGAGCGTATTGTCCATCTCGATCTCCACGGTGAGATAAAACGTCGGGATCGGGCCGATCGATTCGGCAAGGCGGCTCGCAATGATCTGCCGCATTTTCGACGTATTCTCGTCGCGAAACGGTGAAGCTCCCACAACGGTTGATGGCACAAAAGTGTGCTGCTGACTGCTAACCGCCGACTGCTGAGAGCCTCCCGCCATCGCAGCTTCGATGTCACGTTTAATGATGCGTCCGTTCGGCCCGCTGCCGGTGATCGCTTTCAGATCGACGCCGTTTTCGGCCGCCATACGAGCCGCGATCGGCGAGACGATCATTCGGCCATTGCCCGAAGTCGGTGCCTGAGCGGTAGCGACAGCAACGGCTGGAGCCGGCTCAGGCACCGTTTTGGGTGCGACCTTTTCTTCAACTGGCTTCTCTGCGGCTACAGGTGCAGCAGCTTTTGCCGAACCGTTCGACGCAACTTCTGCCAACAGGCTTGAAATATCTTCGCCGGCCTTGCCAATGATCGCGATAGCTTCGCCGAGCAGAGCCGTTTCGCCCGCACCTTTCAGGATCTTCAACACGGTTCCATCCGAAAGCGCGGTCATTTCCATTGTCGCTTTGTCGGTGTCGACCTCGGCGAGGGTTTCGCCCGATTCGTAATTGTCGCCTTCGTTTTTGACCCAGCGCGCGATCTGGCCCTCTTCCATAGTGGGCGACAGCTTCGGCATTAAAAATTTTTCAGCCATAATGTTGAAATGCCCGAGTATACGAGCTTTGAGATCGGTTCGATACTCTTATAGTTTCCGGTTTGCCCGGATCATCGCCAAACGTTCGTCGCGAGTCAATTTCCGTTCGTTGTAGCCGTTGTCGCCATACGGTTCCAGCTTTTCGAGCCAGAGATCTTCTAATGTACTTATGTCAGCGGCGTAATCGTAATCAGCGTCTGCTCGCGGCATGACATCTTCCAACGTCTCAAATTCAAAAGCCGTTTCGCCCAGCTCGTTCCAGTCTTTCTGCAACGATTTGCTCGCGTGCAGACCGGCGTTCAACGAGAACTTGTGCCGGTTTATCTTGCCCGGAATATTCAGACTCGAATCGACAAAAACGAGCTCGTTCGTCGTATTCCTGATCTGAAACACGCCCATCGGACGATGGGAAAGCTTATATTCCAGCTTAGCCGCGGCCTTGTCCATTACAAATAACAAACTTCCTTAACTGCCGCCACGATCTTGGCAACATCCGGCAGAGCGAGTGCCTCCAGATTTTTCGCATACGGATTTGGAGCTTCGGCAGTCGAGATGCGTTTCACGGGAGCGTCGAGATAATCGAACGCGTGTTCCATGATCGTGTGCGATATCTCGGCCCCGACGCTGGCGAAATAGTGCGATTCCTCAGCGACGACCAGACGATTCGTCTTCTTGACCGAGTTCACGATCGTATCGATGTCGAGCGGTTTGATCGTTCGCGGATCGATGACCTCGACCGACACGTCAAATTCCTGCTGCAATTTCTCAGCTGCTTCGAGGGCCAACGGCACCGTCATCGAACGGGCGACGATCGTACAGTCCGTGCCTTCGCGTTTGATGTCAGCCACGCCGAGCGGAATGATGAAATCTTCGTCATCCGGAACCTCGCCCTTGTTGCCGTACATACGTTCCTGTTCGAGAAACAGGACGGGATTGTTGTCGCGGATCGAAGCCTTTAACAGCCCTTTCGCATCCGCTGCGGTCGAAGGCATGACGACCTTCAGGCCCGGAAAATTGGCATAAAACGCTTCCAGCGCCTGCGAATGCTGTGACGAAACCTGATATGCCGAGCCATTAGGCCCGCGAAATACGATCGGCACATTAAACTGCCCGCCAGACATGTAAAGCATCTTTGCCGCGTGATTGATGATCTGATCGGCCGCGAGGATCGAGAAATTCCAAGTCATGAACTCGACCACTGGACGCAGACCCGCCATCGCGGCTCCAACGCCGATGCCTGCAAAACCAAGCTCCGTTATCGGCGTATCGACGACACGCTTGTCACCAAACTCTTTCCAGAGCCCACGCGTGACCTTATAAGCGCCGTCATATTCGGCTACCTCTTCACCCATGACGAAAACGTTTTCGTCTCTCAAAATTTCTTCGCGAAGCGCTTGATTGAGCGCATCACGGATCGTTAAAACTGCCATTGCTTAAATGCCCAATGCCTTTCGCACTTCTTCAATTGTAAAATTCGGTTGATCCCTATCTTCTTCGCGTGCGGCACGAAGATCTAGAATATCCTCGACGTCCTCCAACCATTCCTGTAGAGCCTGAAATTCGCTGTACGGAAGCACTGCAAATTCACGCGTCCCGTTCCTGGTCAGAAACTCGGGATTTAATTGAATAGTAGAATTCATATCAATAAGCCTCTCTCCGATGCTTCACTCTTCTGACTACAACTTTGTTATCTTCCAAATCGAACAAAATTCTATAGTTACCAACCCGCAATCTATACTCAGGTTCGAAGTCCGTCAACCTCTTTACATCTCCAGCAAGGTCGTCGTTCAAAGCCGCTATCCTCAGCAGAATACGATCTGAAGTCTCTGCGTCGATCTTTCGCAAATCCTTGCGAGCCCGAGGAGAAATTTCAACAGAATGCTTCATCGATCCTACGCATATACATCCGTCATCAACTCACCCGGATCCGGAAACGGACTTTCCTCCGCAAATTTCACCGCTGCCGCGACTGCCGCTATGGCTTCTGCCTCGATCTTCTCAAAATCCTTATCGCCCAAAACCTTTGCTTCTTTCAAGCTGTCTTTGAACAAAACGATCGGGTCGCGTTCCTGGTATTTTTTTATCTCGTCGCGAGTGCGGTAGTTTCCGGGGTCGGACATCGAGTGGCCCATGTATCGGTAGGCGCGGATCTCTAGCAGCGTTGGCGAACCGTCTTTCCGGGCACGCTCGATCGCCCGCAGCGTCGCGTCGCGAACCGCCATCACGTCCATACCATCGACGAACTCATTCGCCATCTCAAAAGCCTCAGCTTTCTTGGCAATGCTTCGCGAACTCATCGCTCGTTCCTGCGACGTTCCCATTCCGTACTGGTTGTTTTCGCATATGTAAATGCAGGGAAGACTCCAGAGCTGGGCCATGTTGAGCGATTCGTGAAAAATGCCCTGATTAACTGCGGCTTCGCCAAAGAAATTGAGAACGACCTGATCCGTGCCTTTGTATTTCGCCGCGTACGCCATTCCGGTTCCGACGCCTATCTGGCCGCCGACGATGCCGTGGCCGCCGTAAAACTCGAGTTTCTTCGAGAACATGTGCATCGAGCCGCCTTTACCCTTAACGCAGCCGCCTGCTTTGCCGTAGAGCTCGGCCATCACGCTCTCCGGCGTCATGCCTTTGATCATCGCCTGAACGTGATCGCGATACGATGTGATGACCATGTCGGTCGGCTTCAGGGCCATTATCGAACCCACGCCGATAGCTTCCTGGCCGATGTAGAGGTGGCAAAATCCGCCGATCATGCCCATTCGATAAACCTCGGCACACTTCTCCTCAAAACGGCGTCCGAGCACCATCTGATAAAGCATTTCGCGAAGCAACTTCTTGTCCATCTTCTTGATGGACGCGAGCTGCGACGTACGGCGGGCGTCGTATTCCGCGATCGCCTGTTCGACCTCGACAAAGTCCGTAAACGCTTCAGCCGTAACGGGTTTTTCTGCTTTGTGGCCGTTTCCGTTCGGTGCTGCTTTCGGCGCTTTGGCGACCGGTTTCTTTATTGTTGCTGCTTTTGGCAAAATTAGATCCTCCGTAGGAATAAGAGAGCGTCAATCCGCAATTATTCTTTGTCCGTTATTATAGGCGAGCACAGGGCTTTACGCAAAGTTTTCAAATTCTGTTTGTATCCGATGCAGGGCGGAAATGGTATAGTTTTGGATAAGTTTGCAGCCATGAGTAAAGCGGTTTACAAGATATTATTGATCGTCCTGGTTTTTGCGGCGTCGGCTTTGGCGCAAAATCCGGCCAAATGGACACTGAGTTCTGACGCCAAAGACAAGGTTCTAAAAACCGGCGATACGCTCTCGGCAAAGCTCACCGCCGAGATCGAACAGGGATGGAAACTCTACTCGACCGAACAGCCCGAAGGCGGTCCGATCGCGACGACGATCAAGGTCTCCGAAGGCAAACAATTCGAGGTTGCGGGCAAGATCGCCACGACGCCAGCGGCGACGAATAAAGTTGATGCACTGTTTACGGGTTTTGACGGTAAACCCTTGATAACAAAGTTCTTTACGTCGACGGCAATGTTCGCCGTTCCGCTTAAAGCTTTGGGTGAAGTTACGGCAAATGACTTAGCGTTCGATGTGAGGTTTCAACTATGTAACGATACCGTCTGCTTGCCGCCAAAAACGGTCAGAGTGTCGTTCACCGGTGTCGAAGACGTTAAGAAAAACACCGCCGCTCTGCCATCGCCGGAGCAAACTGCGGTTGTCGAAAAACCGACGTCAATTACGACAGCGACAAGTCAGCCGACAGATCTTTGGTCATTTTTATTTCTTGCAATCTCGCTCGGCGCTTTGTCGCTGCTGACGCCCTGCGTCTTTCCGATGATCCCGATAACGGTCTCGTATTTTACTAACCACTCGGCAGGGAGTCGGGCACGATCGGTTCGGCTCGCTTCGGTTTATTCGCTCGGCATTATCGGGACATTTACCATTCTCGGAATGCTGCTCGCGATCTTTGTCGGGGCGGCGGGAATAAATCTTTTTGCGGCGAACCCCTGGATCAACCTGCTGATCACGGCGATCTTTCTGTTTTTTGCGTTCAATCTTTTCGGGGCGTACGAGATCACGATCCCAACCGGCGTTCTGACCAAGCTCGACAGCCTGACCCGCAGCAAAGAGGGCGAGGGAAGCGGCATCATCGGGGCCCTATTGATGGGGCTGACCTTCACGCTGACGTCGTTCACGTGTACGTCGCCGTTTGTCGGGACCATTCTCGTTTCCGCATCGCAGGGCGAATGGCAGCGGCCGCTGCTTGGGATGCTGGCGTTTTCGACCGTTTTCGCTTTGCCATTCTTCGTACTCGCACTCGCTCCGCAGCTTCTCGCCCAACTGCCGCGAGCAGGCGGCTGGATGAATTCGATAAAGGTCGCGATGGGATTTCTCGAGGTCGCGGCAGCGATGAAGTTCATCTCAAACGTCGACCTGGTTTGGAAATGGGGCATTTTCACCCGCGACGTTGTGCTTTCTATCTGGATCGCGATCGGCGTCGTCTTAACTATCTATTTGCTCGGCAAATTTCAGCTTTCGCACGATTCGAAACCGGAGCGGCTCGGAGCATTTAGAATGTTCGCTGCGGTCATAAGCCTCGCGGTCAGCTTTTACTTGCTCACCGGACTTTTTGGTGCAAAGCTCGGCGAACTAGAATCCTTCCTTCCGCCGGATCTGCAGAAGTCATCGGCTCGAATGTTCGGCAAAGGCGAAGAAGAACTTAAATGGATGAAGGACGATTACGCCGGAGCCCTCGCAAAAGCCAAGGCTGAGAATAAACGCGTATTCATCGATTTCACCGGCTACACCTGCACCAACTGCCGCTGGATGGAAGCAAACGTTTTCCCAAAAAAAGAAGTTGAGGACGAGCTGAAGAAATTCGTCCTCGTCCAGCTTTTCACCGACGGCGAAGGCGAGGTTTACGAACGCCAGCAGCAGATGGAGCAGGACATGTTCGGCACGGTCGCGCTGCCGTTTTATGCCATTCTGGACGCTGATGGCAAGACGAAAGGCACTTTTCCGGGACTCACGAGAAACGCACCGGAGTTTGTTGACTTTCTAAAGAAATCGCAAGAAAATTAGGGGCGAGGAAGAGATTTAACCACGAAAATTCACGAAAAGACACAAAAAAGGTCAATTTGGGATGATCGCGGTCGCGTTCTTAACTTTGCGGCTTCCTTTGCGACTTAGCGGCTTGGCGGGGGACGGCAGCCGTAGACATCATTTATCCCGCAAAGCCGCAAAGCCGCAAAGCCGCAAAGCCGCAAAGCCGCAAAGTCGCAAAGCCGCAAAGCCGCAAAGCCGCAAAGCCGCAAAGCCGCGAAGCCGCGAAGACCGGAAGTCTTGTAAAACGTCGATGAAAACCTATAATATCCAGCAACTAGTCGACGGCCTCAATGGGATTACGGATGAGCAGTTCACCTGCGACAACGTCTATCAATTCCTCGGCGAGACTCCGGTCGAGGTGGATTCGATCACGAAGTATTTCCACTGGAGCCCGAATTTCTACACTCGAAATCTGATCCACAAGAACGACCGTTTTGAGGTGATGGCGATCTGTTGGGAAAAAGGGCAGGTCTCGCGGATACACAACCACTGGGACCAGAAATGCTGGATGATGGTGCCGGTTGGACGTTTGCAGGGGCAGAATTTTGCGGTCGAGGAGATCGACGAAACACGCGGTCATTGCAGGCTTGTCGAGACCGACGCTTTTGAACTGAAAGACTGTCTCGCCGCCAAGGTCGAACTCGAAGAGCCAATCCACCAGGTGCTAAACCTGCCCGAATTTGACGAGCGTGCCGTCAGCATTCACATCTATTCAAAACCTTACGACCGCTGCCTCTCGTACTGCCGCGACACCGATACATTTAAAGAGGTTTCGCTTTTTTACACCAGCATCGACGGCAGACTCTGCGATGGGATAAGGCTCTGAAATGACGCGAAGCCGCTATGTCAAGATCGCGGTTGTCGCGTTGCTGATCGCGGTTTTTGTCATGCTTCGGGTGTGGAAAATGGGCGAGACGTGTCTCTGGTTTGACGAGATATTCAGCGTACATGCCGCATCGCAGCCTTGGAATTCGCTACTCGCATTTGTCGCTCTCGACCTCATCCATCCCCCACTATTTTATCTCATCTTAAAAGCCTGGATCGCCATCGGCGGCGACAGCACAATGTGGCTGAGAATGCTGCCGCTCGCCTGTTCCGTACTCGCGATATTGCCTCTTTTCCTGCTTCTAGACGAGCTAAAGCAAAGCTTTAATGTGAAAGCATTAACGCTGTGTATTCTTATAGTTAGCGGCTCTATCTTAAAGTATTCGCTTGAAGTTAGAATGTACAGCCTCATGCTTTGCTTGAGCCTGTTTTCTATATGGCTTTTTGTACGAAGCGTCGAGCGGCGTGCGGGCATTTTGCCGCTGATTGCCGTTAACATCCTTCTCATCTATACCCACTATTTCGGCTGGTTCGTCGTTGCGTCTGAGGGCGCGGCGGCGCTGCTTTTTTATCGCGGAAGTTGGAAGAAGATCTTCGCCATGGCGGCGGTATCGATCATGGCATTCACGCCCTGGATTGCTGCCATCTATGATGCCTCCGGCGCCGGCGCCGGCTCCGGGCTCGCTCAAAACATCGGCTGGATGTCACGACCCGGCGTTCGGGAGATCACCGTCTTTGCATTCAACGTGGTCGAGCCGTTCTATTGCCAACTCGGCAGCAGCGAACCGATCTCGAACTTTCTGGTCACGCTCCCGGTCCTCGTTTTGCTGACGATCATCGCCAGCTTTGCCGCGATCAACTGGAGGGAATTCGACGGGCAGACGCGAAAGGCCTTGCTTACGTTCGCTACGTTCGTCGCTGTTCCGCTTGCCCTCGCTTTCTCCATTAGCTGGCTCTCGCCGTATTCGATCTGGGGAACGCGGCATCTGATCGTCGTTTTCGTGCCGTTTTATCTGTTGATAGCGATCGCTGGCTCGAATTTGAAGGGAAGAACTCTTCGCTTTGGCTTGCTCGGCTGCGCTCTGCTGGCCTGCCTCGTCGGCGGAGCGATGAACGCCAGCCGCGAGCCGCAGCGATTCGGATGGTGCGAAGCCGGCCCGATCACGTCCGGCATCGCCGCGGAGGTGCCGATCTACGCTGTGGAGGATCTGATCGCCTACCATCTCTGGTTCGACCATCGTAAAGACGAGCCGAAACGGCGGATCGTAAAGCTGGATAACACTCCCGGCCTCGGCGAGGACACAGCGTATTTTCTGCCGCGAGGTTTTAGCGATGTAACGCGAACCGATGTCGAGACGGTGGCCGAGCCGAAACTCTGGCTCGTTCAACGAGGCAAGCAGGTGAAAGAAACCGAACCGCCGCTAAGGAATTTTTTATTGAAAGGTTACAAGATCACCGACCGCAAAACGGTCGGCGTCACAGGCGAAGAGGTCGAAGCATTTCTGCTTGAAAAATGAGGCAGATTGGTAGAGGCCTCGACCTTTGACCAATCTGGCAAATGCCTTCGAACAATCAGGCGTTTTTCGAACGACAGAAACGTCCCACATTCGACCAACAGGGCGGTTTTTTAGCGAAAAATGTTCAAAATTACGCCTGTTTTTAAAAAGTGTGACACGTGCCACACTTTTGAGCGGGGAATTTTGCGCAAAGTTTGCGAAACGCAAAATTCTCCCCCAAAAAATTGATCGGAACGCGCTATTTCCGCTTCCAGCGAACGCCGTCTTTCGTATCCTCTAGAACGATGCCTTTCTCGTTCAGCAGATCACGGATCTCGTCCGAGCGGGCAAAATCACGATTCTGCCGGGCGGCAGTTCGTTCGGCGATCAATGCCTCGATCTCGTCGTCTAAAATCTGATCGTCCTCGGCACCAAAGATCCCCAGCACAGAGTCGAACTTGGCGATCGCATCGAGCACGGCATCGCGGCCCGCCGGATCGATCGATCCAGCCGCCACTATAATATTTGCCTCGCGAACCATATCATGAACCGCCGCGAGGGCCGCTGCCGTATTCAGGTCGTCGTCCATGGCGGTCTCGAAGATCGCGAGGGCCTTCACCGCCGATTCGGTCGCCTCGTCCTGAGCCTGATCGTTGACCTGAGCATCCTTGACGAGCGAGCGGAAATTTCGCAGCCGTTCGATCGTCGATTCGGCACCTTGCAGGCCTTCGAATGTAAAGTTCAACTGCTTGCGATAGGGAACCGAGAGCAGTAAATACCTGATCGCGAGCGGCGAATAGCCTTGCTGCTTGAGATCGCGAAACGTGAAGAAATTGCCCTTCGATTTCGACATCGTCACGTCGTCGATTTTGAGGAATTCGCTGTGAACCCAGTATTTTGCAAACAGTTTGCCGGTCGCTCCCTCGGACTGGGCGATCTCGTTCTCGTGATGGGGAAATTGCAGGTCCTGGCCGCCAGCGTGCAGGTCGAATGTCTCGCCGAGGTACTTCATCGCCATCGCGGAGCACTCAATGTGCCAGCCCGGACGGCCGCGGCCGAACGGAGCATCCCAGCCGGTCGGTTCATCGTCGCCGACCAGCTTCCAAAGGGCGAAATCGCGGGCGTCTTCCTTATCGTATTTGTCCGTATCGATCCGCTCGCTGCCGCCATCGCGGTTGCCGGAAAAGCTGATCTTCGACAGCTTTCCGTATTCGGGAAAGGCCGTGATGCGGTAATAGATCGAGCCGTCCGATTCATACGCGTGGCCATTCGCAAGCAGGGTTGAAATGATGTCGATCATCTCGGCGATATGGTGCGTTGCCCGTGGCGTAACCTCAGGCCGTTCGAGGCCCAGGGCGTCGAAATCTTCCCAGAAATACTGAATATACGGGGCGGTGAACTCATCGATCGAGATATTCCTGGCGGTCGCCTCGTTAATAATGCGGTCGTCTATATCCGTCAGGTTAAAAACGTGGGTCAACTCGTAGCCCTTGAATTTCAGGTAGCGACGAAGCACATCGCCGAACGTAAACGTCCGAAAATTGCCGATATGGGCAAAATTCCAAACGGTCGGCCCGCAGATATACATCCGCACCTTGCCGGCCTCGATCGGTTGAAAATCCTCTAGCTGACGTGAAAGTGTATTAAATAGTCTAAGCATCGAAATCCTTGCAAAAACTATATGATATGGAAAAAGGGCGGAAAATTCTATGTCGGGGCGAGAAAGTCTACTTTGGACTCAGGTCCAGCAGCCAGATGTTCGACTCAGTGGTTGGAACCGTGTAGTAAAGCAAAGTGCCGTCGCGGCTGATGAACGGAGCCCGAACGTTATCTTTATTGACGCCGGGCAAGATCTCTTTCGATTTTTTTGTCTCGACATTTATAACGAAGATCTTGCCATCCTTGTCATAAACCAATCGTTTGCTGTCGGCTAGCCACGACGGGATCGAGTCACCCTCATCAACGAGCGGCTCAATTATTTTCGTTTCAAATGAGTAAGTCGCAATCGCCCTATTGGTCGCGGTGGTGATCCACCCAACAAGCATCGTCCCATCCGGTGACCAGTCCCAAACGGTAAACCGTGTGTCCGGATCATGGTCGAAGACGCGCCGTGGTCCATTTTGCTCCTCCCACGAACGGTCTACGTCAACGATATGCGGACGCCCGTCATTGCTGTAAATAATGCTCTTGCCGTCAGGCGACCAGACCGGAAACGAGGAGCCGTTTTCGTCCGCGTATTGGAACGTCACCTGCCGCAGGCCCGTTCCGTCTGCCCTACAGATCCAGATCTCGTAACCGGTGTTCCGGTCCGAAGCAAAGGCGATCTGGCTGCCGTCGCGCGACCATCGCGGATAGCGGTCAAACGGAGCGTCATTTGTAATATCGGTCCAGTTGGTGCCGTCGCGATTGACCAGAACGATGTCATCCTGTGTTCGCCGGGTGAGCCGCAACAGGAATTTAGTTCCGTCGGGTGACAGCTCGGCTCGGACCATTTCACGTTCGCCCTGGGTTATCCAGGCCGGCTCGCCGACCGTCTTTTCGGCCTTTTCATCGAATTTTACGCCCTTTATATTGCTCTCGTTGTTGGTTTGAACGTAGATCATCCGTCGTCCATCACGAGAGAAATTCAAATGACGGCTGTATTGTGACGGCGTCAATACGGTTTCAGGCTGGCTTAATGTCTTGCCCGTGTTTTCGTCGATCGCAACCCGCCAGAAATTGAGGTTTCCGGCCTTATCCGAAACGAAATAAAGGAACTTGCCATCAGGAGACCAAACGGGGTTCCAGTTAGAGACGGCAAAGTCGGTTGTGATGACGACCGGTTCACCTGAACCATCGGCGGCGATAGTCGCGATGTCGCGGCGGCCGACTCGCCGAGCGTAAAACCAGTAGGCAATACGCTTTCCGTTGGGCGACCAGGTGGGAAAGGAAGCTTCTTCCTTCAGCAATTCCCGTTTGGCCCCGGTCTCGATATTTACTGCCCAAAGAGAGTTTTCGCGGCCAATCCTAACGCTCGGAGCGGAGAGACCGAAGGTGGAAACTACAAGCTCCTTGCAGTCCGGCGACCATGACGGGTGAAAGCCGAAGTCAGCAACCATCTTCAAATTGGCACCATCGACGCCGATCGTATAAATGCCGGCCGGTTGGCGTTCAGAGCGGAATGCGATCTTTTCGCCATCAGGCGAAAATGCGGGCTGCGTATCTTCCGCCAGTGAACCTTTCGTTAGGTTATTCGGAACCTTGCTGCCCACGCGCTGATAGAAAATATCAAATTGACCTTCCTGGTCAGATGCGTAAACAAACGATTTACCGTCGGGCGAGAGCGAGGGATAGAATTCCGTTCCTTTGTGATCGGTCAGCGGGATGCTGGTGGCGTTGGACCATTCGATTCGGTCGCGGGCTCCGGCACGGAAGAACAAGGCCCATGTAACCAGGCCGCCGATCAGTATGAGGGTGGCGGCGGCGACAATGGCGATATACATGCGGTTCAGGCCTTTCTTTTTGCTCAGCCCGATCGTCGAATAGCTGCCGCTATGAGTTCCCGAGGCCATCGAATCGATATCGCGTTTGATCCGCTTCAGATCGGCTCTTAGGTCAGATGCGGTCTGGTAGCCGATCTCGGGGTCCTTTTCGAGCGTTTTCAAAAGTACTCGGTCGAGAACTTCAGGAATTACGGGGTTTATTTCGCTCGGCGGCAACGGATCGGTGCTCAGGATGGCCTGAAACGTCTCCTGTCGATTCTTTCCCTTGAACGGATGTTTACCGGTTAGAAATTCATAGAGAACAACGCCGCAGCTCCAAATATCGGTCCTCAGATCGATCGGGTCGCCGCTCACCTGGGCGGGCGACATATAGGCCGGTGTTCCGATGATCATACCCTTGGTCGTGTGGCTGATCTTGAGCACCGTTTCCGGGCCGAATTCCGTGAGTTTGGCAACGCCGAAATCGAGGATCTTTGCGTAACCGTCCTTTCGGATCATGATGTTTTCGGGCTTGATGTCGCGATGAATAATGCCCTCGGCGTGGGCGGCTGAGAGCGCATCGCAGATCTGGATGGAATTCGCCATCACGTTGCGCAGCTTGAACTTACCGGCGATCAGATCGCGCAGCGTCTTGCCCTCGACGAATTCGGTCGCAATGTAATTTATGCCATCGGCGTTGCCGACGTCGTAGATGGTTACGATATTCGGGTGATTGAGCTTCGAAATTGCCCGAGCTTCCATCTCGAAGCGGCGGACGCGTTCGTCATTTGAGCCGAATTCGGCGGGAAGGATCTTGAGGGCGACGTTGCGCCGCATTTTCTCGTCGAAAGCGAGATAAACCTCGCCCATTCCGCCTGCTCCGATCAGCTTTTCGATGCGATAGGTTGCGATCTTTTTGCCGAGCAGGGATTCGCGCTTTTCACGCGGTTCGTCGATGGCTATTGCCTTTGCGACGATCTTCATAGCTGAGTTGTCGAGGAATTCGTTGGTTTTGCTCTGGGCACCGATGAGTTCGATAACCGCACGTTTCAGGTCGTCGTCGCCATTGGCGCGTGAATTGATAAAAGCCTCGCGCTCGCCCTCGGGCAGGTCGAGAGCGGCGTCGACGAGTTCGTCGATTTGTTTCCAACGGTTCGGGTCCATAGCCGGGAACGCAGGCGGCTCGCCTGCAACGCCGGTTCCTCCGGCGTAACGCAAATCAGCCGGGAACGCAGGCGGCTCGCCTGCAACGGCGTTCCCGGCTCAGGTTCTATTCAGCTCCAAATACAACCACGCCTTGGCCTTTTGCCACTCGCGCATCACGGTAATTGGGGCGACTTTCAAGACCTCGGCCATTTCCTCGACGCTGAGGCCGCCGAAGAATTTCATCTCGACGATCTGGGCCTTTCGCTCGTCAAATTTCGCCAGCTCGGTCAATGCCTCGTCCACCGCAACGAGATCGGCATCTTTTTCGGCCGTTACGGTAAACGCCTCTTCGATCGAGACGTGCTGAGCGAGGCCCTCGGCGACCTTGGGCCGCTTGCGGGCGAAATCAACGAGAATGCGCCGCATCAACTGAGCCGAAACACCGAAAAAGTGCGCGCGATTCTCAAATTTCGCCGATTTCCAGTCGATCAGACGCATGTATGCTTCGTTGACGAGAGCGGTTGTTTGCAGCGTGTGGCCATCGCGTTCGCGATTCATGTAGCGGCGGGCAATTTTGTGGAGTTCGGCGTAGATGACAGGCGTCAGTTCCTCGAGCGCCCGTTCGTCGCCGCCGCTCCATTTCTGCAGCAATTCCGTTACTTCATGTTGCGGCTCGTCGGACATTGTTTTGTATGAACTCTTTAGATAAATTTACCACAAAACGATGGACGGCGAGCAGAAATTTAGAAGCCCGCGCCTTGCGATGGCTTTCGATTTCCGTGTCTCCCGGTCGCTCGGCCCCGCTCCTAGCTCTTCCGGCAACTTTGCCAGATCTTCTGGTAGCCTGAATAAGATTCCCCGCGCCTGAGCCGCCGCTCTCCGACGCCGGCAAATGCGGCGAAGGCGCAAACTGGCGGGCAGGATGCCCGCGCTCCAATTATTTTTTTCGGATGATAGTTTTCCCCGTCCGCAACCGCATTTATGAGTGAGGCCGCAAGTTTGGCCAATTTGAGGACACGGGAGATCGTTATGAGGAACAAATCTATACAGGCACTTTTACTTGGAATATTGGCAATCGTTTTTGCCGTCTCGGCAAATGCGGCAACATTTACTGTAACCAAAGCGACTAACAGCAACGACGGCGTCTGCAACGCCGACTGTTCGCTTCGCGAAGCGGTCGCGGCGGCCGATTCGGGCGATACGGTCGTATTTGACGGAAATCTCATCGGCTCGACGGTAACGCTCGGCGGGACACAGATCGACATTTTCAAACGCATAACGATCGACGGCACCATCGACTCGATAAACGTTGCGTTAGTTTCCGCCCAAAATGCCAGCCGCCATTTCTTTGTCAGGCCGGGCGGCGGGTTGAATTTGAAGAATATTATCCTCGTCCAGGGCAGCGGTGGTAATGAGGGCGGTTCAATAAATACCGACGATGCTAGTTTGTCGCTCGACCGCGTTTCGATCCGCGGCAATACATCGAACTTTGTCGGTGCCTTGCATCTTTATGGAACTGGGGTTCACCGTATAACCAATTCGTCTATTACCGGTAACACGGCCCCGTGGGCTCCGGCGATCCTTGTGACGGCGAGCGGCAGCTTGTATATGTCGAACACGACCGTTCGCGGCAACCGCAATACCGTCGATGAACCGAGCGGTTGGGGAGCGCTGACATCCTTTAGCAACAATAACGTTGTGCTTAGAAACTGCACGATCGCTCATAACCAGGCTAAACGCGGCGGCGGCCTGTACACGGGCGGCGGCGGCACGTTTAATGTCGGCAACACGATCGTCGCCCTCAATTCGGCGACGTTGACCGGCCAGGATATTTTCTCGGGCCCGGCGCTGGTCTCGGCGGGCGGCAACCTGATCGAAAACCCGGAAACCGTCGGTGGAGCAGTCTTTACAATGCCCAACGACGTCGAAGGTTTCAATCCGTTGCTCGCTCCGATCAATTCGCAACAGGGCGGCCATCCGGTCGACACGCATCCGCTCAACGCCGGAAGCCTCGCGATCAATACCGGCCTCAATTCCCTGGCGGTCGAGCCACTCGGCGGCACACCGCTCGCTCAGGACGCACGCGGACCGGCTTTTCCGAGGATCGCGGGCGGCACGGTCGATAAAGGCGCATTCGAAGACCAATCGAACAGCAGCACGATCGTCGTCAGTAAATTGACCGACAGCAACGACGGCTTCTGCGACAACGATTGCAGCCTGCGCGAAGCCGTCCAAGCGGCCTTTAACGATGCGGGGACCGACAACATCACGATGGCCGCAAACGTTTTCGGCACGATGACGCTCGGTGGCAGCGAGATTCTGATCACCAACAATAACGACGTGAATATCATTGGATATCCGGAGCTAGGACCAGATGTCCTGACCATTTCAGGCGGGGACACGAACCGCATATTCCAGATAAATGCAGGTTCCGACGTATCCATGAGCGGGTTGACGCTTGCAAACGGCCGCGCCGTCGGAGCCGGGACGGCTGGCCGCGGCAGCGCGATCTACCTGATCGGCAACGCAAATCTTACGCTCAGCGGGACAGTCATTCGCAGCAATCAAGCGACATTGGCCACCATCGAACTGCAAAGCGGCACGCACAGGATCATCAATTCAACGATCAACGGCAACACTGCGGAGACATGCTCGGCCATTCATCCGATCCTCACCGCCTCGCTGTTTATCGCCAATGCCACGGTCACGACTAACTCGAATACGTCCGGAGCGGGTGGCCAGGGTGCAATGTGTCTCGACGGAGTCGGCACGACGATCCGTAATTCGACGATTGCCTTTAATCCGACGACAAGCGGCAACGGCGGCGGGATTCGCTCGATCGGACCTGTCAATCTCGGCAACACGATCGTGGCAAATAATCTGGCACCCGGCGGCGGCGCGGATATCTTTCAAGCCGGCAACGGCACACTCTCATCGGCCGGCGGTAATCTGGTGCAGGACACAAACGGCTTTCCGGCGGGGATCTTCACGCAATCCGGCGACATTACCGGAATCGATCCGCTGCTTGGCACCCTGGGCGATAATGGCGGCCATGTGACAACGCACAGCCTTATGGCCGGAAGTCCGGCGATAAATGGCGGCCTGAACGCCGTGGCGGTCGATCCTTTTAGTTCCGCCCCATTGACAACCGACGCACGCGGCTCGGGATACGCCCGCATACTCGGCGGAATCGTAGATAAAGGCGCGTTCGAATTTGCGGGACCATTCCCAACGCCAACCCCAACGCCAACGCCAACCCCAACGCCAACCCCAACGCCAACGCCGACGCCGTCTCCATCGCCAACGGCCACGCCAACGCCGACGCCGTCTCCGTCGCCAACGCCCACGCCGTCTCCGTCACCGACGGCCACGCCGACGCCATCCCCGTCTCCATCGCCAACAGCCACGCCGACGCCGACGCCGACGCCGGGCGTGACGCCGACTCCGACGCCGACGCCAACGCCGGTCGCAACACCAACGCCTACGCCAACACCGGGCGTGACGCCGACACCGAATCCGACACGGATTATTCGTGCGGTCAGTGTTGGGACGCAGCCGGGAGCCGTTGTCGTGGTGCCGTTCGAGCTGGATGCGGTTGGGAACGAGGCTTCGGTTAGCTTTACGGTCAATTTTGACCCGGCGAAGCTGAGCAATCCGCAGGTGACGTTAGGAAACGGAGTCCCGTTGGGAGCCGTTTTGAGCGTGAACAACACCGAGGCGGCTCAGGGCCGGATCGGCGTGCTGGTCGAGTCGACTAACACGTACGCGGCAGGAACGCGTCAGGTGGTCACGGTCACGTTCAACGTTTCGCCGAACGCCCCGATCGGGCTGACGCCGATCACATTTAGCGGCTCGCCGACGACGCAGAGCGTTTCGAACACGGGTGGCACGCCGCTCGCAACTGCCTATCAATCTGGCAACGTCCAGATCGGTTCCACCGCCAGCGGTGTTTCGATCACTGGCCGTGTCCTGACGCCAGACGGACGAGGACTCAGAAATGCGACCGTTACGATCATCGATCAGCAGGGAATTCGCTGGTCGGCCACGACATCTTCGTTCGGCGTGTTCCGGTTCGACGACGTCGGCGTAGGCGAAACCTACATCATCACGGTCGCCTCAAAACGGTACCGGTTCGCCCCGCAGGTGCTGGTCGTGACCGATCAATTAAACGATCTGGTCCTCATCGGATTGGAGTGATCAAAGCGGAATTCCACACAAAAAAAAGGCGGTTGCCCACGACCGCCTTTCTCCTTTTTATTTAAGGTCCGCCTCGACAAATCCGGCCCTCGCTTCGTCCGAGAATAGAAGCTCGCGGGAGTAGAATTTCAGCGGATAGTCCTTATCAAATTTTTCGACCATTTCGTTGGCGATCTCGATCATCGAAGCACCATTTTTCGAGGCCATAAAATTCTCAACCGTTCGCATCCAGAAGACGGTCATCGTTTCGTGATACGGCATCTCTTTTGTCAGGTCAATGGCAAAGCCGCGAACCAGCAGATTCATGATCCCGTCGCGCATCTTCGCGGTCGCCGTCTCGAGGTCGTACAAGTTTAAATAGTAAAGCGCGACGGTCAGATGTTCCGCATGTTTCCACGTGTCGCGGCTGATCGTCGCATCTTCGAATGTGCGGACGATGTCCGCGATCTCAGTTTCACTGGTGTATCTCACTTCAGCTCCTTTAGTTCACCTTAGGCCGTCAACTTGCGCATTGTACTGAATAGCCAAACAAACAAAATACGACTGCGGTTTGATTGCCGCAGTCGCATCGGAAAACAGAAAATGTCCAAATCTATGCTGCCATGAGCTTGGCTTCCTCTTCAATGTCGTCCATGAACAGGTACTTTCTCCACTCAGGCCGATTTTCGGCGTAGTGGCAAAGAAGCACGTGGTCAAGGCCGAGGCGAAGCAGTTTTTGCGAAGTCAGCAGCGGCATGCGGGCCTGTTCGGGCGTGCGGTTACCTTTCCGCTGATTGCATTTGACGCAGGCTGCGACGAGGTTATGCGGCGTGCTTTCGCCGCCCTGCGCACGCGGGAAGATGTGGTCCAGCGTCAGCTCCTTGGCATGTTTGGTTTCACCGCAATACTGACAGCGATAGCGGTCGCGGATATAGATCCGGGCACGTTTCATCGTTGTTTCACGGTTGTTGCGGCGGACGTGTATATAGTGACGCAGCCGAACTACCGACGGAACGGGAAACGTCGTCGAGGGCGAATGAAGCACGTTATCGCCGTCATTCTCCTCGACAAAGATCGCACCGCGAAACCACAGACAGACAGCACGGGCAACACCCACGGTGCCGAGCGGCTCGTAAGAAAAGTTCAACAGTAATACGCGACCTGTTAGCAGCAAAATAATCTCCTCCTAAGATTTCGGCGACCGAAAGGTGGACGGCAAATTGTAATTTTACGTTGCGAGGCGCACCTATACAGCTTCACCGTTTAATGTAATATCAAAAATCCTTAAACGCAAGCACAATATGTAGTTGCGTAACAAGTTCGTAATCAGATATGTTGTCCTGTTTTCGTCGGTGATGCCGTCGGTCTGAGAAAAGAGAATTTATTCTCCACCTGACAAGCGGCTTTCGAGTTGCCTTAATTCACAACGCTCCAATACAATCGGTTTATTCCTGAACGGAGATTCGTGACCTGATTAAGGTTCATTTTACTTGTGGAAGCTGTGCGAGCGTCTTTTTTGCTTCGTCAACAAATTTGCTCTGCGGATATTTTTCCACGACGGTTCCAAGATAGGCTCGGGCGTCGGCGACGAGCTTTTCGGGAGCGAATTTCTCTTTCTCTTTCTCAGATTTCGGATCGATCTTTTGTTTACCTTTGTTCTGCGAGAGATAGTAGCTGCTCATGCCCGCGATGTAGAGAAATTCGTCGATCTGCGAGAATTCCGGATAGGCGGCATAGGTTTCCTCAAACCGCAGCAGAACCTGCTTATACGCTTTCTTGAGCGGTGTGAATGCCTGACGAGCGACATCGAGGTTGTGCTTAGCATCCGCCTCGAGGACCGGATCGCGATCGATCGCGAGTGTGACGTTGCGCTGAGCGGAGATCGAAAGAGCGAGAGCCGAAACGGCGGCAATGGCGAAAATAAGTGCTAAAAACTTTTCCTTCATACCTATATACAGATGTTTGCAGCGGCTCAAGAGTTTCCTTTCGCCGCCGCTAAAACCACTTATTTTCCGTATTTACCAATTATCGCCTCAAGCTTTTTCGCGGTCTCCGCCGGCCAGTTTTCCGGAGAGGTGAAGATCGCGTTCCTCGTCGCGCCGTCGAACTGATTCGGAGTCGTTTTGTTCGCGACACGTTTCACAGCGTCTTTGAGGACGAGCTGAGCGTTTCGCACGTTTTTGTTTAGGTATGCGATCACCATGTCGACCGTTACATCGTCGTGGCCGTCGTACCAGCAATCGTAATCGGTGACGAGGGCGAGTGTGGCGTAGGCGATCTCGGCCTCGCGAGCGAGTTTGGCTTCCTGTAGGTTGGTCATGCCGATCACGTCCATGCCCCACTGGCGATAGACGTTCGACTCGGCTTTGGTCGAAAACGCCGGTCCTTCCATACAGATGTACGTTCCGCCTCGGTGTGTTTTAACGTCCACGGCGTTACACGAGGCTTCGAGAATGTCGCCAAGCTCGTTACAAACCGGATTTGCGAAAGTGACGTGCCCGACGATGCCGTCGCCAAAGAAGGTGGATTCATGAGCCCGCGCCCGCGTGCGGTCAAAGAACTGGTCGGGGATCAGAAAGTCGGTCGGAGCATATTTTTCCTGCAAACTGCCGACGGCTGAGACCGAGAGGATGTAGTTGACCCCAAGCATTTTCATCCCGTAGATGTTCGCCCGAAACGGCAATTCGCTCGGTGTGAATTTATGTCCGCGAGCATGACGTGGTAGAAAGGCCACAGTCACGCCGTCAAGTTCGCCGATAATAAACGCGTCGGAAGGTTTGCCAAACGGCGTATCGACCTCCACCTCGCGTACGTTTTCCAACTCCGGCATCTGGTAAAGCCCGCTGCCGCCGATAACTCCGATGTTTACGTTTTCCATTTACAATCTATCTCTTATCGCTTCATTGTGAAGTTTAGGCATAGACAAGCCGACCCTTTGGTTCGGGAATCGCGCGACCTATTTCGTTTGCAGTCTCCAGCCATTCCCCAATAATGACCTCAGCACTGGCAAGAGCTTCTTGATAGGTCGAGCCGTCGGCCATACACCCCGGCAACTCGGGGACCTCCGCTACGTACGCATCGTCTTCCTTGCTCCAGTAAATAATTATTTCGTACTTACTCATCGCTGACTCCTAATCGATATTTCAATATTATGTTTCGAACCTGTTTTTACCTGATAGGCCTTGCCCTTTCCTGCCTTGGGTTGAATATTAATGATATCAGAGACGCCTTTTCGCGAAAATATGTGGTGACTGCCGCGTATTCGTTCGTCAAAGTCCAAGCTGACCAATAATTTTCGGATGTCACTAAAATCGATGTTTGCGTCAGATTGGCCAAACAAGACTGTTTCCCAAATTTTCGCTACCTGCGACATAATTTCATTCTCAAATTAAGAAGGACGATCCTTAAAATCGCCCCTCTTTATCTGCACTATTTCTTCTTCGGTTCCGGTTTTGCTTCCGGTTTCTTGGGTTCCGGTTTGCCGGGTTTCGGTGGCCCGCCGGCCGGTCCGCCTTCCGGGCCGTCTGCTCCCGGCGGCATCTGCATTTGTTGCTGACGCTGCTGCTGCATTTGCTGGAGTTGTTCAGCAGTTGGCTGCGGAACGTCAAAATCAGCCGGTACCGAGATGTTGTTCGAAGCTACTATCTCGTCGAGCAGTTTCTTTTCCTTTTCCTCTTCGAGCTTGGTTTTAGCGTATTCCTTGACCGGCGTATCGCGTCCCATTGGATTTGTCGTATCCTTAACGGCGGTCGAGATCAGGATGTGACGCACATCGTAGGTTTCCTCTTTGGCGTCGCCGGCTTTCCCTAGCTTTCGCTCAAGTTTGAGAATGTGGAAGCCAAAATCAGTTTCGACCAGGTCAGATATCTGACCCGCTTCGAGCGTCAACGCTGCGGCTTCGAACGGTCCAACCATACGGCCTTTCGGTACATCCTTGTACAAACCACCTTGCCCCGCTCCATCGGCTCCCTTGTTGCCCGGATCTTCGGTGTTTTCGTTCGCGAGCGTTGCAAAATCCTCGCCAGCCTTTGCATGGTCGAGAATCCCCTGCGCTTTAGCACGTTTCTGAACAGGATCGATCTCCGGATGATCGGTGATGTATTTCGCGATCTCCTCATCCGTAACCTTCATCTTATCGGCGATCTTTTCGGAATATAGACGGGCCAGGAACTGCGCCTGCTGTAGCTTGACCTGAAGATTTGCCTTCTCGACAAACTCCTTCGACAGTTCACCTGATTCTGCCTTCTTTTCGTATTCGGCTTTGTAGATACGCATTTTTGCAAATACGTCGCGGGCCTGTGTTTTTTCTTCCTCGGTGATCTCGCGGTTCATTTCAGGATTGCCCTTTTTCAGAACCTCGATCTTTGCATTGAGAAAATCGTTAAATTCCTGTTCGTGCGTACGACCGTCGACGGGAGCCGCGTCATCCCAATAAGCCTTGACTTGATCTTCGGAAATGAAACCGAACGCAGGCATCGGGCCCTTGTCCTTGTTTATCTCCCGGTCGTAGTTCACGGCGAGGATCTCGGATCTGATATTTTCGAGTTCCTGTTTACTGGTTGCATCATCGGCCAGGCCTTCTTTCTTAGCCTGGCTGGCAAATGCGAGCAATTGCTTCAGATTCTCAAGCTGATTTTTCTTCATCTCGGGATCTTCGTTTAGGCGCTTCAGGATCGCCGGGTTGCTTTTCGCCACATCAGCGAGCAGCATCTCGATCTCCGCTTTGCTGATCGAGTTGAACGATCCAGCGGACGCATGGCCGCCGACCTTGTTCTTCCAAACGACCAATCCCGCACCGACCGCCAAAATTGCGACGATCAAAATAATTCCTTTAGTTAAATTGCTCAATGCCCAAGTCCTCACTTACACGAAATCTATAGATAGCAAACGGATATAATACCAAACGACGAGCGCTTTTAACTAATGAAAAAGCGTCATTCGAACGTTTGAACGAGTTCGAGCAAAACGCCGTTTGCCGACGAAGGGTGAACGAAAGCCACGAGACAGCCCTCGGCACCGATGCGCGGGGTTTCATCTATCAGTCTCATGCCTTGGTCCTTGAGCCTGGCAAGCGAGGCTTCGATATCATCGACCTCGACCGCGATGTGATGAATTCCGCCGCCGCGTTTTTCAAGAAACTTGCTGATCGGCGAATCTTCGGACGTTGGTTCGAGCAACTCGATACGGCTTTCACCGATCGGCAGCATTGCGACGCGGACCTTTTGATCTTCGACGATCTCGGTGTGAACGTTCTCGAGGCCAAGTGCGTCGGCCCAGAATTTGAGAGCATCGTCGATACTCTTTGTTGCGATGCCTAAGTGATTGATCTTCATATATTTATCGTATCTAAGCCCATCCTTCGCCGGTCTTCGGCCGTCTCACTTACGTGCGCAAAGTGAGACGGTTTAACTGTTGCAGTAAATCGGTTTGCGGCGAAAAATCGTCTCATTTGAAAAAATTGTTACTGGTCACGTCCTAAATAAAGTTTACACACAGCCGGTCGGCACCCAAATTAACTATCTTTCGGGTCCGCTCACGCCATGTTCGCTGTGTGTGATTGTTTGCGGTGAGCAACATTGTTGCAAGTGTAGCACAACCCTAGTATTTGTCAAGTATTTTGTTGACCGCCGAATACGGATCGATGGCCTTTGTTGCTACCCGTTGTGCGAGTTCGTCGATCATTTCGGTGGTGCCATTTTTAGACATCAGATCTTTCAGCAAGCGTTCGCGGACGAGTTCGGTCAGGCGCCATTTGGCGATGGCGGTGCGGCGTTCGGCGGCGTGGGCGTTGGTCGACTGAAACTCAAAATAGCTCTGAACGGCCGCACTTAGATCTTCTATGCCTTTGCTCTCGGTTGCGACGGTTTTGATGATCGGCGGCATCCACATGTCGGGGCGATGGGCGAGGGAAAGCAGGGCTTCGAGTTCTTTCTGGGTTCGCAGGACGCCTTCGCGGTCGGCTTTGTTGATGACGAAAACGTCACCGATCTCCATGATCCCGGCCTTGATAGCCTGAATGTCGTCGCCCATTCCGGGCACGAGTACGACGACGGACACGTCTGCCGTTTTCACGATCTCGACCTCGTCCTGACCGACTCCGACTGTCTCCACAATGACCTTGTCAAAGCCCGCCGCATCGAGTATCGCAACCGCATCTACCGTCGCCCTGGACAATCCGCCGAGATTTCCGCGGGTTGCCATCGAGCGAATAAAAACGCCATCCTGCATGCCCAAAGTCGCCATCCGAATGCGGTCGCCGAGGATCGCACCGCCCGAAAACGGGCTCGAAGGGTCGACGCAGATGATACCGATGCGGTTTCCGGCATCTTTATAATGCTGAGCCAGTTTATCGACGAGTGAAGATTTTCCCGCTCCCGGCGAACCTGTAATGCCGATGACCGTTGCCTTTCCGGTGTGCGGAAAAACAGCTTTCATTAGTTCGGCAGCATCGTCGGTGCAGCCCTCGACCTTGGTGATCGCACGGGCAACGGTTCGCGGATTTCCTTGAAGAAGCTGGTCGATGTCGATCATTTAGTATTCGCCGGTCGCGCTATGCCGAGATCGTCGCATATCTTTTTCGCGAGATTTTCCTTAACGTCTCGATGACGAGGTCACCCCTGACATTTTTCCAGAATGGATGTTCTTGTAAATCGTGTGATTCCCGCCCTGTCGGAAAAAGCGGCAATCGTGTTCGTCGAGGTGCTTGAGCAAATCCTTGAGTTTCATCTACGCGGCTTGCAGTATCAAATCCTCTTTCCTGGACTCTCTCGATCTTGCCATTCTTGTCTCAGCTTCATCCCGATAACATTCGAGAAGAAGAGAAACAACTTCTTTCAAGTTCTCTCGAGTCTCTTCAATGGTCTCGCCTTGCGTATTTGCTCCGGGAAGTTCGGCGACGTATCCGATATATCCGCCTTCGTCGGCTTTTTCAAAAATGGCGGTTAATTTCAATTCGTTCATAACACCTCCTGGAAATCAATACTAATTTTGACACCATCCACCAAAATGCGAAAGCCCGCGCGTAAGCAAGGGCGATTCACTCAACTTGAGAGTATCGCCCTTG
>JBEBJB010000049.1:0-30313 GCA_040080065.1 Pyrinomonadaceae bacterium
AAAGGCGCCGCCTTTCTCTTCGACACTTCAAACAGGACATATAACGTGCTAGCAAAACAGGACATCTTCATTTGCTATTAACAGGACCAAAAATAACCCGTAAGGATTCTAACATAATGTATCACAAAAGTCAAGGTGTATTATAGTTGCAGCAGGGCTCCCAACTTTATTAAACGGCCAAAAAGAAAAAGCCCCGAGGAAATGATCCCCGGAGCTTTTCTATTCTTTCTAAAGCCGGAGCCGCTCAATCGAGCGGCTCCGGGCTGATTGAGTTTAGTTAACGGCTATGTTTCCACCAACTACGTTCTTTTGAACAGTACGCGTGATAGGTGGAGTACCCGCGGCGAGACCCCACGCGCTGGAATACCAGACGCCGCCTGCCGATCTAAAGAGAACGATCGAAGCACAGCCACTAGCGTTGTTACACTTGTTGGTCGGCGACGCAGCTGTCCCCCATCCCGGAGCATAAGTATTTACGGGCATAGACTGACCGTTCGGGGTAAACACTAATTGCAACGAATTGCCGCTGTCGAAGTTGGTCTTCGACCCGTCGGGCTTTAGCTCGTAGCCATTCGTCTTACCTCCAAATGTCGCCGCACCACCGATCTTGGACAATTCGGATATCGAGTTGGACTTTATCCAGTAAACGTGGTGGGTTGAGGGCACCGACGGATTACAAAGCGTATCAAGCGTGCCGTCAACTTTATTACAGCTGCGGATCGTGACGGTAACCTGACCCTTCGGATTTGTACCGCGGTTGTTGTAGGCAACCTGACTTCCAAATTGACTGCCTATCGAGTTGAGGCCGAAGTAGCCGCTCGCCAAATACGGGCTGCCGTCGTTCCTGATCCGTCCTGCACCGATCAATGAATTAACCGATCCGGGTTTACCGATTACGATAATCGAATCGTAGAAGCTTCCCGTCATCGTGTAATATCCACCGACGACGACGCGAACAACAAGTTCTACCGACTGGTTACTACCAATGTTGTATTGTGCGATCGCACTTGCAGCCCCTACATTCGGCACGTTTGGATTAACAAGCCCCACCGGAAGATTTTGAGCACTCGAAACCGGGCTGAACGACGTTCCGCCATTTGTACTAATCATGAACGAAACGTTCGCCTTGGTAATGTCACCCGTTGGGCAAAGATCAAAGCTATCCTTGATCGTAGCGCTGAGGGTTAGCGTCGCCGTGCTGCTCGACGCACTAGTCGTCCAGAAATACGACGATCCAGTATAGAGCGAATCAGCATCCGTTCCCGGACCGACAAGGGGATCGCCTAGAACCGTGAAGTTCCGCGTAACGGTCGGTGGAGGTGTCCGATTGTTGTCGGTCCATGCTTCGTTTAGCTCAAACTTTTGCTGTACGACTCCCGGGGCTTGGAAAAGAGTCTGCGTGAATGTTGCCGTTTCGGCGGCATCGGTTTCATCGGTCGTGCTTTGCGTCCCGATTGTCATTTTGAGATCAATTCCCGAAAGGTCTTGACCCGTGACCGCATCAGTTAACGTCGCACTGTATGTGTTGTTGATGCAATCGTTGTTAGTACCATCCAGGTTGCCATCCGGGGTTATCACCGTCGGTGCCTTTGTGATCGTGTAGGAACGCCCAACCGGCGTGACGACGAAGTTCGCAAGATCAGGTCCGCTTGTCACGGGGCTGATCGGATAGGTGGCCGCATTCGGCCCAACCGAGGATGGGCTGTTGGCACAACTCAGACCGCCGATATAAGCACCGGTCACGACGCACGCTGATGGCGAATGCGTTGCAGCATCGTAAACACTTGATCCGTTGCCCGCCGTCGCTGTAACTAAGGCTGGGTTGATGGTGTACGAACCGTTGACATTCGTGACCGTGAAGTTCGCAAGATCGGCTCCGCTCGTGACGGGGCTGATGGTGGTTGTACCAACACCGGGGCCAACCGATGCAGGGCTGTTCACACAGCTCAGCAGTCCTGTGTAAGCACCGCTGACCACACAAGCCGATGGCGATTGGGTCGCACCGTTGTACGATCCGGAACCGCTGCCCGCCGTCGCCGTCACGGCAGCCGGGCTGATGGTGTACGATCCGTTGGCCGGTGTAATGGTGAAGTTGGCAATGTCCGCTCCGCTCGTCACGGGAAGGATCGTCGTCGTCCCGACGCCCGGTCCGACCGATGCCGGATTGTTAACGCAGCTCAGTCCGCCGATGTAGGTTCCGCTCACCACACACGCCGACGGCGAGTGTGTCGATCCGTCATAGACGTTCGAACCACTTCCTGCCGTCGATGTTACCAACGCCGGGCTGATAGTGTACGAACCGTCAACCGGCGTGACCGTGAAGTTTGCAAGGTCAGCTCCGCTTGTAACAGGGCTGATGGTTGTTGTGCCA
Source organism: Pyrinomonadaceae bacterium (assembly GCA_040080065.1). Classification (GTDB taxonomy): domain Bacteria; phylum Acidobacteriota; class Blastocatellia; order Pyrinomonadales; family Pyrinomonadaceae; genus OLB17. Next base: position 2,372 of record JBEBJB010000049.1, read on the forward strand.
ACACCAGGACCGACCGATGCCGGGTTGTTCACACAGCTCAGGCTTCCGATATATGCACCGCTGACTGCACAAGCTGATGGCGATTGGGGCGCACCGTTGTACGAACCGGAACCGCTGCCCGCAGTTGCCGTCACCGCCGCCGGGCTGATGGTGTACGATCCGTTGACCGGTGTAACAGTAAAGTTGGCAATGTCCGCTCCGCTTGTAACAGGAAGGATCGCCGTCGTCCCGACGCCCGGTCCAACACCCGATGCCGGATTGTTAACGCAGCTCAGTCCGCCGATGTAGGTTCCGCTCACCACACACGCCGATGGCGAATGTGACAGACCATCATAAACGTTCGAACCACTGCCTCCTGTCGAGGTAACTTGTGCCGCTCCGATCGTGAAGTTCTTACTGTCGCTGGAGGGGTTGTAATTTGCGTCGCCGGGGTAGTTGTAGCCGGCAGTTGCGGAGCCTGCGTTGGTGTTGTTGCTGTAGGTTGGCGTCGGCGTTAGGTTAAGGCCGCCGGGGCCGGTGACCGTTGCTGAGCAAGGCGTTTGGGCCGATCCGTTGTAGGTGAATGGGCCGGCGGTGCAGGTGACTGTTGTTATTGTGTCCGCTTTATTGATCGTGAAGCTTTGTTGAACATTGGTGGCGGCGTTGTAGTTGGTGTTGCCGGCCTGGGAGGCGGTTACGGTGCAGGAGCCGGCTCCGGTGATTGTTATTGTGGATCCGTTGGTTCCGGACGCGGTGCAGTTTCCTGATGCGGCGAATGTGACCGGATTGCCTGAGGCTCCGCCGGTCGCGCTGACCACGAACGGCGCATCGCCGTAAGTTTTAGTGGCCAGAGCTCCGAAGGTAATCGTCTGGTCGGCCTTAACGACGTCAAATGTTTGAACGTTGCTGATGCTTGCGGTGTAAACGACCGAGCTGATCGTCGCTCCGGCAAATGACGCGCTAGAGCTGTAGGTGCCGACGGCTGAGGCTGAGTTGTAAGAAGCGGTCGCGACGCCGCTTGCGTTTGTCGTGCCGTTAATTACGGAAGTGCCGCCGCCCGGGGCCGTTACCGTGAAGCTGATGGATTGTCCCGCGAGAGCCGGCGTCAAAGTCGCCGTCAATGTTACTGGCGCGGGTACCCCGTAGGTAATTGAAGCCGGAGTCGGCGCTGCCAGAGCAAGAGTCGTCGCAACATTAACCGTCAGCGTCGCGGCGGTCGAGGTCGCCGTACCGCATGAGTTCGTTACAACCACATCGTAACTGCCTGCATCACCCGCCACAACTGAGGGAATAACATAACTGCTGCTAATCGCACCAGAAATAGGAGCCCCACCTTTCCGCCACTGATAACCCAATGGTGCCGTTCCGGTCGCAGTCACCGAAAACGTTGCTGACTGCCCAACATTCTTCGTCTCACTCGATGGGTTTGTAGAGATGGAAGGACCCGTACATGCCAAGACAACCGAACCGTCAAGCTCAATACCGACCATCGGTGTTCCGCCGGTCACGCGTTCGACCCGCATTGTACCCACCGAGTTGGACGCCCCATATCCGTAAATTCTTACGGTGACTGGGGAAACAGAATTCTGCAAGCCGGTTGTCGTCGATAAATTAATAGTAAATGTACCTGTACTGGTAGGAACAGAAATAACCGATCCGATATTCGCGGTATAACCGTCCAGACTCGACCGAACAACCGCGCTCGTTGGTCCGGTTCCACTTCTTTGCAGGCCGATCCGAAGTTCGGAGGCGCTAAATTGATACCCGGCATTAGGTGCAATGGTGAATTCGTAGTAGTCGTTTGCGTCGGGTGATGCGGCCCCCGTCCAGTTGGACGAACTGAACGCATTTGCTGCTCCCGACAAACTTAGGCCACTACCTCGGGTTAGCGTTGAGAATGTCACGTTCGAGGCAACATTTGAAGGCGAAACTGACGTTGGAGCTGGAGAATTGGGAAGTCCCTGAGTAGCGTAATTTCCGAGCGAACCGGGACTTGCATCTGTGAATGTCGTTTGGGCGGTTCTTCCAGAAGATAGTCCCGCTGCAGTCAAAACGAATGACGCTCCAAGATCTTCCTGCGTCGTCATGAACTCGTCGTTCAAGACATTTCCGTTTTCATCTGCGACTGCCGAGAGCATAGTCGTGATCGGGTCACCCTCTCCTACAGGCACACGATCGCACACAATTGTCAGTTGAACGGTCTCGCCCGGCTCCCAGCCTGTTCCCGCAATAATTACAGGAAAATCAGGTGGATAGTCTACGGCGTCCGTCGTGATCGTTGCCCCGGTTTCGGGTGTTTCCAACAGGGAGTTTAGCTGTTCGCCGCGTGCATTTATACCGCCGATGACGAGGACCTTGTTGGGGAGGCGGACCAATGCGTAATCGCTGCGGTTGAGGAGCGAATCGTCGGCTTCGCCGTGGCTCATGAGTGCTGCTCGGGATGCCGATCTTAGAACCTTTGCTTCGTCCGACGCCGTGTCGCCCGCAAGCGCATTGCCCGACCTGAACGCCGTGCTCCGGCTGATATCGCGGTTCGGAATGACGTGGCCATAGCCGCTGAAGCGGTTATTGGCCGGCGAAAATACCTCCATCGTACCTTCGTCATTGCCGCCGATCACCTGGACCTTGCCGTCCGGCAGTTCGTTGAGAACGGGGCGGATTCGCGAGGCGCGTAAGGCTCCGATGGTTTCGATCTCCATCGTACGCGGGTTGATCCGCTCGGCGCCGAGGACCGCTTCGCCGTCCGCTGAGCGACCGCCGACGACGATAATGCTTCCATCCTTGAGAAGACGTGCGGAATGATTGGAGCGGTTTTCCGTGACCAGACCTTTGACTATCCGCGACTGTTTGGCCGCGGCGTCGATCACCTCGACCTCACGCGCGTTGCCGCCGATGACGACGATCTGCCCGTCATCCAGAACGGTAACCGTGTGCCCGGCTCTCGCCTTTTTGAGGTCGGGGCCGGCCGTAAACAGGCCGTCGGCGAATATCTCGGTCGAACTAAGCGAAGTGCCCCTGCGATCCGTGCCGCCGGTGATCAGGATCCGTCCGTCACCGAGTAGCGTTGCCGTGTGGCCCATGCGAGCGAGGCGCAGGAACCCCGCGTCCGCAAATTCGCCAGTGGCCGGATCGAATATTTGCGCCGAACCCGTTTCGTCGCCGCCGACGATCAACACACGACCGTCACGCATTACCGTTGCGGTGTGCCCGCTTCGCGCGGATAGCCCCGAGCGTTCGGCAACCGTGTTCGATTCAGATGGAGCGGCCGGCAAAGTCGGTGAAAACAACCCGGCGACCAACTGGGTTATCGACCCCGCGGAAACGCCTGTTGCAAAAACGGTTGTAAGACCGATAGCCGCAAAAACGGCAGCAATGGTTAGGACGAGGGAAAGCCGTCGAACGGCAGACTTCGAGCTAGCATACGATGAAAAGGGGTAACGTCGCATAGTAAAATATTTCTCCAAAAGTTAACGCACGAGAGCACGCAAAGGTCGATCCTCGATGGAAAGATTTTCCCTCCGTAGCGTTCGTTTCCAGGGGCAAAAGCGGAAACGGTACGCACCCAAAAAACTAGGGTTAAACGCGTAACCGGAGTCTAGCACCGGTCATACGAAAATCCAAGTGACTAATGTCCTCAATTAGTCAGGACATTAGTCCCGCATCCGGCCCGTTATCAAATTGAAATTCGGGCCGGATTTGTTACGGTTTCGGCAACCGGCGGAGTCGAAGCTGTGGGTTGGGGTTATTTGTAGCTGAGAATTTTACCGAAAGTTGCTGTAGAGATCCGCCTTGGTGATACAATGGTTTTTGGCGATTGTCGTCGGCGGGAATCTTACGGAGTTTGAGTAAGGGTTAGTTTTATGGCAGACATAGACGCATATAAGGATAAGTTTAGCGAGAGCGGGCAGCGGATATTAGAGACGGCTCTGAGCGAATCCAAAAAACGCGATCAGAATTACGTTTCGATCGAGCATATTTTGCACGCGATCGCCTTCGAAGAGGACGATCTTTTCTCCTCGACAATGCGCGACCTGTCGGTCGACCCGCGTTCGGTCAAAATGCTGATCGAAAAACGCATGGAGGACGGCCGGCAGCACAGCGGTAAAGGCTTTCGCATCGCGCCGGAAACCACCGAATTATTTAAGCGAGCCATGGATCGCGCCCGTTCTCAGGGCCGTCGTGTTATCGATGGCAGCGACATTTTTTACGTCATGTCTAATGACGAACGCAGCATCCTGAACGAGGTTCTACAAAATCTCGGCGTGCCATCCGACGAGGTCGCGACCACGGCCCGCACGCGCATTCGTAAGAGAGAAAAAGAAGAAGAAAGAACACGGCAGAAATACGAATTGCCGTCGTTCCTGCGTCATTTCGGCGTCTCGATGAACAAACTTGCCCGTCAGGACAAGATCGCGCCGACGATCGGCCGCGAACGCGAGATCCTGCAGATGATCGAGATCCTTTCGCACCGCGAACGTTCGAATTCACCGATGCTCGTCGGCGAACCGGGTGTTGGAAAAACTGCGGTCGTTGAAGGTTTGGCTAGAATGATCGAGTTGGAGCCCGAGAAGGTTCCCGCGAGATTGCGTGATGCCCATATTGTCCAGCTTCAGATGGGCGGGCTGGTGGCTGGAACGATGCTTCGCGGCATGTTCGAGGAGCGTATCAAAGGCATTATCGACGAGGTCAAAGAGAAAGATCACATCATCCTCTTCATCGACGAAGCTCACACGATCATCGGTGCGGGTGCGGCGATGGGAACGACGTCTGATGCTGCGAATATGTTTAAATCCGCCCTCGCCCGCGGCGAGCTGCGGATCATCGGTGCGACCACGATCACCGAATACAAGGAATACATCAGCGATGACGAGGCTCTCGCCCGCCGGTTCCGTCTGGTAAAAGTCGACGAACCGAGCATTGACGAAACCAAGGAAATTCTCCTCGGCGTTCGCCCGCGTCTCGAAAAGAACTATTCGGTCACGATCTCCGACGAAGCCATCAATATGGCCCTCGAGATGTCGCCAAAATACATCCGCAATCTCCACCTGCCGGACAAAGCGATCGGCTGGCTCGACACAGCTTCGGTCAAGGTCGAGATCAACGAGCCGCTCGAGATGATCGTCCGGCCCGAGCACATTATCGATGTTATTTCTCAGGAATCCCGAATTCCTAAGGACATGATCTATCGCGATACTTCCGACCGCTTTTCGGCGATGGAAGCCGATCTTGCGGGTCGCGTGATCGGTCAAAAAGACGCGGTTCGAGCGGTGGCTGAGAGATTACGCCTCAACAAGGGCCCGCTCAAGGAAAATCATTATGCGCCCGATGGCGTGCTGCTTTTCCTCGGACCGACCGGTGTTGGAAAGACGGAACTTGCCAAGGCTGTCGCGGAATTTATGTTCGGTGACGAGAGCAAAATGGTCCGCATCGACATGAGTGAATACGGCGACGGAACCGTCGGCATCGAAAAACTCATTGGGATGCCGCGCGGCATCGTGGGTTCGGAACGCGGCGGCTTGCTCACCGAGCAGCTTCGCGATAATCCTTACACTGTTCTGCTTCTCGACGAGGTCGAAAAGGCCTCGCCGTATCTGATGAACATCTTCCTCCAGGCCTTTGACGAAGGCTGGATAACGGACGGACGCGGCAAGAAAGTTTATCTATCGGACGCGATTGTCATCATGACCTCGAATCTCGGTTCGGAAAACTTCAAAAAATACGAAAAGCCGCTCGGTTTTGGCCAAAAATCGCGGGGCGAGATGAAGAGTATTCGCCAGGACGTGATGAAAGCGGCAGAAACCCGCTTCACGCCGGAATTTCGCAACAGAATCGACGAGATCGTCATCTTCTCGCCGCTCGTTTTGGACGAGGTTCGCGAGATCGCTAAGCTTTACCTTGCCAAGATCCAAAAAAACATGGAACGCCAGGGCAAGAAGGTCGAGGTTACTGAAGGAGCCCTTAACCTATTGACGGAAAAAGGCTTTAGCCCGGCGTACGGAGCCCGCTTCCTTAAACGCCACATCGATCAGAAAGTGAAACTTCCGATCACGAATGAATGGAAGATGGCGATCAAATTTACCGTCGATGCCGTTGATGGTGAAATAACGGTCGTTCCGGGAGAGGTTTTTAGTTTGAACTAAACCATTGCAAAACTTCCCGCATCAAAGGCTTTGGTGATAAAATCACCGGAGCCTTTTTTGTTTGGAGTAGAATATGCTGGAAAAACATCGAGCGACGTTGACTGATGGACGCCTTGAGTGGGATCTTGGGAAAGCCTGACGGCAAAAAAATGGCCGCCGCCTTAAGAGAGCTTGCCCGATTAACCGATCATAGCGGAATAAAATCAATTAAAGATCCGATTCTGTGGCAACGCTCCATTAGGAAGGATCGCCCGTTACCCGGACATGAATGATGATCCTGAACAGCAATATACGCGGCGTTGAAAGATGCTGGTCACACATAACACCAAAGATTTCAAATGGATACCTTCGCTAACGTTGATCGATCCTTTCGCCGTCCAATGAAAAAACAATATCTTGTCGCCTTCTCTATTGTTCTTTTTTGCTGGGTAGGGTCGTTTGCTCAGGACACTCGTTTGAAAATTATCGAGCAGCCGAGGCCGGAATTGCCGTTGAAACACGGCACGCTTGATGTTCAGGGCTCGGTCGTTCTTCGGGTCCAATTTCTCGAATTTGGCGAGATAGGCGAGATCATTACTGTCAAAGAATTGCCTGCGGGGTTGACGCAAAACGCGATTGCGGCCGCGCGAAGGATCAGGTTCGAACCGGAAAAGAAGGAAGGCAAACCGGTGACGGTTTACCGTGAGATCCAGTATTCGTATAGCTGGAACGGCGGCTGGCTCGATGCGGCAAATAAGAGCAGTGATCTTGTGGGGACCGCAAATGACCCTGCAAAGGCCGCTGCCATCATTGCCAAAGCCATTCAAAATCTCGGCGGCGACCGCTATCTGCAAGTCAGGACTCAGGTCGGAAAAGGCAAGTTCAGCGTTCTGAGAGAATCGACCGTCGCCTCGTTTCAGGCATTTTTCGACGTCATCGTATTCCCGGACAAGGAAAGGACAGAGTTCAAAGGCAGTGGTTCACGGACGGTTCAGGTGAACACTGGATCGACGGGATGGATCTTCGATGGCGACCAGGAACTGATCAAAGTGCAGAATGCGGGTCAGATCGACAATTTCAAACAGGGCATCCGCACGAGCCTGGATAATCTGCTTCGCGGCGGCTGGAAGGCCGAGGCTGAACTCGCGTATATCGGCAAACGTCCGGCAACGCTCGGTAAGCGCAATGACGTCGTGAGGCTAACCTACAAAGATGGTTTTGCCGTCGAATTTGAGTTTGCAACCGACGACGGCATACCGCAAAAGGCTGTTTATAAACGGACGAACGATGAGGGCGAAGAGATCAAGGAAGAAGATCGTTATGCTCAATTCATCGATGTGAACGGCATCAAAGCTCCATTCATCATCGACCGGTTCACCAACGGAAAAGCGACATCCCGGATCAACTTCGAAACAATCGAGTTCAACAAAACGATACCGGATTCCATCTTCGTCAAACCCGCGACTCCCAAGGACGCGAAAAAAGACATCAAGCTATGAAAAATGCGGCTATCTGAATAGTCCCATCTGGGCCGTGAGACGGTCATAAGATGCTAGGAGGACGTCTGAAAAGTCATCATTCGTCTTTATTCTTTTTCTTTCCGTGTTGTTCCGTGTGATCCGTGGTGAAAATCTTAGGAATTTACCACGGAACGCACAGAAAAGCACGGAACAAGATGAGACAGTCTCAACATCTTTCGCGATAATTCCACAACCAGTTATTTCACCCAATCCGCAATGAACACGTTCGTATCGCCTTCCTTTGCGGCGTTGCGGTTTGAGGCGAAAACCAATTTCTTTCCGTCCGGCGAGAACATCGGGAAACCATCGAAAGTCTCGTTGTAAGTCACACGCTCGATCCCCGTGCCGTCAAGGTTGATCAGGGCGAGGTCGAAGTTACGCTTACGCGGGTCGCTCGCGAAGTAGTTAGTGCAGAAAATGATCTTTTTGCCATCGGGCGTAAAATACGGAGCAAAACTTCCCGACGCCAGATTAGTTACCTGCCGCTTGTTCGAGCCGTCAACATTCATGACCCATATCTCAAATGTCGTCGGAACGATGAGATGCCGAGCGAGAAGGCTCTTGTATCGAGCGGTTTCGGCTGCGTCCTTAGGCGTTGAGCGCCGATAGACAATACTCTTGCTGTCCCGCGAGAAAAATGCTCCACCGTCGTACCCGACCGCGTCCGTGAGACGCTTGATGTTCTTTCCATCCAGATCCATTGAATAGAGATCGAGGTCGCCGTCGCGTTCGCTGGTAAAGATGATCTTCTTACCATCCGGCGAAACCGTTGCCTCGGCGTCATAACCGGGAGTATTTGTCAGCTTCTTGATGTCCTTGCCATCGGGCGTCGAAGTGTAAATATCGAAATCCGGATAAACCGCCCAGACGTACCCTTGCGAAAAATCCGGATCTTTTGGGCATTCTTTCGCTCCGCCATGGGTCGAAGCGTACATCACCCGCTTGCCGCCCTTGAAAAAATATGAACAGGTGGTTCGCCCGTCGCCATTCGAAACCTGCTTTACGTTCGAGCCGTCAATATTCATCCGATAGATCCGGTCGCAGCCATGGCCGTCGCGTTTAGACTGAAATATCAACTGCTTTCCGTCGAACGAAAAATAGGCCTCGGCGTTCTCACCGCCAAACGTTAACTGCCTGACGTTCTTAAAGTGCTTCTCGCCGTCGAGAGTCAGCGGCTTCTGCTGGGCTAACGAGGTTGACAAAGAGGTTATAATTACAAGGACTACAAGATACAACTTTTTCATATTTTCGATTATATTATTTAGACCGAGCTTTTACGCATCCGGACAAAGTAGTTTTGCGAATAACCAGTTTAAGCAAAATCAGAGGAATTTCCATCTCCCGATCTGATTTTCTTGTTTTCTTATGAACTTTGAGACTAACAAAGAGGTCCTCGACTGGTACGAGCGACAGGAACGGTCGCTCACACCGGAATTTATCGGCTCGATCCCGTGGCACGAAGTCAAGGATTACGAGCTGGATGAAAAGTTCATACCGGTTCTGCTCTATATGCGTGACGTCGAGACGCTCACGGATATGTACCACCGCGAATTGCTGCGAACACCGACTGGCAAAGATCCGCACATCAGCAAATTCATGGAACGCTGGGGCATCGAGGAGATAACCCACGGCGAGGTGATCAACCGTTTCCTCAACGAAGCCGGTTACGAAACCGATGACAACTGGCAGGAACAAGTTCGCCGCGACGTGTCGACGAGCTATAACGCAACCGCCTATATGATGACGATAATCACAAATCTGGTAGGCAAAAAATTTACCGCGACGCACATGACCTTCGGCACGATCCATGAGATGGAAGCTGCGCAGGGCTATCGTCGCCTGATCGCTCTCGCCAAGCATCCCGTCCTTACTCATATCGCCAACGCGATCGTACGCGAAGAGGCGATCCACGCTCAGTTCTATCGCTCAGTCGCCCGTCTCGAACTTGAAAAGAACGAATTTGCTCAGAAGCTGGCTCGTTGGGTAATCGACCGTTTTTGGGCTCCCGTCGGCCAGGGCTCACTCGCCAAAAGCCGGACGGAATACACGATCGCCACACTCTTTGGCGAAGAAAACGCGATCGAGGGCCTCGACAAAACAGTCACTCAACGCGTGCGCGCCCTACCGGGCTTCGACGGCATAACAAAGATCACAGATGTGATCACCGACATGGCGGGAAAGCCGACGATGAAGATGGAAACTGTTTGAGTGAAGATCTACAATCCCCTGTAATATTCCACACCGGCATTCACCTCGACTGCAACTTTTCCTTTAGATTCGGCGTAATCGAGATGTGCGATCGCTTCCGAGATCGCCAAAAATCTGTGTACATCGTGGTCAAATGACGAAGGGAAAAGCTGCTGCGCGATCTCAAACGCCGTTGTTCCGCTTCCTTTCGCGAGTTTGACGACGCGGCCCTGGCGTTCGTCGATGGCACGAACGTACCGGTGGAATATCTCTTCGAAATCATTCACAGGCTCGCCGTGTCCGCCGTAGGCGAGCGTCGGCGACAGGCTTCGCAAACGCGCGAGGCTCACCAGATACTCGGCAAGCGATTTGAAACGCTGCGTCGGATCGATGGGGTCAGGAGCCAGCATCGGATTTGGCGTAATGCGTTTCAGAATACAATCGCCGCATATCAGCGTCCGGTTTGCTTCGCGGTGAAACGAACACGAACCCGGCGTGTGGCCCGGCGTGTGAAGCACACGCAATGCTCCGCTCTCGAACTCAAGCTCCATCTCATCCGTCAATGAGTCGAATTCCCCGTCCTCAAGCGAATCGGTCAGCAAGCTCACTTGATCGTAAAGCTGCTGCATCTCCGAAAACACCTTGTCGGGAACACCGGACCTGAGCAAGAGCTGTCGATGCTCTTCGTGAGCGAGGCGGCCAAAAAGATGGCCGGTTTCCCAATCGTGGATCAAGACCTGCGCATCCTTAGCCTCATCTCGCACCTGTTTTGCCAGCCCGCAATGGTCTTCGTGAGCATGTGTGAGAACTATTCGCTTAATATCCGCAAATCCAAGTCCGTTTTGCGCTAACTTTGCACGCAAAACCTCTGCCGCCTCTTTGGTTTTGGGGCCAATATCGATCAGCGTAACCGGGTCTTCCTTGATAAGGTAGACATTTACATCCCCAACATAAAACGGGGTTGGAATGGAAAGCTGCACGATATTCATAAGGCGAAAACCTAACGCGGGCCAAGACCTTATCTTAGCAAATTGCCGTCTTTTGACACTTAGCGGGTTAAGAGTTTTAAGTTGAACGCCGTAAGAACCGGCCGGCCTGATAACCAGATTTAATTGGTAAACCCAATTTCATAACCTTAGAAAATGTGAAATCAACGCGTTTTTGCTTGCCTTAATCCTAATTTTGGGTTACAAACTTCAAAGCAATTCAATTCTGGTTAAATATCTGTCGGATAAATACCTTAGGTTTTTTACAAGCTAAAAAATCGGCCCAAAACGTTTTGAACGTTGATAAGCTCCGGTTCAAAGCCGGACAATCGGTCGTACCGACGGAAAAAGGTTTTTCCAACGTATCCAAGGAGAACGAAAAATGAGATTTTCTTTTACTGAAGTGCCCGCCAGGGCCGCAAAGCTGGCAATATTTCTGATCGTGCTGCTCAGCCTCGCAGGTGCCGCGATGGCACAGTCACAGGCCGCGGCCGCCGACCTTAGCGGTACCGTCACCGACCCGACAGGAGCCGTTGTCGCGGGAGCGACTATTACCGCGAAAGGCGTCGGAACAGGCATCAACCGTACGGTTACAAGCGATGCCGTGGGCAATTTCAAGTTCATCAGCCTTCCTCCGGGCGAGTATGAAGTTTCGGCAGATGCTAAGAATTTCAAAAAGAGCGTTCTCTCAGGCATCAGCCTCACCGTCGGCCAGACGGCCCAGCTCACCATCAAACTTGAGATCGGTGCAGAGGGTGCGATCGTCAACATCACCGGCGACGACGTCCAGCTGATCGAAACCACCAAGACGAACATCTCGACCACGATCGAGCAGGTTCGCATCAACAGCCTGCCGATCAACGAAAGAAGCGCAACCGGATTTGCCCTGACGATCTCGACCGTCGGTCGCGACAACGGTCGGCCAGTCGGCCCGGCACCAACCTCGGGCCTCAACATCGGCGGCCAGCGTGGCCGTTCGACGCTCGTGCAGGTTGACGGTGCGGATTTTACCGATAACTCGATCAACGCGGCCCGCTCGACCGTCTCGCAGGAAGCCGTGCAGGAATATCAGGTAACGACTAACTCCTACATGCCCGAATTCGGACGTGCGACCGGCGGTATCGTCAACGTCGTGACCAAGCGCGGCACGGACAATTTCAACGGAAACATGTTCGGCTTTGTCCGCCACAAGAGCATTCAGTCGCGAAACGCCTTCGCCCCTATCATTGACGGCGATCCGAGCAAAAAGCCGGGCTACACGCGTGCCCAGTACGGCCTGACCTTCGGCGGCCCGATCAAAAAGGACAGAACATTCTTTTTCGGCTCGTTTGAACAGCGTCGCCGTCAGGAATCAGGATTTTTCACGGGCGACATCATCGGCGGAGCAACCTCAAGCGTTACCATACCGGTGATCGCGGGACTTAATCCGACTGCACGAACCTTCACCGGTTTGACCGCCGCTCAGGCAACATACGTAAACACGCTCCTTGGGGCTGGAACGGCCGCGGCAGTTTGTACGGCACGTACGTATGCATTCTTCGCATCGAGCGGCACACAGACGGCCCTGAACGGCTCGAACACGCTGTTTAGCCCAAATGACGGCAGCGGCTGCCCGGCGATCTCGCCGATCCTGCCGAGTGCAAACCCGATCGGTCCGCGATTTATCCTTTCCGGAACTCCGGTTCCGCTTACGCGCCGTTCTGATGGCCAATACGTTGCGTTCCGTCCGTTAAATGAGCTTGCCCGCATTTACCCGATCGCTGACGCTACGACCTACTTCTCGTTCCGCGTGGACCACACGTTCAACGCGAGCAATCAGTTCAGCGTTCGCTTCGGTTATAACCCGAGCAAGATCAACGGCATCCAGGACGAATCGCAGAATCAGACGCTCGGCCAGAACGATTACTCGCGTACTGGCATTCAAGACCTGAAAGATACATCTTTCGGCATGTCACTCACCAGCATTTTGCCGAAAAACATGGTGAACGAGGTTTACTATAACTTCGGCCGCCGCAAGGCGAAGTTTGATTCACAAGTACCCAGCGTTGCTCACCAGATCGCCGGAACCGGCTTCATCGGCTCGAACCCATTCTCGCCGGTCGACCGTCTCGAGAATCGCCATCAACTTCGCGACAATCTGAGCTGGGTTAAGGGCAATCACACCATGAAGTTCGGCGTCGACCTCAACACAGTGAGTGGAGTAGCAAGCTTTGAGCTGAACTTCCCGGCACTATTCAATTTCAGCCAGCAATCATGCAGTTCGCTGATCACGGGCTGCACAGGGCCCGCATTCACGGCGATCCAGACCTACGGCCTGGGCTTCCCGAGCGTTTTCATTCAGGGCTTCGGCGAACCGAATAGTACGCTCAAAAACAAACCGGTCGCATTCTTCGGTCAGGACACCTGGAAAATAAACAAACGCCTCACGCTTAATTTTGGCGTTCGATACGACTATGAATTTACGGAGCAGTTCGCTCCGTCGGCATTCCGCGATCCGCTGACGGGAATCACCTTGAGCGAATCAGACATTCAAACCGCGCAGGACGCATTGAACGTCACGCAGGGCTTTCCACGTGATAAGAATAATATCGCTCCGAGACTCGGCCTTGCATGGGACCTTGCGGGAGATGGCAAAACGGTCATAAGAGCTGCGGTCGGAAGATTCTTCGATCACCCTCTACTCGCCGTCTCATTTAACTCGAACATCGGCGACGGTTCGCAGCAGCAGCAGGCGACGCTATTGCCGATCGGCGGCCCTTCGCCAACCGGTTTGTTCAATGCGTTCCAGGTATTCCACGGAACTATCTGCGGCGTTGGCGGATCCAGCGCAGCGATCTGCGGGGCCGCGGTAACGCCCGGAATCGCGACCAGCTCGCAGTATCAGTTTGGATTCCAGAGGTTTGACTCGAGCAAATTCACCGGCTTTGGCCCGATCCTGCCATTTACACTGCATGTTTCGAAAGATTTCCAATATCCCGATGCAATGCAGGCTAACCTTTCGGTCGAGCGCATGATCGGTAAGGACATGTCGCTTTCGGCCAGCTATATTGCCGTAAATGCAAAGCACCTCGGCCATCCGCAGGACGTGAATACCGTTAATCTTACCTCGCTCGTAGATAACTTCCGCCGCTTCACCGCAAACAATCCGGTTGCCTGTGGTGCGGTTGCCTGCGGCCCGACGGGACGTGCCCCGACAAGCCTTAGTGAAGCCGCGTTCTTCTCGCTGCCAACCGTAAGCAATGCTCTTTACACGGTCGTTGTTCCGGGCTTTATAGCCGTCAACAATACGACTGGTCAGAGGATCGTCAGCCCGATCGCCGCGGATTTCTTCCGTAAGCTTGGCCCTAACTACTTTTTTGTTCAGGCTCTGACAGGCCTCAACAAGACAACATTCGATTCGCTGCTTACAGGCTCGTTAAGAGCTCCCGGCCCGATAAATCCGTATGCTGACGTTAATGCGCAGATGTCGGATGGCAACTCGTACTACAACGCTCTGAATCTCGAGCTGAAAAAGCGTTTTTCGAACAGCGTCCAGTTCTTTGCGACCTACACGTGGTCACATTCGATTGACGATTCGTCCGATCTACAGACACTTCTGAAGCCGCAGGACAACCTGAATTTCCGTGCTGAGCGTTCGGATTCGCTGTTTGACCAGCGTCATCGATTCGTCTTCAGCGGCGTTCTTGCCTCGCCGGAATCGTGGAAATCGGGCAGTGGCTTCCAGAAATTCATGCACGGCTTCACGTTCTCGCCGATCATCGAATTGAGCTCGGGCCGTCCGTTTAACATTCTGGCAGTCGGCGATAACAACGGCGATTTCCAGAGTACGAACGAACGTCCGTCAGTTCGGTCGGACGGAACGCTCTGTGCCACCGGCGTCGACACCAATTGCTTCCAGGGTGTCTTCGGGTTGAGCGGAAATCTGGGACGCAATATGGGTATCACGCACAACTATTTCTCGCTTGATGCTCGTCTCGCACGTCGAATAGCGATCGGTGAAAGGGTCAAATTGGACCTGATCGCCGAGGGCTTCAATTTGTTCAACCGATTTAACGAAGCAGCCGGCAACCCGTTCTATCAGGTGGCCAATGCATTCGGCCAGCGTAAGGGCAGCAAGTATTACAGCCAGCCGACGTCGGCGTTTGATCCGAGACAATTCCAGTTCGGATTGAAGCTGACGTTCTAGTGTTCGGAGTCCCGCCTTTAGGCGGTCTGCGTTGGGAGTCCCGCCTTCAGGCGGTCTTTGTCTCCAATCGGGTTTTCTAATTTAACGTTAGGGCCGCCTAAAGGCGGGACTCCTAGCTAACAGGCCGGATGGTTTTACGCCATCCGGCTTTTTTATTGGATAATGTACTCATGCCGTCGCTGTCGCAAAAGATAAAAGAAAAGGCCGCCGAGATCGGATTTTCCGGCATCGGCATCGTCCCCGCGGCTGCTCTCGACATCGAAGGAAGCCGATTGACCGACTGGCTCGCCAAAGGTTTTCACGGCACGATGTCGTGGCTCGAACGCGAACCCGACAAGCGAAGCGACCCGCGAATTCTTTTCGCCGGAGCAAAGTCCATCATCGTCGTGATCCTCAATTACCACACCGATCACAAACACACTGACGACCCTGCGCAAGGCAAAATTTCCCGTTACGCGTGGGGCGACGATTATCACGACGTGATGCGGGAAAAGCTGAAAGAACTTCTCGCCTGGATCAAAACCGAGATCCCCGAAGCCGACGGAAAGGTCTGCGTCGACACTGCCCCAATGATGGACAAAGCCTGGGCGGTGAAGGCCGGCCTCGGCTGGCTGGGCAAACATTCGAATCTGATCACAACCGAACTCGGCTCGTGGGTCTTCATCGGCGAGATCATTCTTAACTTCAAGCTCGACTACGATACACAGACGGTCGCCGACCATTGCGGCACCTGCACCGCCTGCCTCGATGCTTGCCCGACAAACGCGATCGTCGAACCGTATGTTGTCGATTCGCGAACGTGTATTTCGTACGCCACGATCGAGCTCCGCGACGATACTCTGCCGACCGAGATCAGCGACAATCTCAATGGCTGGTTCTATGGCTGTGACATCTGTCAGGACGTTTGCCCGTGGAACCGGTTCGAGAAACCTACGGAAGAATCTCAGTTTGAGCCGCGAAATGGCAAGACATCTGTTGTTCTTGACAGCGTATTATCGCTAACGCCCGAAGGTTACGCCGAACGATTTCGACGGACAGCGATCAAGCGTGCAAAACTTCCAGGGCTTAAACGAAACGCCGCCGCACTTATTTCAAAGCGTAAAAGGGTGCGAAGCACCCGGCCATTGTGATAGCTACAGGTGGAGCAGAAGGCGAAACCTGTAGTAAAGTGGTACCAAAATCTAATAAAGCCTGTGTAACAGGCGTAACAAGACCATGTCGCACACACATTTTCTTTATCAGATAGTTTTTGCGACTAAAGATCGGTTGCCTCTGATCAGACGTGAATCGGAACATGAGCTTTATTCCTATCTCTCTGGCATTGTTAAAAACTGCGGCGGCCTTTCGCTCGAAATCAACGGGATGCCCGATCACGTGAACCTGCTCATTCGCCTAGGAGCCGATCTCAAATTCGCGGACTTTATGCGAGAACTTAAGGCAGGCTCTTCACGTTGGGTCAGGCAGCGATTTGATCCGAAATTCTCATGGCAGCGTCGATACGGAGCATTTACCGTTAGCGAATCGGCCGCGGACGAGGTTCGCAGGTACATTCGCGCTCAGAAAGAGCATCACCGGGCCCAGACCTTTGAGGATGAATACCGTGGATTGCTCATTAAACACGGGGTCGAGTTTGATGAACGGTATCTTTGGGGTTAGGAGATCTATTACGCGTGTTTCACACGCTTGGTGCCGTTCGTGTTCGTTTTCTACAGGTTCGCTTTGCTCCACCTGTAGCTATCGTAATTGCCGGGTGCTTCGCACGCTTCTTGGATGCGATGTATAATTGGTGTGTGTACCTACATGACGCCCATAACCGGATAATCCGCGACCTGCGTATCTCGCTGACGGATCGCTGTAATTTTCGTTGTTTCTACTGCCTGCCGAACGGCGAGCCGCCGCTCGCACGTAAAGACACGATCCTGACGTTCGAGGAGATCGAGTATCTCGCAGATATTTTCGTGGAGCTTGGTATCGAAAAGATCCGTCTGACCGGCGGCGAGCCGTTGATCAGAAAGGATGTGCCAAAGCTCGTTGCGAGGCTCTCAAAACTCAAACCGCAGCTTAAAGATCTGGCTTTGACCACTAACGGCTTCGACTTTCCACGTCACGCACAGAATCTAAAAGACGCCGGGCTTGACCGCGTCACGCTCAGCCTCGACAGCCTCGACCGCGAGAATTTTCTCGACATCACGGGTGTCGATGCTCTCGACAAGGTCTATGCGTCGATCGAGGCGGCAAAACAATTTGGCTTTGAACCGGTAAAGGTCAACGCGTGTATCGTCCGCGGACGTAATGATGATGAACTGGTAGATTTCGCCCGTTTCGCACGCGAGACGGATGTGAGCTTCAGATTTATCGAGTTCATGCCTCTCGACAGCGGCCACGAATGGAGCCGAGAGATGGTGGTTTCGGGAAAAGAGATCCACGCCGCGATCAACGCCGTCTATCCGCTCAAACTAAAAGAAACCTCACGTGGCAGCGAGACATCGTGGAAATACGAGTTCGCCGATGGCTCGCCCGGCGAGATCGGCCTCATCGCCCCCGTCACCGAAATGTTCTGCGGAGCCTGTTCCCGCATCCGCCTAACCGCCGACGGCCAGATCCGCACGTGCCTGTTCTCAACCACCGAGCACAACCTAAGAGACGTACTCCGCAGCGGAGCCAGCCGCGACGAGATCATCCGGTTCATCGAAGACGTCGTCATGAAAAAAGAACCGCGTCACTATATCAATGACGCGGATTTTGTCCAGCCGTCGCGGACGATGAGTTTTATCGGGGGATAATTTCCGGTTTTATTTGTATATGTTTCTGATAGAATCTAGGCAAAGGAATGTATGGCTGTAGGTCTTGAAATCAAAGAATCCACGATCGTTTCGGAACCGAATAGTAATGGCGGCGATTTGTTTCGTTTGAGTGTCTCAGCTTACGATAAGATGGTTGAGCAGGGCATTTTTAATGAAGACGATCGAATCGAACTGTGGGATGGCGTATTAGTTCGAATGAGCCCAAAAGGAATCAGGCATTCAAATGCTATTCGGAGAATTGACCATCAGGTAGATTCGTTACTCGGTGAAAAAGTAATTTTTACCGCTCAGGACCCGATTCGTCTGGACGATTTCTCAGAACCGGAACCAGACGTTGTCCTGCTTGTTCCGCCTATCGAAAAATACGACGCGCAACATCCCGGACCGGAAGACATTTATCTGATAATTGAGATCGCCGATACCTCGATCGAAAGAGACCGGGCCAAGGCTGCAAAATATGCCAGCAACGGTATCGCGCAATATCTGATCTTAAATCTTAATAATTCTGAGGTCGAGGATTACCGCGAACCTTCGACGGATGGTTATCGAACTAAACGAACCTACATGGCCGACGAAACAATTGGTCTCGTCGCGTTTCCTGACATTAAGATCAGAGTTTGTGATCTACTGCCAAAAACCCGATAGTCGAAAACGCCCACCATGCCTTGCTGAGCTGATAAGAACATTGTTATCGATGACGAACCGCACTGTTCCATTTGTCGTTCAGTATGGTTTCCACGATTTCGGAACAGCACGCTTAAACAAACAAAAGAAATTCTTATCGCATCGCTAGCCTTGCCTCCGTCCCATCATATCGAGCCCCACCGCCGCGACCAGTATCGAGCCTTGATGTCCTGCATAAAATCGCGGACGTCGAGCAGGGACATTCCGTTGTCCAAGCTGGCCATGATAGGGCTGCCCGGGAGGTCGTTGAGTTTTATTGAGTGGTTAGGATTGCTCCAGTGAATTCAAAATCTCGACGAATTCTCTCGGGTTAATGATCCTAACGCTCCGAAACAGATCCAGTTCCAACAGGTCGCCATCGCCCGTAATCAGGAAATCGGCTCCTCCGTTACCGGCGACTTCGAGTAACATATTGTCCTTTGGATCGCGGCAAACTTTAATCGCCTCTAATATTTCAATCGAACTTGAAACTTTTATCACATAGGCGACAAATTCTACCCGCTCCGCTTTAGGCAAATATTTTTCAAATTTATCGCGACCCAGAACCTCAGATAGTTCCCGAATCGCTTTTACCGATGTTAGCAGTCTGCCCGTCGTGAGAACTCTCTCAAGGGCTAATAAGGGAAGGCCACCATGCGTAGCGGAGCTAATAAGAACATTGTTATCGATGACGCACCGCACCCGTTCTATTTGTCGTTCAGTATGGTTTCCAAGATTTCGGGCGTCAACCCGTTCCTTTCAGCGCTTTGGCACATTTTATCCATAGTCCGTAGCAGTCCGTCAATGTCTTCCTTTGCCGCCATTCCAGGTCGGGTGGACCTGGATTGACGAAGGCGAATATAGTTCATCACCGCATTTCTCGCAAACGTACTTTCGGAAACCCCGTCTTCACGCGCAGCTTGTTTCAGCGTTCCTATTACTTCTTCGGGTAAATCGATCGTCAAAGTTGCTCCCATACTCTTTTCCCTCAAACAACTTTCATCTTAACAGTGCCTGCAATCAAACAAAAGAAGTTTTTACCGTATCGTTACCCCTGCTTCCTACCCATCATATCGAGCCCAACCGCCGCGACCAGTATCGAACCCTTGATGATGTCCTGCATAAAATCGCGGACGTTGAGCAGCGACATGCCGTTATCGAGGCTGGCCATGATGAGGGCTCCGAGACAGGCTCCGAAGATGGTGCCGCGGCCGCCCATCAGGCTGGCTCCGCCGATGACGCAGGCGGCGATGGCATCGAGTTCCTTGAGCACGCCGGCATCCGGTGCGGCACTGCCGACGCGGGCCGTGAAGATGAGGGATGCAACGCCCGTTAACGCGCCGAGCAGAGCGTAAACCTTCAGGATATTGCGTTTATTATTGATGCCCGAGAGCCGCGCCGCATCCGCGTTACCGCCGATCGCATAGAGATAGCGACCGAAGGTCGTGGAGTTCGTCAGGAAAGCTCCGAAAAGGGCGACAATAACCAAAATGAGAACCGGAATCGGCACGCCTTGGTAGGCATTCATCACTATAATGAACGCAATGATACCTCCGATGGGAATGATCGATTTTAGGAGTTCGCCAGTGTAATTCGCTTCGCCGAGACCGTAATCTTTGACCGAGCGCGCATTGCGATACGCCATAAATAGGACAAACGCAATTCCCAACGCCGCGAGTATCCAGCCGAAGGTCATCGGCAGATTTTCGTTGCCGATCGCCTTAAAAGTCTCGTTCGATATCGGTATCGTGTTACCGCTGAGCAGCCATTTGACCGCACCTCGCCAGGCGAGCAGACCGCCGAGAGTGACGATAAAAGCCGGGATATTGAGATACGCCGTTAAAGCCCCGTGGAACATCCCGATAGCCACAGCAATTGTTATCGACGCAATTATCGCAACCGGAAGGCTAAACTCCAACACGGTTATCGAATAGGCCGCAATGCCGCCCGCAAAACCAAGTACTGAACCGACCGAAAGGTCGATGTTGCCCGATACGATCAGCATCAGCATGCCAACGGCGATGATACCTGTGACCGACATCTGCGTCATCAGGTTCGAAAGGTTTCGCGGCGTCAGGAATATCGAGTCGGTCGCGTAGTGAAAATACGCCCAGATCATGCCGAGCACGGCGATCATGATGTACGCTCTGAGCGTAGTGGCATTAAATCGTGAAGTTTTCGTTTCGTCCATTTTGTTCAATGGTTGCCGGTCGCCGCCGCCATAACTTTTTCGGGAGTCGCCTCGTCGCGGGTAAATTCGCCCGTCACTTTGCCCTCGTGCAGTACGAGTATGCGGTCCGAGAGGCCCAAAACCTCGGGCAGCTCCGACGAGACGAGCACGATCGCGAGGCCGGTTTTGGCGAGCTTGTTGATCTCGGCATAAATCTCCTGTTTTGCGCCGACATCGATGCCACGGGTCGGCTCATCGAGAAACAAAACTTTGGGGTTCGTCAGAAGCCATTTGCCGAGCACGACCTTCTGTTGATTGCCGCCCGAGAGCGTGTTTGTAACGGTCAACGGTGAATTTGCCTTGATGTGAAGCGATCTCATCGGCCCTTTCGCGGCCATCGTTTCGCGTGTGCGGTTTGTGACGAAGTTGCCTGAGATCGAGCGTAGGCCCGCAAGCGTCATATTGTCGAGAATTGTTTGGTCGAGGATCAGCCCAAAGCGTTTGCGATCCTCGGTCACAAATCCAACGCCCTTCGCGATCGCGTCGCCCGGTGAATCGATCGTACTCGCCTTGCCGTCGATCTCGATCTCACGGCTAAGCTGACCTTGCCACGCGCCGAAGATCGCCATCAGCAATTCGGTTCGTCCGGCTCCCATCAGCCCCGCGATCCCGAGAACTTCTCCTTTTCGCACGCTGAACGAAACGCCGTCAACCAGCTTCTTGCCCGGTATATCAGGCGAATAAACCGTTAAATTCTTAATACTCAACGCAACGTCACCGTGCATGTGATCCGGCGTCGGAAAAATATCACCAACCTCCCGTCCAACCATTGCCGCGATGACGCCATTTTTATCGATCTCGGACGCATTATGCGTTGAAACGGTCCTGCCGTCGCGAAGAACAGTAATACGGTCGCTCATCACAAAAACCTCGTCGAGCTTGTGCGATATGTAGATCATCCCAACGCCGCGAGCGAGCAGATCTTTGAGGATTCCGAACAGCGTTTTAACTTCCGACTCGGTCAGAGCGGCGGTCGGTTCGTCGAGAACGAGGATTTTCGCATCCTGTGACAACGCCTTGGCGATCTCGACGAGCTGCTGCTGGCCGATGCCGAGGCTGCCGACCTTTACTCGCGGATCGATCGGCAAGCGCAGGTCGCGGAGCAGGTTTGAGGCTTTGTGATAAAGTTCGGACCAATTGATAACGCCAAATCTGGACGGCTCCTTGCCGAGGAAGATGTTTTCGCCGACGGTCAGTTCTTTAACGAGCGAGAGTTCCTGAAAGATGATCGCGATGCCCGCAGCCTCAGAATCGCGGATTCCCTTGAAATGACGCAGTTGATCCTCGACCAGAATGTCGCCCTCGAACGTGCCTTCCGGATAAACGCCTGATAAAACCTTCATCAGCGTCGATTTTCCCGCCCCGTTCTCGCCGACGAGCGAGTGAAATTCCCCGGCCTCGAGCGTAAAGCTCACGCCGTCGAGCGCACGGACGCCCGGGAATTCCTTGACGATGTTTTTCATCTCAAGCAGCGGCATAATGTTGTTTCTTCAACTAACCGAAAAGCGTGTGGTCGCTATAATTTAGCACATCTTTTGTGAGGAATTACAGCGCGGCTCATGAACATTGACCGCGTCGCGTAAAATCCCGCCCGCCGCCCATTTCAATTGTAAGCTCGCGACCAATTCTCATATACTAGGAGAATGTCCGAACCCATTGCTATCGAATCGACCCTTCACGAAAACCGTCTTTTTCCTCCGCCGTCAGAATTCGCGGAAAATGCTCATATTAAAAGCTTTGCGGAATACGAAGAGCTTTATGCAGAAGCTGCGGCGGACGTGCCCGCGTTCTGGGCAAAACAGGCCGAGAGCCTCGATTGGTTCAAAAAATGGGACACGGTCCTCGAGTGGAACGAGCCGTTTGCCAAGTGGTTTGTCGGCGGCAAGATCAATATTTCCTACAACTGCCTCGACCGCCACATAACGACCTGGCGAAAAAATAAAGCCGCGATCATCTGGGAAGGTGAGACCGGCGAGATCAAAACGATCACCTATCTCCAGCTACATCAGGAAGTCTCTCGTTTTGCCAACGTCCTGAAAAAGCTCGGCGTCAGGGCCGGCGACCGCGTCGCACTTTACATGCCGCTGCTTCCGGCGCTGTCGGTCGCGATGCTCGCGTGTGCGCGGATCGGTGCGGCTCACACCGTTATTTTTGGCGGGTTTTCCGCAGATGCGATCCGCGACCGCGTCAACGATTGCGGCTGCAAGGTCATCGTCACCGCCGACGGAGGCTATCGCCGCGGAGCCGAGATCAAGCTCAAAGATGTGGTTGACGAAGCGGTCGTGGGCTGTCCGGGCGTCGAAAACGTCGTAGTCTTTCAACGCACAAATTCTAAAGTTTCGATGACGCCGGGCCGCGATCACTGGTGGCACGAGTTGACCAAGATCGTCAGTGCCGTTTGCCCCGCCGAACCGCTCGATAGCGAACATCCGCTTTTCATCCTGTACACATCCGGCACGACCGGCAAGCCAAAAGGCATCCTGCACACGACCGGCGGCTACCTCACGCAAACGGCGTATACGTCGAAGATCGTTTTCGACCTCAAGGACGACGATATCTTTTGGTGCACGGCGGACATCGGCTGGGTAACGGGCCACAGCTACGTCGTGTACGGCCCGCTGGTTAACGGCGCGACGGTTTTCATGTACGAGGGAGCCCCGATTTACCCCGACTTCGACCGCTTTTGGGATATCATCGAGCGGCACAAAATCACGATCTTTTACACCGCCCCGACCGCGATCCGTGCTTTTATCAAATGGGGCGAACAGTATCCGCTCAAGCACGATCTGTCGAGCTTGAGATTACTCGGAACCGTCGGCGAGCCAATAAATCCCGAGGCCTGGATGTGGTATCACGCCATCATCGGCAAGCGAAAATGCCCGATCGTCGACACCTGGTGGCAGACCGAAACCGGTTCGATCATGATCAGCCCGCTGCCGGGCGCAACGCCGACGACGCCGGGAACCGCGACGCGTCCGATTCCGGGCATTATGCTCGATATCGTTACAAAATCCGGCAAACCGGTAGGCCCGAACGAAGGCGGCTACCTCGTCGCGACGCACCCATGGCCGTCGATGCTCCGCACGCTGTGGGGCGATGACGAACGCTACAAACAGGCATATTGGTCCGAAATTCCGGGCTTTTACTTCGCCGGCGACGGCGCCCGCCGCGACAAACACGGCTATTACTGGATCATGGGCCGCGTCGATGACGTGATAAACGTCAGCGGCCACCGCCTCGGCACCGCCGAGATCGAATCGGCCCTCGTCAGCCACGAATCCGTCGCCGAAGCCGCTGTCGTCGGCCGGCCCGACGATCTCAAAGGCCAGGCGATCTCCGCTTTCGTCACGCTCGAAGGCACGCACGTCGGCAGCGATGAGCTAAAAGAAAAGCTCCGCGCCCACGTCGCCCACGAGATCGGAGCCCTCGCCAAACCCGACGACATCCGCTTCACCGACATGCTGCCAAAAACACGTTCAGGCAAAATCATGCGCCGCCTTTTGCGCGAACTCGCCGCCGGCGGCAAAGTCGCTGGCGACGTAACAACGCTCGAAGATCTGTCGGTACTGGAAAAATTGCGGCACGATGAGGAATAATACCCAGATTTATGTCTGAAAACCCACACAATCCCACCACCGAACTCGCCGAAACCGGTCGTGAATTCTACCGCCGCGGCTGGGCTCGTGGTGCGAGTGGGAATTTTAGTATCTTGTTGGCGAGGAAACCGCTGCGGCTTTGCATCACCGCCGCGGGTAATGAGAAAGGTACGCTCGATGAGACAAATTTTCTCGAGATCGATGATGATGCCGAGATATTGCAGGGTTTTGGACGGCCTTCGGACGAGACGGTGCTGCACCTTTCGATCTATCGACTGAGGCCAAAGGCTCGCTGTATTCTCTATTCGCAGACCGTCTGGGGAATGCTGCTCGCGGACAAATTTTATGTTGACGGCTCGATCGCGATGCAGGGTTACGAAGCCCTAAAAGGACTCTCGGGCCGAACCGGGAGCAACGAGATCGAACGCATCCCGATCGTCGAAAACGCCCAGGACCAGATCGCTCTCTCGCATGTCATCGAAAATGTCCTGCTCGAAAATTCCACCATCCACGGCATCTACATCCGCCGCCACGGCCTCTACACCTGGGGCGAAACCGTCGAAGACGCAAGGAAGAATGTGGATATTTTTGAGTTCATGTTTGAAGTCCTCGCTCGTGGAACAAAATAGATGATATTTTGTCACAATCCCTGCGCTATAATTTTGCCATATGGGGCAATTTATTTTGAAAGACTGTTCCTTCACTGGAGGTGAAGGCTCAACCGCAATTAGAGTTCGTGGCGACGGATTTAACTTCAATATCACTGGTACCCAAATCGATACCACGCATGGAATTGACGTTCAAAGTACGGAGTATCGTGTAAATGAATTGATGATTTTATTGCGCAGTAATGATATTCACAAGGACGATTTCACTGACCTAATTGAGAAAGTTCAACATCATCCTTCGGCAGAACGGGACAAAATTGTATCGGAGAGTCCAATCTTCAAAAAGCTATCCGTTGTCGCTGACGTCGCCGGTCTCTCGCAGGTAGTTGTCGCGATTGCGATGTCGCCACAGTGTCATGAATTGGTTAAGTCTATTTTTTCTTAGTCTTTTAATATTGACCTGGCTTTATGCTGGGTAAAAAGGGCTTAAGGATACTTAGTCGAAATAAAGTGAATAATGCTTCGCGCATCCCGGATTAAATCCGCTGCCGCACTGCGGACAAGTCGAATCACACGCAAAATACGCGGCGATTCTGAGCTGATACCCGCACTTCCCGCACAAAACCGCCTTCTCATCCCGCTCGTCCACGCTCCACGTCTTCGGCTCATGATCAGCGACCGCCGCATGACACTCAAAACACGGAAACCAACGCCCGCAGCATTTGAATCTGATGGCGATGATATCGAGTTCGCAATACCAATGAGCACAGCGAGTCTCGGTGTCAACATCGACCCCGTAAACTATCTCACCGTAGATATCCGTTTGGCTCAACATTCTTAGATCGTAAATTGTAAATTGGTCGATTGTTAACTGGGCGACGGATCAGTTTACCAATTAACAATCACCCAGTTTACAGGTGACAATCGATCAACCTCTGCAATGCGTTAACGATCACTCATATCAACATTCGACCAGATTTGTTAAAATATGATTATGGCAAATTTAGAGACAGCAACGCTCGCGGCAGGATGTTTTTGGTGTGTCGAGGCAGTTTTTGACGCTCTCGTTGGCGTCGAGGATGTCGTTTCAGGCTACTCCGGCGGACATACGGATAATCCGACGTATCAGCAAGTTTGCAGCGAAACGACCGGCCACGCCGAGGTTGTTCAGATCACATTCGATCCCGAACAGCTATCGTTCGCCGATCTGCTCCGCGTCTATTTCACGGTCCATGACCCGACCACGCTTAACCGCCAGGGCAACGACATCGGCTCGTCATACCGGTCCGCTATCTTCTACCACAGCCAGGCCCAACACGAGACTGCCGAACAAGTTATCGCCGAGATCACGGCTGAGCGAATTTACGCGGGGCCGATCGTCACCGAGGTCATTGCCTTCGACAAATTCTGGCCGGCCGAGGACTATCACCAGGAATATTTCGCCAACAACCCAAACCAACCCTACTGCGCCGCCGTCGTCGCCCCTAAGGTAGCGAAATTTCGCCAGAAGTTCCTCTCGCGCTTAAAAAAATAAAGACGATTAGCCTGTTAAAAAATGTTTGACATATAATATTAATGTCTGCTAAGGTCATTTTAGTCCCACAGCTGCCTTGTTGTCAGCAGACCAGTCACGCCTGTTGATCCTGCTCGCAATTAGTTCCTCAGAACCGACGCCGAAGTTCACCTAAACTTCCGTCAAATCATCATCACCACCAAATGAAGCCATCACCACCTGCGGCTCGCTACCGCAATTTGGCCGTTCTCATCGTGAGTACGGTCCTGTTACTTTCTATTCTATTTTCCAGACAGATCGTCGCAACGGCGACCGCCTATGTCTCGGCTGAGAGCGTAAATGCTCCAACGCTTACGATCACGCCTATTACATGGGGCGTAATCGGCCTGGATAGCAACAGGGTCAACGATGGGGCCAATATATTCCCCGTCGGAGCTCGTGTCTGCAACACGGGCAAAACGGACGCGACAAATATCCAGACAGCCTTTATCTGGGATGCGTCAACTCCTAATCCGCTGATCAATCTGCGGACGGGGTCGAGTTCGTCTGTGAGCGAAGCACTGCTCGCAACCGGTGCATGCAACGATTTTTATTACGAAATAGAAGTAACGCGGTCCGCCGCTGCCTATAATACGACCCGAAGGTTTCAGATCACCGCTACGGCAGACGGCCTTGGCGTGATAAGCACGCCGACGCCACGCGAGTTATATGTAGAACGTCTGGTGTCGCAGAATCGAAACAGCGTTATCGGCATCAAACTCAACGGCGCAAACATAGCTTTTGGCGGCTCGATGAATTTGACGGTCGGGAACACCTACACGATCGAACTACTCGCAAAAACCGCGACGAACGGCTATGAACAGATCGAGAGTTTTATCAATCTGCCGAACGTCATCTTTCAAACGCTGAGCGTTTCGTCAACCTATACCGCCCCAACTGGTTACACGGGCAACAAGCTTTACGAGGACGCCTGCGGTTGGGATCCGAACCCGGCTAGTGCTAACTACCGTTCGTGTGTCGGCCCGCCGAATGTACCCACGGGCAACAAAGCGGGTGGTGATGTGACGATACTTTACACCGTCAAGGTATTGTCCGGCGCCGGCACCGCACGGACGCTGAATACCCTGATTTATGACTTTTCGGGTAGCAGCTATCACTACAACAGCGACTTCGGAACCGCGTTCGTGATCGCCCAAATCTCAGATCCGACCCCTACACCAACGCCGACACCAACTCCAACTCCAACGCCGACGCCGACGCCGACTCCAACTCCAACGCCGACTCCGACCCCGACTCCGACTCCGACTCCGACTCCGACTCCAACTCCAACACCTACACCGGAACCGACTCCGACGCCAACTCCGACTCCGACGCCGACTCCAACCCCGACGCCGACTCCAACCCCGACGCCGACTCCAACACCTACACCTACACCGGAACCGACTCCTACGCCGACTCCGACGCCGACACCGGAGCCGACGCCGACTCCAACCCCGACGCCTACTCCGACGCCGACGCCGACGCCAACTCCAACTCCGACTCCGACGCCGA
>JBEBJB010000013.1:0-105821 GCA_040080065.1 Pyrinomonadaceae bacterium
GGGGACGGGAAGGCGGCGGCATAGCCGCAAAAAACTAAGAACGGTGACGGAAAAGCAGAGCTTTTCCGCAAATAGAGCGGCACAGCCGCAAAGCGAAAGGCTACTTCGCTAGTATATGCAAGCTCTGTCTCAACAGCTTCTGCACCGAGATCTCGATTCCTTCGCCCGCCGCTTGATTTAGTGCCTTTTCAGCAGCATTTTTCTGATACCCGAGATTTATCAGGGCCGACAGAGCGTCCTCAAACACGGCGTCCGATGGCAAACTTGAGCGGGACGAGGCGTCGAGCGGCGTTGTGTCGGACATTTCGCCGACCTTGTCGCGGAGCTCGATTACCAAACGTTCGGCGGTTTTTAGGCCGACGCCGGGGATCGATTTCAGGCGGGCGAGGTCGTTCGAGCGGATGGCCACGATGATTTCGTCCGCACTCATGCCCGAGAGCATCGCGATGCCGGATCTTGGGCCAATGCCCTGGACGGATATGAGTTTTAGATAGAGATCGCGTTCACGCAGCGTCTTAAACCCGAATAATTGGATCGCATCCTCGCGAACGTGCGTGTAGATGCGAAGCGACACGTCGGCGCCGACCTCGCCGAGTTCGTAGAACGTCGTGAGCGGTATAGAAACCTCGTAACCGACACCGCCGACATCGACGATGGCCGTATTTGCTTGTTTCTCAATGAGTTTGCCGGAAAGAAAAGCGATCATTTTATGCTTGTTAGCGTCGATTGTAGTCAAACCGTGACCAACGGGCAACAGCTAGCGGCGATAGAGCAACTAAATATTTTAAGATGTTACGTCTTTTGGAAAGATTTCACTTTGCGGTGGAGTGACAAAGGTATAAAATAACCTGAGCGGGCGAATCTGAAAGCCGCGGTCAGACGTAATTATCTTTAGAGTTTTTGAGAGGTAATAATATTAATGTGTAGCAAGAGTTTTCTGAAAAGAATGTTGCCGTTTTTCGCGACCTTCGCGGTGAGTCTGTTTATCGCGAGCTTTTTCGTCTCGATCAGTGGTCCGAGTTTCAGGCGCGGCAACTGGGGCGGAAAGCATAAAGAAATTAAGCGGCTGCGATATGAGAACGAGATGCTCAAAAATGAGAATCTTCGTCTAAGAAATCAGCTCGATAGTCAGGTGATGACGCTCGACGAAATGCCGAGAATTAGCCACGACCATTTTTCAGGCCACGGCCCGGAAATTCCGGTACTCGACGCTCCGCCGCCACCGCCGATGCCAAGACACGGCAGATAATTTTCCGCGAAGTTAAGACCACAGGTTAACGTGCCGCGTTTGCGATGTGTTAATCTGTGGTTTCTTATTTTCTATGGATGAATCGCAGGCTCGAAAACTGATCGTCGAGGTCGGCAAGCTGCTGTATGACCGCGGCCATGTTGTGGCGTTTGACGGCAATGTGAGTATTCGGCTGGACGAAAACACCGTCCTCGCGACGCCGACGATGACCTCAAAAGGCCGGATGACCGAGGATTGCCTGGCGTTGACAGACCTCGACGGTAAGGCGCTTTCGGACAAAAAGGCTTCGTCAGAGCTGGCGATGCATCTGCTGATCTACAAGATGCGGCCTGATATTCACGCTGTTTGCCACGCACATCCGGCACACGGGACGGCATTTGCGGTGGCGGGGCTCGCGATCGATAAGCCGATACTTTCCGAGGTAGTTCTGACGCTCGGCTGCGTGCCGCTGACGGCCTACGGAACGCCGTCGACCGACGAACTGACCGAGGCGATGAAGCCCTTTGTGCCGCATCATAATGCGCTTCTGATGGCCAATCACGGCGCCGTGGCGTACGGCGAGCATCTCTGGCAAGCCTACGACCGCCTCGAAACGCTCGAGCACACGGCCAAGATCGCGATCCTCGCGAAAGCCCTCGGCGGTGCCAACGACCTGCCGGATGGAGCGGTCAAAAAGCTGGTCGAGATCAGGGAAAAGGCAGGTTTTCTCGGCGAGAACGCCCGTTGCCAGGCCTGCGGCTATTTGCACGAAGCTCAAATTGCGTGCGATCTCGAAATGTCATATCCGAAGAACGGGAATTCTAACGGCGAAAAAATATCGTTCACCCGCGAAGAACTCATCGACCTTTTGAGCCAGGCGGCCAAGTTGGGTTAAACTAGCGGGAAGAGTTGTTTCAGACAAATCAGGAGTAAAAACTAATGCAAGAAGCTTTAGGTATGGTCGAGACGAAGGGTCTCGTAGCTGTCATCGAGGCAGCCGACGCGATGGTTAAGGCAGCAAATGTAACTCTCGTGAGTTATGAAAAGATCGGCGCGGGCTTTGTAACGGCGATCGTCCGGGGCGACGTTGCGGCGGTCAAGGCGGCAACCGACGCCGGAGCTGCGGCCGCCCGACGTGTTGGCGAACTCGTCAGCGTCCATGTAATCCCGCGTCCGCACTCAAGCGTCGATGAGACGTTGCCGGTAGTTAAGAAGGGATAGTTGTCAGTTTTCGGTTGTCAGTTGTCAGAAAAACTCTGGCTCTGAAGTGACAACTGATAACTGACCGCCGACAACTGATCATGATCATCGCACGCATCATGGGCACGGTCGTGTCCACGCAAAAAGACGAACGCCTGCTTGGGAAAAAGCTGCTCATCGTCAAGCCGATCAATCTCGACGGCACTGACCAGAGCGGCTATATTGTGTCTGTCGACACGGTCGGTGCCGGCTTTAACGAAAAGGTCATCGTGGTCGGCGGTTCATCCGCGCGTCTCGCCGAAGGCAACAAAGATTGCCCGGTCGATTCAGCGATCATTGGGGTGATCGATGAAATAGACTTCGTAAGTTAGCTTATAGAGTTTGTTGAGTTCGTAGAGTCAAAAGCCTCTTCTCTCGATGAACTCATAAACTCAATAAACTCTTATGCAGATCGCCCGCGTAATCGGAACCGTTGTCGCAACGGTCAAGAACGAAGCCCTCAAGGGGCGAAAGTTCCTGATCGTGCAAACGCTTGACGCCGATCTCAAGCCTAAAGGCTCGCCTACGATCGCTCTCGATGCGGTCGGTGCCGGCGAAGGCGAATTGGTTTTCTGGTGCCGCGGCAAAGAGGCCTCGTTCCCGTTCAAACGCGACGAAACGCCCACCGACTGCACCATCGTCGGAATCATCGATTCCGACGCACACGTTTTTCAGGGATAGTTTTTGGCCGCAAGAAGGCACAAAAAACACAAAAAAAGAATTTTTATTTTTGCGATCCTTGTGCCTTTTTGCGGCGATCAATATGCTTTTAGCGAGAGTCATCGGTAACGTCGTTGCAACGCAGAAGAATCAGCGCTACGAGGGAACGCGTGCGATGCTTTGCCGCCAGATCACTCCTGAAGGGGAGGATATGAATTATACGTGCATCGCCCTCGACTCAGTAAACTCCGGCGAGGGCGACATTGTCATCATCGTTCAGGAAGGCTGGGGAGCCTCGACGGCGACGACGGGTAAGCCGGGAGCCGCGATCGATTCGGCGATCGTTGGTGTGGTTGATTACGTTGATCTTCAGTAGACTTTATCTGTTTTCTTCAGTGGATAGTGGGTAGTGACAAGTGATTAGTTAAAAAACTATCCACTAACCACTTGTCACTATCCACTGAATAAAAATGAAATGAGCAGGAGCATCGTCCTAGAAAAAGCGATAAAGTTCGCGTTGCGGATCGTGGCGGTCTATAAATATCTAACCGATGAGAAACGCGAGTTTGTTATGTCGAAGCAATTGCTGCTTTCGGCCACATTTATCGCGAAACACGCAAAATCTGCTCTTCATTCTCAAACGGGCGGGTTTTCTTCTGAGATGTACATTGCGTTGCAGAAAGGTCTCGATACAGAACTCTGGCCGATGTTGCTGCATGAGGGAGATTTTTTGAGTGAGAAGCAGTTTATTTCTTTAAACGCGGATTGCGTTGAGTTAATAAAGCTGACGTCATCGATCTCAAAAACGACAAGATCTAATGAATGAACCTGAAGCCCGACAATTAGCTGAACGGATCGCCGAGTTCACGGCGGAATCGCGGTCGCCGGATCTGGCCGCTATCCAAAAGAGCCTCGACGTTGTTAACGAGCGTCTTGATCGGCTTGAATCATCGCCGTCAATCACAAATTTCAGATCTCAAATTTCAAATCCGATCCATCCGAGCCAGGATCATTTTGGTATAGCCGAGGCGATCGTTGAGGGGCTGTTTGCCCAGAAAAAAAAGGCCTGCACGTTTGAGCCGAGCAAGTCATGCGATCATTGTTCAATGTGCAATTCGCGAGGTTTCTAAGAATATTAGCCACTAAAGTACACGAAAAAAGCACGAAATAGGTTGGCTCCTATTTCGTGCTTTTTCGTGTTTTTTCGTGGTTAAATTCTTACGGTTTCGCTGGTGCCGTATTCGCCGGGGCCGGTGCGGCCGGAGCTGCTGGCGCCGCAGGAGCCGTTTTTCGCAGCGAGTTCGCATCGCCGACGCTCGGAACGCTTCTTGCCCCGGGTTCGGCTTCGAAATACGGCTGCTCTTTGTATCCAAAAATGCTCGCGGTGATCACGGCTGGGAACGAATTCCGTAGCGTGTTGTAATCCTTCACGGCATCACCATAATCAATACGCGTTGTGTTGATGCGGTTTTCCGTGCCAGATAGCTCGTCCTGTACCTTAAGAAATGCTTCACTCGAACGTAGGACAGGATAGGTTTCCTGTAGGCTCAAGAGACGGCCGATCGTGCCGCCGAAACTGTTGTTGGCGGCTATGACAGCCTGTTTCTGTTCCGGCGATTTGTCGCCATCAGTTCCCGTGGGTGCCGCTTGCTGAGCCGCGATCAGTTTCGAACGGGCGTCGGCGATCTGGCCGAATACTTCCTGTTCCTGCACGCCTGCCATTTTCGCCGTTTCGACAAGGTTTGGGATCAGGTCTGCGCGTCGCTGTAAGGAACTCTCGACGTTGGACCATTTCGACTTAACATTCTGCTGTTTTGCGTTGAGGTCGTTGTAGCTACAGCCGCTGAGGCCAAAAGCCGCGAACAAAACCACTGATAATAAGATAGCTTTTTTCATTTTGTTTCTCCTGTTGATCACGTTGCTATTTTCCTATGGAATCGACAGCATTTATTACGTTTTCGATCTGTTCCAAATACTCTCCAAACAGTGCGTTTGCACCCGTTTCGTCCAATTTTCCAGTGAACTTATTCTCACGGATATCAAAGATTTTTTCAAACGGCGTTCCGTCGATGTTCAGCTTCTTTGCCGTCAACGCAACGATCTCGTGCTTGGTCGCCGGCGGATCGAATCCCTGTAAGATCAGCACGGCACGGAATAAGGCCGAAAAACTCGACAGGCTGTCCGCCATCAAACGCTTTAATCCATCGACCGATGCTGATGCTGGAATATATTGTCGGCGAAGCTGAATGAGCTTGCTTCGCAGTTCGTATTCCGCCTGAAGACGCAAAAATTTATCCGATATATCGAGCCCCGCCAAAACGTCCGGGCCGTACAAAACCTTGCGGGCGATGCTCATCTGATGAAACTCGATCGGGAAGACATCTGCCGCGTTTTGCAGCTCGGAAACGGTAAAATATACCGGTACGGGATTGCCCATCCGTGCCCATTCGCGGACGCAGGCGTGGGCGTTTCGCAGGTCTTCGGGGCCGATCTTGTGCATAGCGATCAAGATGTTGTAGTCCGATCGCTTAGGCACAAAATCACCGGCTGCGGCCGAGCCGTATAGGATGACAGACGACAGATTCTTACCATGCGTCGCCTTTAGATCATCAATAAATGCGTGAAATCTCTCCATATTTACCAATCACCTCCAGCTCCACCGCCACCAAAATCACCGCCACCGCCAAAGCCTCCCCAATCAGATCCGCCTCCTGAAGAACTGCCCCAATCGCTCGATGAAGAGGAGCCGCCCGAACCGCTGGTTAGAATACTGCCAATAATCCACGGCAGAGCACTGCTGCCGCCTCCACCAGATCCTCCGCCAAATCCACCGCCACCCCAGCGATCTTTGTCGCCCTTGGTCGGGCCGCCTTTTGAACGGCTGAAAATGATGATCAGAATGACGAGGACGATCACCGCACAACAGAAAATGCCAAAAAATGACACGCCGCCGGTCGATTTTTGAGGAGTTGCCGGAGTACTTGCGGCAGGTGTGCCGGTGCTTTTGCTTTTTATCGTGGCGATGTAGGCGTCGATCGTGTCGGAAATTCCTTTGCCGTAATTGCCTTTGCGGAATTCGGGTACGAGATATTGCCGCTGCAAACTGCCGACGAGGCCGTCGGGGAGTTCGTCCTCAAGGTCTTTACTGACCTGCGTGAAATATTTCCGGTCGTCGATTGCTACAAACAGCAGGGCACTCGGGTTATCGTCCTCTTTCGAGCCGATCTTCCAGCCGCGTGCGACGGCGATCGAGTAGTCTGAGATGGCACGGTCGCCGGTTGTTTTTACGACGGCGACCGCGATCTCGACCGACGGATTTGTCGTGTCTTTTAATTCCTTTAGCTTGGTTTCGATTTGCTGTTTAGTAGCGGCGTCGATTAGGCCCGTGTAATCGTTCACTGCTCCGGTCGCTGCGGGGAGTGGCGAGGTATTTATAGACCAAGGCTGATTTTCCTGACCGCGCACTGCGAAAACGGCGAAAAAGATCGCGATCGCCGCGATGTAGAGTTTCGATTGTGCCAGCAAAGATCTATTTGTCATCAGTAGGGCTTAAAGTCCCGCCAATCAAGAAAGTATTACGAAGTTTACCACGCGATGTTCGCCAAATCGCATTCAGGCCTTTTTGACCTCAAGGATCTTGCCCTTGAACACACGCATCGCGGCCCGCACGGACGGGTGGGCCTTGGCGTAGGCCATCAATTCGTCGTCGGTCGGATCGGTGCCGAGTACGGGAAGCTCAACATGCAAATCTTCCGTATGGCCGAGCTCTTCTTTCAGCTTGGCGACATCGAAAGCGGGGACAGTCGCTGCGGCGGTGTTGCCGTTCGGAGTATATGAACGAGCCACAGGTTTTTCGTAGACGTTACCAAACAACGTTTTTACAATGATCGAAGCGTTTTTTATCAGTTGCAGATCGTCGTCGTCGAAGGTGAGTTTTTCCTCATAACCTTCGTCGAGTCGCTTGTCGTCAAAATGGTCGAGTTCGTCTGCCGACAGAGGCAACAGTCGAATCTGAGGCTGCGGATTCTCACGAATTGGAGCCGTCGCGGCCGGAACAGGCTCGAAATCTTCGCCCGGAGCAAACGGCGATTCCTCAAAAACAGGTTCGTCGAAACCGTAAATATCGTCAGGCGGTTCTGGCGGTACGAATCTACGCGGAGCCGGAGTTTCAATGCGAACCACAGGTTTTTCGATTGGTCTTAGAACTTCGACAGGCTCGACCACCATCGCCACGACGGGCGGCGGGTCAATAACTAGAGTTTTTTTTTCCGGGACGGCGGTCGCAGCGATCGAACTGGCGGGCATCGAAGATCCGTTCGAAAGGGCGTCGAGGCGTTCGAGAATGCTCTCGATGGTTGCAACCTTTCGCATCTCGATCAGCTTTACAAGGCCGACTTCGAGAACGTATCGCGGGTGGACAGCTTCGCGGAGGCTTGCTTCGGTTTCGGCGAGGGAATTGAAGAACCTGAGAAGGTCGG
Source organism: Pyrinomonadaceae bacterium (assembly GCA_040080065.1). Taxonomy (GTDB): domain Bacteria; phylum Acidobacteriota; class Blastocatellia; order Pyrinomonadales; family Pyrinomonadaceae; genus OLB17. The sequence goes on from JBEBJB010000013.1 coordinate 7,606, forward strand.
CTTCGGAAAAAGGTTCGGCGAGTTTTGCCAACTCTTCGGGGCTAAAAACGGCGCCTTCGTAGAGGTTCGTATCTCCTCTGCTGACCTTGAAAACGAGCAGATCGCGAAAAAGGCCGAGCACGTCGCGGCAGAAATTTCGCAGGTCGTGGCCGCGCGAGATGAGGTTGTCGACGACCTCGAGAGCTGCTTTCGGCTGGCGTTGGGCGATCGCATCGATCGCTTTGGAAAGCACGTCAACCCCGGCGAAACCGAGGGCGTTCGTCACGTCGGCGGACGAGATCTTGTCACTGGAAAAGCTGATGACCTGGTCAAAATTCGACTGAGCATCACGCATGGAGCCTTCGCCGGAACGGGCAAGTTCGCGCAGGGCATCGTCGGAAATGTCGATCTTCTCGGCAACGGCTATCAGCTTCAGCCGGTCGAATATTTTTTGCAGCGGAATTGTCCGAAACTCGAATTCCTGACACCGCGACAATATCGTCTCCGGCACCTTGTGCAGCTCGGTCGTCGCCATGACGAAGACGACGTTGCCCGGCGGTTCCTCGAGCGTTTTAAGCAGGGCGTTGAAGGCTGATTTCGAGAGCTGGTGGACCTCATCGATGATGAAAACTTTGTAACGGTCGCGTGCCGGATTGAAATTTATGCTGTCAATGATCGTTCCGCGAACGTCATCGATGCCCGTGTGCGAGGCCGCGTCGATCTCAAGCACATCCATCGAACGGCTCTCCGAGATCTCGAGACAGGACGGGCAGATCGTCGGATCGGTCAGTAAACACGGCGTTAAATTGGGCTTGCCCTGAGTTTTATGGCAGTTGAGAGCTTTCGCGAGAATGCGGGCGGTCGTCGTCTTACCGACGCCTCTCGCACCGGAGAAAAGGTACGCGTGATGCAGCCGGTCGAATTCGAGAGCGTTACGCAGCGTCTGCGTAATGATCTCCTGACCCGTAACCTCTTCAAAGGTCTGCGGCCTCCATTTTCGTGCGATCACCTGATAGGACATTTGTTAAAGGATAATGGATAACGGCCAAAGGATAAAGCCGCCAGACTGGAGGACGAGCATCTTGCTCGCCATCGTTAGCCGCCAACGGAGTGATATTTGGGAATTGTGTGGCGAGCAGGATGCTCGCCCTCCAGTCATTTCTTGAGCCGGCGATCGACGAGGTCGAGGAATTCTCTCACCTGATCGTCCCAAAACACCCAATCGTGAACGCCCGGATGCTCACGGTACTCGTGCGGGACTTTCTTTTCATTTAGCAGGGCAAGGAACTCGCGGTTGTTTTGGATCAGAAAATCTTCGGTGCCGCAGGATTGGAATACGTATGGAACTGCCTTTAGTTTTTCGGGCGAAAGGTCGCGGACCAATTTGAAGACGTCGTTGTCGGCCCGGCCGGTGCTGCCTTCGGGGCCGTAGATCGTGTCGAGGTTTTTGCCAATGGCCCCGGCGGTTTTTTCGGTGAAGGAAGCGGCCCCGAGTGCTCCGCTGAACGAGCCGATCACCGAGAACATCTCAGGATATTTCATCCCAAACTTGATCGAACCGTAACCGCCCATCGATAATCCGGCGATGACGCGGCCGTCGCGGGTTGCGATGGTGCGATAGGTTTTGTCGATCTCGGGGATCATCTCTTTGATGATGTAGCTTTCGTACTTGTCGTTCGGGGCCGAAACGCTGTCGGTGTACCAGCCATTACCGCCGTCAGGAGTGACGATGATGTAGCGATGGTTGAGAGCGTATTCCGTGAGTTTGGTCTTGTCCGTCCAGTTCGCGAAGCTTCCCGTCAGGCCGTGGAGCAAGTAAATGACGGGATATCTCGAACCGGCTCTATTCACCGGCCCGTCGACGCTGCCGTTGTAATCGGGCGGCAAAACGACGCGATACGACATATCGCGGCCCATCAGCTTGCTGGCGAGTTTAAGGTCTGTCAGCTTTTTGCCGGTTTGCTGTGCAGAGAAGTGAGAGGTCTGCGAAAGGCTGATAAATAGGATCAGCAGGGCGATGACGGATGTAAACTTATTTGGTTTCATAGTCTTGCCTTGACTGGAGATCAATCGTCTCGCTTGCTGGTAGTCCGTAGATCACTTTTTGCGCTCCGTACAAGTTAACTGGATAAAAACAACGTCTTCACGCCGGAGGAACCGGCGTTGGCACGCGGGACGCTTGCGCTCCAGTCGTTAACCGAACAATTTGCCGAACCAGCCGGTTTCTTCGTCTTTGTCGGCGATATGGGTTAGTTCGCCGGCGTCGAGCCAGACGCCGGAGCATTTGTTGCAGACGTCGATCTTTATCTTTTCAAAATCGGCCTCGATCAGCGTGCCGTCGCATTTCGGGCATTTGATCTCGAGGCTTTTGGCGTTGTCTTCGCCGAGCTTCGCCTTCATTTTGGCGATCAGTTCCTGTTCTTTACGGTGAAAATATTCGTTTTCGAGTGCGTCGCCGCGTGTTTCCAGATCGATGGGCATAATTATTAGTTGTCAGTTGTCAGTTGTCAGTTGTCAGTATTAGCGGGCAGGTAACGTGTCGATTCGGAAACTGACAACTGACCACCGACAACTGACCACTATTCTCATCCTTCCGTCTTGTGTATCGACCGAACCCTCTGCCTTGCCTTTTTCGAACGCCGGATCGTGTTTCGGCGTTTGAGGCTGCTTTCGGCCCAGTCTGATACTTGTTTTAGCGGGTGCCATTCGAAACTTTCGAGCGGCAGTACCTCGCTGGAAGCGTCTTTTAATTTTAATGTGCTGAAGGCTACAAACAAAATGATCCCATTAAAGATCGCTCCGCTGATTACAACGAGCCAGCCGGGAGCGAGGCCTACGGTAGCACGATTAAGAAATAAATCCCAAAACGCCTTATAGTCCGCGTCTGAGACGAGCGGGATCGGGGATGGGTGAATGTAAACCTTTAGTGTCCACGAGAGCGTCAGAAGGATAAATATCCAGAGATAATTCGAGCGCAGACGGCGGCCGACGGCTTCCCATTCGCTGATCGTGAAATGCGGCGAGATGAGGTCGGCGGCAATGTGTTCGGCCCATTCCTTGTCGGGCGGAATCGTGCGGTGCGATAGCATCGGGGCAAAATAGCCGGTTTCGAGAACGCGCACGCGATTTGCCCAGACCTCGTAATAGCGGTAGCGGCGAGCTTCCATAAACAGGAAGATCGACACGAGCAGCGTATTGATCGGGATCGCAAAGTGCGGGTTGTCGGGCGAGCTGAAAACGAACGAGAGTGTCGCACCGGCGGTGATCACGGCCCAGTTTGTCGTCGCATCGAGGCGTCCGCGCCAGACATTTGACCGCTGAACCTCGCCGCGATAGAAATGCACGAGGGCCATGTTAAATTCGGCTGGCAGCAGCTTCTGCGGGATCGCCATCGGCGTCGTTTTCGGCTTTTGCGCTCGTTTATGGACCTCTTCGGCAAAGGCGCGGAACGACTGCGGCACATTGGTAATGTGAATATCGTCAGCAGATTGGGTTCCGAATCGAACCTCATCGTTCATAGCGTTTTATGGGCGTGCACCTTTTGGAGAGTTCAAGTTAATGTTTAACATTTTACGGGCGTGGATGCAAGATTTGTAAGCCGGGAACGCAGGCCGCCTCGCCTGCAACGCCGGTTCCTCCGGCGTGACGCGCGTACTAATTTACGAAGCAGCAAAATTGCCGCGATTCTCAGCGTCCCGAAGCGGAACGCTTGCAAGCGAGGGCTCCCGCGTTCCCGGGTTTGGAATCCGCGCCCTTTTCGTTGTTTCTCATTAACTTAGTTAAAATCAAACCGATGCCGGATTCAGACATAGACGAGAAATGGATGTGGCGGGCGATCTATCAGGCCCGCGAAGCGGAAAAGATTGGCGAAGTCCCTGTCGGCGCTGTTTTGGTCGACGCCGACGGCAAGATCCTGGCTGCAACATCCAATCGCACAATAAAAGATAGCGACCCAACGGCCCACGCCGAGATCCTCGCTCTGCGAACTGCTGCGATCCGCGTCGGGAACTACCGTTTGACCGGAACGACCATGTACACGACGCTGGAACCATGTGCAATGTGTGCCGGAGCCCTGGTCAATGCTCGTGTAAAACGCCTTGTTTTCGGAGCTCACGACGAACGCTTCGGTGCCGCCGAAACCCATTTCCGCGTCTGCGACAGCCCGAAACTAAATCATCGCATCGAGATCAGATCGGGCGTCCTCGCCGACAAATGCCGCAGCCTGATGCAGGAGTTCTTTAAGTCAAGACGATGACTGGAGCGGCGAGCATCCCGCTTGCCACGCCGGTTCCTCCGGCGTTACGGCGGTGCGTTTCAAATTACTGTCGTGTTGGAATCGCCGTGAGTTCATAACACCGCAGAAGCTGCGGCGTGGCAAGCAGGGATGCATGCCGCTCCAGTCACGCTACGCTCTCGACTACAATGCGATCTCGGCGACTAAAACATCCGTTATTTCCTACTTGATAAACGAACATGTAAATGTTTAGAATTGTAGGTTCGCGGAGAGGTGCGAGAGTGGTTGAATCGGGCAGTCTCGAAAATTGTTGAGCCTTAACGGGTTCCGTGGGTTCGAATCCCACCCTCTCCGCCACTGTTTGAGTAGGCAGTTTGCTGTGGGCAGTGAGCAGTTGGTCTTTACTGCCTACTGCTCATCGCCAACTGCCTACAAGTTTTTTGGAAAGGTGCAAGAGCGGTTGAATTGGCAGCATTGGAAATGCTGTGAACCTCAAAAGGGTTCCGTGGGTTCGAATCCCACCCTTTCCGCCACAAATCCAGTAGGCAGTTGGCGGTAGGCAGTTGGCAGTTCGTTTTTGACTGCCAACTCGCTGCCTGCCAACTGTCATACGGTCTCAGGCTCCGCACAACGTTTTGTTGTGAACTCCGCTAGGCGAGGAATCGAGCAACGGTAGCAATTACAAGCGTGTGTTGCGATCAAGTCTGAGGCCACCAATTCTAGTCAGAACCGTCCGCGTAAGTGGGCGGTTTTTGCGTTAAGGGTTTGGGTCAGAACCGCCTGCGTGAGCGGGCGGAAGGACGACGGTCGCTTACATACGTCGAGTGTTTTTGGATCCTCGAATCGTTCCGCCCGGGCACGCAGGCGGTTCTGACTTTGCATCTTTGCGGCTTTGCGTTGAAAATTTAACTATGCTTAATTTTGCCATCGAAACCGCCCGCGAGGCCGGACAGCTTTTGCTCGAAAAATTCGGCCGCGTCAAGATATCAAAAAAAGGCGACATCGACCTCGTTACCGAGGCCGATATTGCGAGCGAAACTCTCATTATCGAACGCATCAAATCTCACCAGCCCAAACACTCGATCCTCGCTGAGGAATCGGGAAACGCGGTCGTGATCGGCGGTGAAAATACCTGGAAATGGATCATCGACCCGCTCGACGGCACGACAAATTATGCTCACGGCTATCCGTGTTTTGCCGTCACGCTCGCTCTCGAACACGACGGCGAGATCGTCGTCGGCGTCACGTTCGACCCGACGCGAAATGAGCTTTTTGCCGCCGAACGCGGCTGCGGAGCTTCGCTTAACAACAAGCCGATCCGCGTTTCGCAGACGGAAAAACTTAGCGAGGCTTTACTGGTTACGGGCTTTCCTTACAACTTTAAAAGCCGCGAGAATTTTGCACGGCATTTGACCCAGTTTTTGCTGAGTGCGAGAGGCATTCGACGCGACGGTTCGGCCGCAATCGACCTCGCGTACGTTGCGTGCGGGCGTTTCGACGGCATGTGGGAAGAAGGCCTGAACGCCTGGGACATGGCTGCCGGAATTTTGCTGATCGAAGAAGCGGGCGGACAAGTCAGCGGTTACGACGGCTCGAAATTCAGCGTTTATTCCCCGCTGATGCTCGTTTCGAACGGGCTGATACACGGCGAGATGCAGAAGATCCTGGCATGACTGGAGCGCAAGCGTCCCGCTTGCCAACGCCGCAGCTTCTGCGGTGTGACGGCGCCCGGATCTTTTTGGTTGATTCTGACCCAAGTTCTACAGAGATCTTTCGAACGCATGCAAGCGGGACGCTTGCGCTCCCAGCCGGTTCTGACAAACTTGCGGGTCGTATGGTAGTCTTAAATTTCTTTTAACTGACCGAAACACTAAATCTATGTCCTGGTTTCGCAGAGACAAACCGAAGATCGAGGAACAAGAGGATGACGAGGAGCAAACCGTCAGGACCGAGGGCATTTTTGTAAAATGTCCGGAGTGCGACAATGCCCTGTACAAGCGTGAACTGACTGATTCGCACGAGGTCTGCACGCATTGCGGCTATCATTTCAGGTACACGGCCGTTGAGCGTTTGCGCGATCTTTTTGACGACGGCCGTTACGAAAAGCTCGACGAAGAAGTCACCTCCGGCGACCCGCTCGAATTCACCGACTCAAAACCATACAAAGACCGAATTAAACAGGCGAAAGAGGTTTCCGGGCTGCCCGAAGCGATCGTTTGCGGTAAGGGAATGGCGGGCGGGCATCTGACTTTTGCAGGTGCGATGGACATGTCGTTCATCGGCGGCTCGATGGGTTCGGCGGTCGGCGAAAAGATCACGCGACTGATCGAGCGGGCGGTCGACGAACGCGGTGCCGTTATCATTTTCTCAGCCTCAGGCGGTGCCCGAATGCAGGAGGGCACGCTCAGCCTGATGCAGATGGGCAAGATCTCGGCGGCGTTGTCACGCTTGCATGATGCACGTCTGCCGTTTATCTCGGTTCTGACCGACCCGACGACAGGCGGCGTGACGGCGAGTTTTGCGATGCTCGGTGACGTTATCCTGGCCGAGCCTAAGGCCCTGATCGGATTCGCCGGTCCACGCGTTATCGAACAAACGATCCGCCAAAAGCTGCCAAAAGGCTTTCAACGCAGCGAATTCCTCCTCGAACACGGCATGGTTGACATGGTCGTCGATCGCCGGGAAATGAAGGAAACGATCGTCCGCATGCTTGATTTTATGATGAACAAGCAGATCGCGGCATAAATTTGAAAATGCTCACCGACGTCTTAAACAAACTCTACGAACGCGACCTTGCGAAACTGAAGGCTGAGATCGAACTATACTCAAACGAAGCCGTTATCTGGAAAACGAGCGGCGAAATCACAAGTTCCGCCGGAAATCTGACGCTCCATCTCATCGGCAATTTAAAACATTTTATCGGAGCGACGCTCGGAAATTCGGGATATGTTCGCAACCGTGATTTGGAATTCTCCGACACAAAGGTCCCGCGAGAAGTTCTCCTAACAGGCATTGACGAAACTGTAGAGGTCGTGACGAGCACCCTCGCAAATCTGACTGATGAAGATCTCGTTAGGATCTATCCGATCGAGGTCTTTGGCGAGCCGCTGACAACCGAATTTTTCCTCGTCCACCTCGCCGGCCATCTAAACTGGCACCTCGGGCAAATCAATTATCACCGGCGGTTGCTCGCAAATAACGGTTCCACGTCTATTTCTTAATGGATTTCTGCTTGCTCTGGTTTATAATCGTCGCATGAGTACGCTTACCTTAAACTTGCCTGATCTCAAAGAAGACGAAAAGATGGATGTGCTTCGATTGATCGCGGCTAAGTTATACGAACGAGGCAGCCTCTCGCTAGGGCAGGCAGCAGAACTCGCCGGAATGAAGAAATGGGATTTTCCCAAGGTACTTGGGGACTATGGTGTTTATTACTTCAACCTGTCAGACGCAGAGCTTGAGGAAGATGTGAAAAATGCATAGGGCAGTCATATCGGACGCGAGCTGTCTGATCATTCTCCACGAAATTGGGGCCCTTGATCTACTTCGAAAAACATACGGCGAAATAACGACGACGCCGGAGATCGCGAGTGAGATCAAATTCCGCCTCCCGGAATGGCTCATTGTTAGACGTCCGGAGGACTCAAAAAGAGCCCTTCAAATGCCGTCTTCGATTGATCGCGGCGAAGCTAGTGCGATCGCCCTGGCACTGGAAATCCCTGATTCAATTATCATTATTGACGAACGTTCTGCCCGAAATTACGCGAAAAGACTCGGGCTTAATGTTACCGGGACGCTCGGAATGATCGCGAAAGCCAGACTTGATGGCGTTATACCCAGTATTCGTCCGTACATCGATGCGATTCGAACAACGGATTTCAGATTTTCTCCGACTGTCGAGGCCGATGTTTACAAGCAGGCGGGCGAGGAGCGAAAGTGAATTTCCGCGAATCCGAATCGTACCTGCTCTCGCTCGGCAACGAAGTCGAGACGATGAAGCTCGGGCTTGAGAATATTCACACGCTGCTTGATGCTCTCGGGAGTCCGCAAAATAACTATTTAAAGGTTCAGGTCGCCGGGACGAATGGGAAAGGTTCGGTCTGCGCGTTTCTGGATTCGATCTGTTTCGAGGCTGGAATTTCCACGGGGCTTTACACATCTCCGCATCTGGTTTCGATCACCGAACGGATAAAGATCGGCGGAAATGACGTGAGCGAAACTGAATTCGCAAGGCTCGCGACGCTCGTTCGCGAAACTTCAGAATCCCTCGTCGCAAACGGCAAACTCGAACGCGTCCCGACATATTTCGAACAGGTCACGGCAATGGCACTCCAGGCTTTTGCCGATGCGAAAGTTCAACTTGCGATTCTCGAAACCGGCCTCGGCGGAAGGTTTGACGCGACCACAGCCACCAATGCGGAAATTGCAGCGATCACGCGCATCGATCTCGATCATCAGGAATACCTGGGCGATACGATCGAAGAGATTGCCGGTGAGAAGGCGGCGATCATTCATGCGGGGTCACGAGTTGTCATCGGTGGCCAGCAACCTATAGTAATGCAAATTCTGTTGGATCGGTGCGCTATGGCCGGAGTTGTTCCCCTGACTTTCTGCGAGCCACATATATGGGCGTTTGATACGACCAAGCATTCGAATGTTGTTGAATTTAGAACTAATCGATTCGACTATTGGGATAGCTCACTTGGACTAGCCGGTCGGCATCAGATTGAGAACGCTTGTACAGCAGTTTTGGTTGCTGAGACATTGCGGGTGGATTTTTCGCTTTCAATCGACGAAGAATCGGTTTGGAACGGGCTAGAGAAAGCCCGTCATCCCGGACGCCTCGAATACGTCGGCCGATTTCTCTTCGATGGCGCGCATAATATGGGCGGTGCGAAGGCTTTGCGTGAATATCTCGATGAGTTCGTTACTCGTCCGATCACTATGATCTTCGCCGCGATGAAGGACAAAGAGATCGCTGACATCGGTGAGATATTGTTTCCAAAAGCGGAGACTTTGATCCTGACCAAACCCGATAATTCACGTGCGATCGATGCGGCTGAGATCGTCGGACAGATGCCATTGGGCATTGACGCAAACAAAGTCGTCGTTACACGAACGGTCGAAGATGCGATAAATAGAGCGGTCGAATTCACTGGCGATGACGGACTGATATTGATCACAGGTTCGCTCTACCTCGTCGGCGAAGCAAAGCGAATTCTTGGTTCTCAAATTTGAGATTTGAAATTTCAAATCTAAGATAGAAGCTATGTACAAACTAGTTCTAATTCGCCACGGCGAGAGTCAGTGGAATAAGGAAAACCGGTTCACGGGCTGGAAGGACGTTGATCTTTCGGAAAAGGGATTGACCGAGGCTCATGCGGCTGGACAGTTGCTCAAAGCTGAGGGTTTTGTCTTTGATGAGGCCTACACTTCGGTGCTCAAACGGGCGATCCGGACGCTGTGGATTATTCTCGATGAGATGGACAGTATGTGGATACCCGAAACCAAATCGTGGATGCTAAACGAGCGGCATTACGGAGCTTTGCAGGGATTGAATAAAGCCGAAACTGCGGCTCAGTATGGTGAGGAGCAGGTTTTGATCTGGCGCCGAAGCTATGACGTGCCTCCCGGAATCCTTGGGGAAGACGACGAGCGTTATCTTGGGAACGATGCGAGATATTGTAATATCGAGAAAGGGAAATTCCCGGGAACTGAGTGTTTGAAAGACACTGTTGCCCGCGTCGTACCTTATTGGGAAACCGAGATCGCTCCGAAGATAAAGGCAGGGAAACGCCTGATAATAGCCGCCCACGGCAACAGCCTTCGCTCGCTGGTAAAACATCTCGACGGCATCGCTGACGACAAGATCGTCGATCTCAACATCCCGACCGGCATCCCGCTCGTTTACGAACTCGACGAAGACCTGAAACCTATCAAGAGTTATTATCTCGGCGACGCGGATGCGATCAAGGCCGCTCAAGATGCGGTAGCGAATCAGGGGAAGGCGAAGTAAGTAGTCCGTAGTCAGTAGGCCGTAGGCGGTCGGCAGATAGCAAAAGGCAGAAAGTAAAAGGCAGAAAGTAAAAGGTAGAATATGGTGAAAATATTTGGGTCAATTTTCGTTCTGATGACGTTCGTTTTTGGGATTTCCGCTCAAACAAATCGCAACGTTTCTGACAATGACATCGCCGCAGGGCTGAAAGAGGCTCTGGGAAAGGGCGTTTCGACTGCGATCAAGACGCTCGGAAAGCCGAACGGGTTTTTACTCAATCCTCGGGTAAAAATTCCGCTTCCTAAGTCGCTACAGAAGCTCGAAAAAGGCCTGCGAATCGCCGGGCAAGGAAAATCGGTTGACGCTTTTGTGGCGTCGATGAACAATGCGGCTGAGAAGGCCGTGCCGGTTGCGATCGATGTTTTTGTCGATGCGATCAAGCGGATGTCGTTCGATGATGCCCGCAAAATCCTGTTCAGCGGGCAGAAGGATTCCGCGACGCAGTTTTTTCGGCGGTCGAACGAGGAGACTTTGCGTGGAAAATTCCGGCCGATAGTTGAGGAATTTACTGAAAAGACAGGCGTTACGCAGAAGTATAAAACGATGGTCGGCAAGGCCGGATTTGCCGCTCAATTGCTTGGCAAGGACGCGACCGACCTCGATGGTTATGTTACGCAAAAGGCTCTCGACGGATTGTTTTTGCTCGTAGCAGACGAAGAAGCCAAGATCCGCGAAAATCCGATCGGCAGAACGACGGCATTGCTCAAGAAAGTTTTTGGAATACTAAGATAGAAATGCTCTTAGGCTGCGGAGCAGCGACAGAATCTAGCCCCACGTGAAGCGAATCGGAACCTGGGGTTTACGTCGCAGATAGAGCCCAAAGCCCGCTGAGCGGGCGACGGCACGACATCGGACGATCTATCGCCCACTACGTGGGCTTCATTCAATATTCGATCATTACCCCAGGTTCCGCTTTGCTCCACCTGGGGCTAAATTCTTTTCGCTGCTCCGCAGCTCAGGAACAATGCTCTGGAAAAAAGCGATCTTTGTAGCGTTGATCATATTTTGCCTCTCGCCCTGGGGCTCGCCGCCGATTGCTTTGGCTTTGGGGCTGGTTTTTGCGTTTACTATCGGCAATCCGTTTCCTGAGATCGAAGGGAAAGTTACCAAATATTTGCTACAGGGCTCGGTGGTTTTTCTCGGATTCGGGATGAATCTGACGTCCGTTTATAAGGCGGGTAAAGATGGCATTTTGTTTACGATCGTTACTATTTTCGGAACGCTCATCCTAGGATATTTTGTCGGAAAACTGCTCGGCGTCGCGAGCAAAACTTCGACATTGATTTCGTCCGGCACGGCGATATGCGGCGGCAGTGCGATCGCGGCGGTGGCTCCGGCGATCGATGCTGAGAAGGATGAGATAACCGTCTCGATGGGCACGGTTTTTGTGCTCAATTCTGTTGCGTTGTTCCTCTTTCCGGTGATCGGCCATTTGCTGGGTTTAACGCAGCATCAATTTGGTATCTGGTCGGCGATCGCGATCCATGACACAAGCTCCGTCGTCGGGGCATCAGCCACTTACGGACCCGAGGCACTTGTAATTGCGACCACGGTCAAACTCGCCCGCGCGTTATGGATCGCACCGGTTGCGCTGCTATTCGCCTATATCTACCGCGAACGCGGCTCCGAAAAAAGGACAAAGATCGCCATTCCGTGGTTCATCTTTCTGTTTCTGCTCGCAACGGCTTTTCGCTCGTACGCACCAAGTAATATTTTGCCGAGCATTTACGATGCTTTGGTAAATCTCGCCAAGGCCGGACTGACCGTTACTCTCTTTTTCATCGGCGTCAGCTTGTCGCGTGAAACGGTGAAAAAATTCGGCTTCCTCGCTCTTTTCGAAGGCGTCATACTATGGATCGTTATCTCAATCGTTTCGCTAATCGCAGTTTTTGAGTTGCTTTGACGACTTCAACCGCCACTACCGTATGGTTTCGTAATTATTTCGAGAAAATGGCCATCCGGATCTTCGAAATAGACGCCGCGTCCGCCGTCGTGCGTGGTTATCTCGCCGGGTTTTGTCCGCGCCGGATCGGCCCAAGTATCGAGGCCCAGATTCTTTATCCTGCCATAGATCTCGTCGAACTCAGTTTCACTCACAAGAAACGCAAAATGCTGTAGTGCGACGGGTTCGGTCGTTTCAAAATAGTCGATCGACACGCCGTTTTGCAGTTCAACGACCAGGAAATGATAAAAACGCTTCGGCTCGGGCAGGCCGAGGATGTGCGTCAGGAATTCCGCTGACTTTTTCTGATCGCGGCACCAGGCGATAGTGTGATTTAGCTGGACACTCATTCATCCAGAATAGCCCAAGTTCGAGCAAGTTTGCTACGAAAGTACAATTAATTGCGTTTCCGCCTCGCATTTTCTGTGTTGCAGAGATAAAATAGAAAACAATATGCGATACGTTTTCGTAATATTAGTGGACAGTTCTGTCGCCAGTGTTTCGAGAATTGAAAAGGATGCAGATAACTCTATTGAATACAACAAATAGATCAAGCCAGAAGTGTTTCGTGGTGCTTTCGCAGGTTGATAATTCAAATTTGTGGGACAGTGGGACAGGCGTCGCGGGATCGCATAACCACAATGAACACAACGTTTACAGCGTCTCGACGCTGTCCCACACTTGTCCCATGTGGGACAAACGGCACTCGACTGCGGCGGCGGGGGAAACGGGCGATTTGATGTGATAACGGCATCTGTTAAAATTAAGGATTCGGCTTGTAGCTGGGATTTACTCTGTAATGGGCATTAAACAGATCACGGTCCGCGGAGCGCGGCAGCATAATTTGAAGAACATCGACGTGGACATTCCGCGTGATCAATTTGTTGTGATCACGGGGCTATCCGGCTCGGGCAAATCGAGCCTCGCGTTCGACACGATCTATGCGGAAGGGCAGCGGCGCTACGTGGAATCGCTGTCGGCGTACGCCCGTCAGTTTCTTGACCAGCTCGAAAAGCCGGATGTTGATTCGGTCGAAGGATTGTCGCCCGCTATCTCGATCGAGCAGAAGACGGTTTCGCGTTCGCCACGTTCGACGGTCGGAACGGTGACTGAGATCTACGATTTTCTCCGGCTGCTCTTCTCATCTATCGGGCAGCCGCATTGTCATCAGTGCGGTGAGCCGATCACGCGGCAGTCGGTCGATCAGATCATTGCAGGTGTCGCGGAATTGCCTGAGGGCGAACGCGTCATGATCCTCGCTCCGCTCGTTCGAGGCCGCAAGGGTGAATTTAAAAAGGAACTCGAAAAGCTCCACAAAGACGGTTTCCTGCGTGCCCGCATCGATGGCGAGATACGCCAGCTCGACGAAGAGATCGTCCTCGACAAACGTAAAAATCACATGATCGAGGTCGTCGTTGACCGGCTTTTGATGAAAGACGGTGTTCGCGAACGCCTTGCCGAATCGGTCAAAACCGCACTCAAACTCACTGGCGGAGCCGTCGTCGTTTCGATCATCGACGGCGAGGAAAAGATGTTCTCCGAGAAGATGGCGTGTATCAATTGCGGCATTAACATCGCACCGCTCGAGCCGCGGTCGTTCTCGTTCAACTCGGCATTTGGAGCGTGCAAGCGTTGTCAGGGAATCGGGACGGTGCTTGAGATCGAGGCGAAAAAGATCGTTCCGGACGGCGACGTTCCGGCTGGCAAGGTTGATTTTCTGAGCGGCATCGACAAATCTGGAGCCGCGTTTCTGAAATCGGCGTTGGTCGCGATCATCGAGCGATTTACGAGTGGTGATCCGCTGGAGCCGCCGCCAACGGTGCAAAAGCCCGCGCGTAAGCAAGGGCGTAAGACGCGACTTGGAGGTTCCGCCCTTGCTTACGCGCGGGCTTCCGCATTTGAGGACATTTCGTTTAACGACCTTCCGCAGGAGATCCGCGACGCTTTCTTTAACGGAACTAAGAAACGGCTGACTTTTCGGCACGGCGATTACAAATTCGAACGCGACTGGCTCGGGGCGATGCGGGCGATGAGCGAGCGGATCGAAAATCCGCCTTCGGAAAAGATAAAAGCCGCTTTGGAGGAACTGATCGCACCGATCCCGTGCCCGAAATGCCACGGTTCGAGGCTCCAGCCGGAAAGCCTCGCCGTCAAGGTCAATGGCCTCGGCATTGCGGAATATACCGAATTTCCGATCTCGGATTCGGCGAAGAAATTTGAAGCGATCAAGCTCAGCCCGCGTGACGAAAAGATCGCCGGGCTCGTGCTGAAGGAGATAAGGGACCGCATTCGATTCCTCGACAACGTCGGCCTCGGCTATCTGACGCTGAGCCGTTCGTCGGCAACACTTTCGGGCGGCGAAGGGCAGCGAATTCGGCTCGCGACGCAAATAGGTTCGCAGCTTCGCGGCGTTTTGTATGTATTAGATGAGCCGAGCATCGGGCTGCATCCGCGTGACAATCAGCGGCTGCTTGAAACCTTGCATATGCTGCGTGACCTCGGGAATACGGTCCTCGTCGTCGAACACGACGCCGAGACTATCGAGCAGGCAGATTATGTCGTCGATCTCGGCCCGCTCGCCGGAACGCACGGCGGCGAGGTTGTGGCGAGCGGTAAACCGAAGGACATCGAGGCGTCTAAGGATTCGCTGACAGGGAAGTATTTGAGCGGCGAGATCAGCATCGAGGTTCCCGAAGTTCGCCGCATACCGAACGGCAAACGCATCAAGGTCAAAGGTGCAAGGGCGTACAATCTGAAGAATATCGACGCAGAATTTCCGCTCGGGCTTTTAACGGTCGTGACCGGCGTTTCCGGCTCAGGCAAATCGACGCTGGTTGAAGAAATTCTCTATCCGGCTCTCTATAAACACGTTTACAAGTCCGCCGTCGAGCCACTCGAACACGACAGCATCGAAGGCCTCGATCTTGTCGACAAGATCATCGAGATCGACCAAAAACCCATCGGCCGCACGCCGCGGTCGAATCCGGCAACGTTTACCGGCTTGTTCACACCGCTGCGTGATCTGTACGCCATGCTGCCGGAATCGCGAACGCGTGGTTACAAGGCCGGACGCTTCTCGTTCAACGTCAAAGGAGGCCGCTGCGAGGCGTGCGAGGGCGGCGGGCTGAAGCGGATCGAGATGAATTTCCTGCCCGACGTCTACGTCACGTGTGACGTATGCCGCGGCCACCGCTACAACCGCGAAACGCTTGCCGTCCGCTTCAAAGGCCTATCGATCGCCGACCTGCTCGACACGACCATCGAAGACGCTCTGCCGCTGCTCGAAAACATTCCATCGATCCAGCAAAAGCTGCAAACCCTCCTCGATGTCGGACTAGGCTATATCAAGGTTGGCCAGTCGTCCACCACTCTCTCAGGCGGCGAGGCACAGCGGATCAAACTGGCAAAAGAGCTTTCGAAGCGAGCGACGGGCAAGACGATATATATTCTCGATGAGCCGACAACGGGGTTGCATTTCGCGGACGTTCACAAACTGCTCGAGGTCCTGCAAAAACTCGTCGACACCGGCAACACCGTCATCGTCATCGAACACAACCTCGACGTCATAAAATCCGCCGACTACATCATCGACCTCGGCCCCGAAGGCGGCTCCGGCGGCGGCAAAATAGTTGCAACCGGGACGCCGGAAGAAGTGACAAAAGTAAAGAAATCGTTTACCGGCCAGGCTCTGAAAACCGTTTTGTAACCGCGCCTCGATTCTCAGCCACAGATACGCGAATATGCCACAGTTAATGCGAATTCTCCCGCATTTCTTGTCTGAGTTCACACATTAACGACCAAAAAGCCTGTAAATCTCGCGTCCGAGAACGGTCCCGCTCGGCATAACTATTGCGGTTCTTTTTTTTGTGAAGAAGGAACCTAAGATTCGTGATCCTGCTGACCAGTTCCCGCGAGGTAATCTGAATGTCGATGCTATCTTTAGAATTCACGGCATTTCAAAGATCTATCAGATGGGCGATGTTGAGGTTCACGCTCTGCGAAATGTCGATCTCGACCTTTATAAGGGCGAACTTGCCGTACTATTGGGAGCGTCCGGAAGCGGAAAATCTACGCTGCTCAACATCATAGGCGGGCTAGACGTTCCCACTAGCGGTGAGGTCATCTATGCCGATCACGATCTGACCAAGGCAAGCGATAGCCAACTAACGGAATTCAGGCGCGACCACGTCGGATTTGTTTTTCAATTTTACAATCTAATCCCAAGCCTGACCGCGCTAGAGAACGTCCAACTGATAACCGAGATCGCTGCCCATCCGATGCCGGCGGATGAGGCTCTTGAGATAGTCGGGCTTAAGGATAGGCTGAACCATTTTCCCGCTCAACTTTCCGGGGGGGAACAGCAGCGTGTAGCAATAGCCCGGGCGATCGCGAAACGTCCGGACGTGCTGCTCTGCGACGAGCCGACCGGAGCGCTCGATTATCAAACGGGAAAGATCGTTCTGGAGGCGATAGAGTTGGTGAATCGTGAGCTCGGAACGACTACCGCCGTGATAACTCATAATGCGTCGATTGCCCAGATGGCAGACCGCGTCATCAGGATCGGGAGCGGGGAGATATTGTCGATCGAACAAAACCAGACCAAGGCCAAACCGGCCGACCTGATCTGGTAAATTATGCAGCGCGCGCTCTTAAAGAAATTACTACGCGACATTCTGCACCTTCGCGGGCAGATCATCGCCACAGCTCTGGTCGTTGCGTGCGGTGTGGCGTCATTTGTATCGATGCGCAGTACCTATGACTCGCTGCTGGCGACCCAGCAAGACTATTATGCCCAGTATCGCTTTGGCGAAATATTTGTACATCTGACACGTGCTCCCCCTGCAATTCGGGCCGAACTGGAAAGGATTCCCGGTGTCGCCGCAATTCAGACAAGGATCGTTGCTGAGGCGATACTTGATCTGCCGAACTTGCGTGAACCGGCCCAGGGCCGCATCGTCTCGATACCCGAACGTGAGACTGCGATGCTCAATGATATTCATTTGGTCCGGGGCCGCTATATTGCAGTCGGCCAGCCGGATGAGGTAATCGTCAGCGGTGCATTTGCTGATGCCAATGCTTTCAATCCGGGCGACGGGTTCGCCGCGATCGTTAACGGCCGCTGGCGGCAGCTAGAGATCGTCGGTGTCGGCCTCTCGCCCGAATATATTTACGAGATACGCAGCGGCGATGTATTCCCGGACAACAGCCGGTTCGGGATCATCTGGATGAATGAACGCACGGTCGGTGCCGCGTTTAATATGGAGGGGGCGTTTAATGACGTTTCTGCAACGTTAGCACCGGGAGCTAGCCTGGATCAAGTGATCGAGAACGTAGACCGGATACTCAAGGAATACGGTGGTACGGGAGCATACGGCCGCACGGATCAGCACTCTTATCGCTTCATCTCCAACGAATTTGCACAGCTTCGCACATTTGGAACGTTTTTGCCAGCAATTTTTCTCGGCGTAACGGCTTTTTTGCTTCACCTCGTACTCTCGAGACTGGTCAATACCCAGCGGGAACAGATCGGCTTGCTTAAGGCGTTTGGTTACACCAATTATGAGGTCGGTCTCCACTTTCTCGGCCTGGCATTTGCGGCGGTCTTTGGCGGTATCGTGCTTGGCATCGTGCTCGGTTATTGGATGGGTGACGGTATGACGACGATGTACGCCGACTATTTTCGCTTCCCGATACTGGCATTTCGCACCGGCTGGTGGCTGGTGATCTACTCGATACTGATAACGGTTGGGGCGGCAACGGTCGGAGCCGGGTCAGCGGTTCGGCGTGCAGTGATGCTGCCGCCAGCTGAGGCAATGCGACCAGAGGCACCGGCCGCATTCAAGCCCGGCCTGCTAGTGACAATCGGGTTGAGTAAGTACCTGTCACCAGCTCATCGAATCGTGATCCGCAACCTCTCACGCCAGCCGATCAAGGCAATGTTGGCCGTGTTCGGCATTTCGGCCGCCGCCGCATTGCTGTTCACCGGATTTTACTTTTATGACGCTATTAACCGGATAGTTGAGGTGCAATTTGAACAGGCGATACGCGAGGACGCGGTGATTACATTTAACCGCCCGCGGCCGCAACAGGCCAGGCTCGACCTTGCGGCAATGCCTGGCGTACTAAGTGTCGAGGCCTTTCGAGGGGTTGCGGCACGGTTGACTTCGGAGCACCGGTCGAGGCGTGTCGGGTTAACGGGAGCCGAGCCCGCCGCGACCCTGCATCGTATCGTCGATCAGGACTCGATAGTGTTCCACGTTCCACCGGACGGCATCGTGCTTTCAGCCGCTCTGGCCGATGCACTCAGCGTCTCGGTCGGCGATCGTCTCACGGTTGAGGTCCTCGAAGGTTCGCGTCCTGTGAGAAAGATCGACATAACCGCAACAGTCGACGAGCTAATGGGTATGAACGCATATATGGACATCCGGGCGTTGAACCGGTTGATGAATGAGGACGACGTTATCTCAGGCGGTTATCTGATGGTCGATCCCTTGTTCGAGGAAGATCTGTATGCGCGTCTAAAGCGAATGCCCACCGTTGCAGGAGTCGGGCTGCCCGGGGCGATCCTCAAGAGCTTTAACGAGACATTTGCCAAGACGATAGGCATCTTTACGTTCGTTCTGGTTCTTTTCTCAAGTGCTATCGTATTTGGCGTGGTTTACAATGCTGCCCGAATTACTCTATCCGAACGCGGCCGCGAGCTTGCGTCACTGCGTGTGCTCGGATTTACTAAACGCGAGATAGCGGTGATCTTGCTCGGGGAACATGCCGTTCTGACGGTATTGGCGATCCCGCTTGGGTTTGGCGTCGGTTTTGTCCTGTGCGCGACCATGAATAACCTAGTCGATAACGAACTGATGCGGCTGCCGCTGGTCTTTAGCCGGCGCACTTTTCTTTTGACGGCGGTTTTTGTTGCGGCTGCGGCTATCGTATCCGGGCTGCTTGTGGCGTGGCGGCTGCGAAATCTGGATCTGATCGCGGTGCTTAAGACGAGGGAATAAAATGATCAACGTTTCGAAAAAACAAGCGATCTATGTTGCAGGGGCGATCCTGCTTGTCTTGTTGTTAATGTGGGCACTGCTTCGCGGAACACCACTTTCGGTCGAAACCGCCGTGAGTCGGCGCGGGCATATGACAGTGACCGTGGATGGCGAAGGGAAGACGCGTGCCAGGAGTAAGACGACCATAACCGCTCCAATATCGGGGAAAATGTCGCGTATCAGGCTGCTTGAGGGCGACAATATTCCGCACGATTATCCAATAACGGAGATTGATCCGAATCCGCCGGTCCGGCGTTTCCCGGACAAGTCCGACGATCTGCCAAATCCCTACGCGGCTAAGGTCTTTGCTCCGGTTGCAGGCAAAGTTCTGCGGGTCTTTCAACAGACAGAGGGGTTTGTCGCCGCAGGAACGCCGTTGGTGGAGATCGGCGACCCCGCAAACATCGAGATCATCGTTGATATTTTATCGACTGAGGCAATAAAAATTCCTCCGGGGGCCGCGATAAATATTCTAAATCAGAACCTATCCGAACCGGTGAACGCTCGCGTCCGTCTGATTGAGCCACAGGCGATCACGAAGGTATCGGCGCTTGGCGTTGAGGAGCAACGAGTAAACGTGATCGCTGATTTCGTATCGAAATCACCGAAGTTCGGAGATAATTTCAGAATAGACGTGAGTATCGTCGTTTGGGAAGCCGAGAACGTCCTGATCGTACCGTCTAGCGCCTTGTTTCGCAGCGGTGACGAATGGAACGTCTTTGTCGTCGAATCCGGTCGCGCCCGAAAGAAGGCTATAACTGCCGGCCAGCAAAACAGCTCAGTGACACAGATCCTGAGTGGTATCCGCGAGGGCGAGACGGTCATTCTACATCCTCCGAACTCTCTAAGCGACGGAACATCAGTTGAGGCGCGATGACGGGCTAATTGATCTCAAATATTTTTAAGTAATCGAGTTGGTCCTGTGCATCTTTTCGTCTTGGGTCGTTTGTCGGGGCTAGCTTGAGAAATCGCTTGAGGTAGCCCGCGGCAGTGATCATACCCGGTTTGTCGGACATCGCCATAAGGCATGTGCCACCGTGAAAAAGCGCATCGATGTTATCAGGCGAGTCCTTTAGGATCATCGCGTAAATGGCGTTTGCCTTCTCCAAATCGCCGGTGTCGCTATACAACTTAGCGAGCTTTAGCCACGCCTTTTGCTTGTTGACCGCATCTTTTTCGACGGCAAGAAACTGTAGAAACACTTGATGCGTTTCGTCCGAGACGGCGTGTTCGACATACTGAGCCACCACCGAAACGGCCTCGACGCGGTTCAAAAGCGCAGACAGATATTGAGCTTTTGTATTAGCATTTGCGAATTTCGGGCTAATGTCCGCGTCGAACGCCAATTTGACTGCTGTGTTTGCCAGCTCCGCAGCTCTTCTAAAACCGGCGCGAGCCGATTCTAACGTTTCGTCGCGAGCCTTTGCTATCGCAGGGTCTTTTTCCGCCGCTGGCCCGGACTTAATCGCCACATTGTAAGTGTCGGTCATCGACATTCGCATGGCTAACGAAGCATTGATGACGATGCTTGGAAGGCCCGGATGGTCGGGTATGACACCAAGGTATTTTTTGATAATGTCTGCATATATTTTAAACGCCTCGTTATATGCTTTTTCTGCGAACAGCTTGTTGCCCTGAATAAAAGCCACATTTTGCTCTTCGATAAACTTATTTTTGGCGGCCAGCTCAGCCTTTTGCTTTGCCTCCTCCTCCGGCGACTTGGCCTGCGCCGAGAGTGATATGGCAAAAACGGCAAGTAAGATTAAGATGATTAGAGTTTTCATAATTCGCCCGCATCTTTAACACGGCTTGATTTCTAGCCATTCTAAAAGACCCGCAATCACCCAGTCAAACTTTTTTGATTGCCGACGCAGTCTCGTCATGTTTGAGGACGAGAACATTACGACTCCGTTCAAGGCGGCCGATAGCCAGATCTCCGCAAACGGCAACATCGTCATCGTCACCGAACACGCGACTTGATGAATTTAGCGATGGACATTTGTCCACAGAAAAGTAAAATCCGGCGATCGCGTCGCGTAGTAACGGTTGAAAACGAGCGCAAGATGCTTCAATTGACCGCGTAGCAACTTCCAACGACCGCGCCCGCAGCGACGCCTTTTTCGATGGCGGTTTCCCCTCGCCGAGCGGAAAAGCTGTGCTTTTCCGGGAGTCCCCTATAACCTCTTGCGGCTACGCCGCCGCTTCGAAGGGCGGCATAGCCGCCGGGAGTTAATTAGAGCGACTCGGAAAAGCATAGCTTTTCCGCTCGGCGAGGCGGAATTAAGATTAGAAAAGTAGCGCTTTCCGGACCGCAAATAAAAGCATAGCTTTTCCGCTCGGTGAAATAAAATTATCTCCAATCTATTTCCAGATGGTCAGTCAATAGAGGTTCATGGGCCCCGCAACCAGCCCATAATCTCGCGCTAGAAAATCGATACTCCAACGGATCAACTTCAAGTCCGGCCCGGACAGGATTCTGGTGAATATACTCAACCTTTTGCCGAAACGTGTCTTCGCCAAATATCTCAAGAGAATCAGGATGATGCTGCCAAACGGAGTGTTTGTGGTTTCGCTCTCGCGTCTCGCCACGCAACTTAAATAGCGATCTCGCAAAGCCGTTTTCCTTTAAATACAGTATGATCCGCCGTGCAGCAACACCATTGAGTAATCGAAGAGCATTGCTCATCTCTTTCTCTGAATAAACGAGCAGATGAACGTGATCGAGCATAATTACATACGCGAGAATAAATATTCCGTGCCTGTTACGGACTTCGCTAAATGCGTCACACAGGACTTCTTTTACCTTGTCGGTTTTAAAGATCGGCAGGCGATGATGTGCCACCGAAGTGAAATAGTACGCGGGAGTTGTTCTGGATATCCGGAACATAGTCTTTGGCGGCATAGCCGCCGAGGTTTTATCGACCTTTCGGAAAAGCATAGCTTTTCCGCTCGGCGAGAAGAATATATCATCTGAGAAACTTCGCGATGTCCTTCTGACAGCCGATATTAGTGAATAGTTAAAGCGAACAAGTCCAGACGGCGGCAGACGATCGGATGCTATTCTTGATTGTTCCTGATCTTTTCAACCAATACGCGGATCTCGGCGGTGGCCGGTGCATCGGGGTGGTCTTGCTCCATATATTCGAGCACCATCTCTGCACGCTCTTCGAGGTCGAGCATCGTCAGATCGAGGTCGTTTCTGGAATCGACACGCTTGACGGTCTCGGCGTACTCATCGGCAAGGGCCTTTTCCGCTTTTGGAACCCAAAGCTCCCTCTCGGCAAGGTCGGCCAGAAACTTGACGAGCGGCACATTTGGCAGAATGCCCGCCGCGAGGTTGGCTTTGGCAAATGAGATCGCCTGTTTCGCCTCTTCGAGTTCCTTTGCGGCCTGTGTGTAGCCGCTTTCGTCTAGACGTTTTTGAAGGTCCATAGCTCAATTCTATTTCAAGCTTCTAATATCGCTAGCTAGCCGAGGTTACCGAATATCGAACGGATCTTTGCGGATTTTTCGGGGTCGGTTTCTTCGAGTTCTTCGGTGGCCAGTTCGATCCTTTCCTGCATTTGCAGCAGTTCGAATTCGAGGTCGTTGCGGATATCGACGAGTTTGACCGTTGATTCGTACTCAGCGGCAAGCGCGGCGGCTTCGTTTACGACTGCCTTCTCGAACTTGAGCATCTCCGGCGACATCTCGCGTCCGCTTAGTTCAAACTCACGCCTCGCGTTCTCGACGAGCCGCATGTCCCGCTCGTTGTCCGCCAGCCGCTGAGCGTACCTGCTCCGCTCAAGCCTTTCCTCTAGGGTATTCACTCTTCCTCCGTTATGTGGTCTATGGTATTATACCGCGAAAAGCGTACGAGCGGAGGTAGTGTGTAGGTCATGGCTAAGTACAAACAATTTTACGACCGTGGATTTCCTTTTGATACGGGACATTGGGATGAATTCGATCCGTTGGAGCGTCTCGACTGGCTGCGAAGGCTCTTTCGGCGTTTCACTGAGAACGACAGGCGCATCGCTAGATCCTTTGGTATGGAACAAAGCGATCTGGACGAACTTGCGGCTGATATTAAGGCGTTGGAGGAAAATATCCTACAGCAGGTTGCCATCCTCGAAGCCAATACTCGCGAAGCTGAGGTGAGAGCATTGCTCTTCGAGGAAATTCTGCTTCGAAACCTCGATCCCAACACGCCGCTCCCGATTACGCGACTGCCAAGCGATATACTCACAAAGAACGAGCCGTATAATCAGGCTTCGGTAAAAGAACTGCCGCCGATCATCGAGAAATTCGCGCAAATGTCCGACAGCGAACTTATCGCCGCCGGACGCGAGGCCGTTACGATGATACGCACAAACATCGCCAACGGTAAACTGATCGAAGACGAGGAATTCGCAACACGTCTCAGCAATTATCTTGACACTCTGGCCAACCGCCCGCCCGTGTCCGCGCAGCGTGGCCAGTGACCGTCGAAATATGCCTGTATCCAAAAAGAGAAAAAGAGCAGGAAAGGCGGTGAAGCGGCAGACGGCGAGGGCGAGACGGTTATTCTACATCTCCAAACTCTTTAAGCGACGGAGCATTAGTTGACGCGCGATGAGGGGCTAATAGATCGCATCAATCATTTCCCGTACCGCCTGATCCAAGCCGACAAAGATAGAACGCGCGATAATATTGTGGCCTATGTTGAACTCGGTGATCTCTGGGATCGCCGCAAGATCGCCAACGTTTCGGTAGGTGAGGCCGTGGCCGGCGGCGACCATGAGGCCGAGGTCGGCGGCGTGGGTTGCGGCTTTTTTGATGCGGATGACCTCTTCAGCTGCTTTCTGGCGACCGCGGCCGTGAGCGGCGCGTGATGACAGCGTCATCTCGGCATATTCGGCAGTGCAAAGCTCAACTTGCTGGGCACCCGCGCGTTTTGCGGCGTCGATCTGTTCGGTGTCAGGATCGATGAAAATGCTGACGAATATTCCGGCGGATCTCAATTGTTCGCACGCAGACCGGACATTCTCAAAGTTGCGAACCACATCGAGCCCACCTTCGGTCGTTATCTCGTTCGGACTTTCGGGCACGAGCGAAACCGCGTCGGGCACGATCTTTGCCGCAATCGCAACCATTTCATCCGTGGCGGCCATTTCGACGTTTAGATAGGTCGTGACTACATCACGGAGCAGTTCAATATCACGATCCTGAATATGCCGGCGATCACCGCGCAGGTGCACGGTTATCCCATCGGCACCAGCCTGTTCGCAGATCACCGCAGCCGCTACAACGCTCGGCTCGATAGTTTTGCGAGCCTCACGAACTGTGGCGACGTGGTCGATATTGACATTTAACTTTGGAGCCATAAAGCCCTCCTTCTAACTCCGGATGAACCGACAACGGTCAGAAAACCGTCAAAATTTGTTTCGCTCCGGATCAAGGCCAATAATATTCGACCCGGTTCTTCTTTCGAATATTGCCGCAGCCGAAAATAGACAATTCCTTTTGGTGGTAGGGATTCTCTCGAGAAAATTAGCTCGCCATGATCTCGATCAAACGTCACGAGGATTCGATCTTGTTGGCGGGCCAGTTCCATAACGTCAGGATCGGCAATTGAAGGAGCTAATAATCCGATGTGAACTATGTCAATCCCCGACTCGAACACAAGACGAAAGCTCGGGATCGGGAAATTCTCGTCTGCCAGATAACGGTTCATTTGACGTTGGTTGCAGACATGAACATTAACCCGTCCTTAAAACAGTCGTTTGCATACGCAAAGGCAGCCTGTATATCTTCTCGGGTAAGTCGTGGATAGCTTTCCAGCAGATCGTCCGTCGACCAACCATCCGCAAGCCGATCAAAAATCAGCTCAACTGCGATCCGAGTGCCTTTGATCGTGGGCTTACCAACCAAGACGTCAGGGTTTGCAACTATACGATCTTCCCAATTCATAACTGTATTATAAGGTTAAGTAACGGAAATTTCATAGACCCCATTTTTGGCATTCCGCCTGATCTGCATCAGTTCGCTTATCATCCGCCGGGTGTCGCGAAATACGCTGACCTTTGAACCCGCGACGTCGTTCCATCTGACCGGGATCTCGGCCAGCCGGAGTTTGTGATAGTTGGCGACGAAGAGGAATTCGACATCGAAACCGAAACGGTCGATCTGCATTACATCGAGCAGCGGCCGGAATTTCAACATGTTAAATGCCTTAAAGCCGCACTGCGTATCGTAGAATCGCAGGCCGGATATCGTCTTTATGATGAGATTCATGACGCGGCCGCCCTGCTCCCGACGCCATGGTTGGTGCGTCCCGATCAATGAACGATCAATTGCTCGCGAGCCAAAAGTCACGTCGAATTCGCCCGTTCGTATCGGGTCGATCAGCTTTGACAGTTCTTCGATCGGTGTCGACAGATCGGCGTCAGAGAAAAGCGCGATATCGCCGCTTGCCGCCATCAGTCCGGTTTTAACGGCGAAACCTTTGCCCCTGTTTTTCTCGTATCTAATGACGTTAGACGAAACGGAAGGCGCGGTCGCTAAGGTCGTTTCGGCCACTTTCGCGGTATCATCGGACGAGCCATCGTCAACTACGATCACCTCGGCGTTGATGCGGTTCGCGGCGACGAAAGCGAGGATTGTGTTCAGCGGCGGGCCGAGGCGTTCGCTTTCGTTGTAGGCGGGAATTATGATGGAAATCTCAGGTTTCATTTCGCAAAAGTGTAATGTTAAATTTTTGGCGAACAAAAGTAAATTTCGGCGTGTAATATTGACCGGCAAACCTATCTCTTGTGCGATAGCGTCTATGCTATATTGATAAAAGTTGGCGCACCTTTCTATGAACAGAAGATTTACCTTTTTCGCGATCATCCTGATAGTTTTCGGCGCGGTACTTGGCGGCCTTTTTGGCAGAATGCCGTCGCGTTCATCGGCTGAGGGGACCGTTACTAAAGACACTTTGCTTGCTGACTATCGCGAAGCCGTACGTGTCGTTGAGGACGGTTATTCCGGCAAGGTCGATCTCGAGAAACTGAATGACGGGTCGATCCAGGGCATGCTATGGACGCTCGACCCGCATTCATCGTTCTTTACCGCTGATGAATACCGGAAGCTAAATGAAGATCAATCCTCGCAGTTCTACGGCATCGGTGTCTCGATTTTGCAGCACCGCGATGGCGTTTATGTTCAGGCCGTTATACCAAATACGCCTGCTGACAAGGCCGGACTTCGTTACGGTGATCGCTTCCTCACGATTGCCGGAAAAGACGCAAAGGAATGGACGAGCGCGGAAGTATCAAAAAACGTTCGCGGTGAACGCGGTACGCCCGTCAAGGTGCAGATCGATCGCCTGGGAAATTCGGCCCCGCTCGATTTTGAGATCGTTCGCGGCGGTGTTCCGCTGCCATCGGTCCGCAATACGTTCATGCTGCCGAATTCGATCGGTTACATCGGGTTGACGGGAGGTTTTCAGCAGACAACCGCCGAAGAGCTGTCAATGTCGATTACCGATCTCAAGAAGCAGGGGATGAAGAGCCTGATCCTCGATCTTCGCGGAAATCCGGGCGGTATCTTGGAGCAGGCTGTCGCGGTTGTAAGTAAGTTTGTTCCGGGCGGGCAGATCGTGGTTTCGGTCAAAGGTTCGAGCGGTCAGGGTGCCCGCGAGCTGCGTTCGACTAGCGGCGGCAATGAAAATTTTCCGCTGGTGGTAATGATAAACGGCGGTTCGGCGTCGGCGTCAGAGATCGTCGCCGGAGCGATACAGGACTATGCTCGCGGTGTCGTAGTCGGCAGTGACAGCTTTGGCAAGGGGCTCGTCCAGCGAGTTTTCAGGCTGCCATATGGAACTGGATTAACTTTGACAACAGCGAGGTATTACACGCCGTTCGGCCGCTCGCTTCAGCGGGATTATTCGAGCGGTTCGATCTACGATTACTATACCCACGGCGACGATCTGCCGGAGAATGCGGAACAGGATGTAAAACCTAAACCTGCCGGCAGCCCGGTTACAATGCCGGACGGACGCGTCCTGTTTGGCGGACGCGGGATAGAGCCGGACATTGTTGCTGAAGGTGCAAAATTCACGGCGGCGCGCAGCCGTATCAACGAAGCCGCCTTCTTCTTTGTCCGACAACTCGTTGCGGGAAAGGTTGCGGGGCTTGAGAATTTCAAGGTCGAGAAACAGAGTTTCAAAGCTACGCTACAACCAAATGAATTCAGCGTGAGCGACAAGGTTTTTGAAGCCTTTAGATCGTCTGCGGCAGCCGACAGGAAGAACGGCTTGGCGGCAGATAATATCGATGGCCAGGCCGAATATGCTCGCCGCCGCCTTCGCGAGGAACTCGCCACTGCAAATTACTCTACCGAAGCCGGAGCTCAGGTTCTGCTCGAGGCTGATCCGCAGGTTTTGAAGGCGATCGAGGTAATGCCGCAGGCCGCGAATTTGGTGGCGACGTTTGCTCAAAATCATCGATAAAAGGCCCCACGGGAAAGTATTCCGGTCGAATCTCGCCTAGGAAACACGCCACCTCTTCGCATTTGCCCACGCGTGGAGTAAAATACTAGCTTGTTTTACGCACCAATATTCTATGTATAAACAGATCGGGATCTTGACCGGTGGCGGTGACGCACCGGGCCTTAATGCAGTTATTCGAGCCGTCGTCCGAACGGCGATCGGGGAATACGGGATGAAGTGTATTGGTATCGAGGACAGCTTTGAAGGCATTCTCGGCGATACTCATACCGTGCCGTTGACTACTAAAAGCGTGAGCGGAATACTACCCCGCGGCGGAACGATCCTCGGGACGAGAAATCGCGGAAGTTTTGTCAAAAATGTTAATGGAGTTCCATTCTATCCCGAAATGCCGATCGGTGAGGCGATCGCGAATCTCGATATCCTCGGTATCGAGGCTCTGATAGTACTCGGCGGCGAGGGAACGCTTGGAATTGCCGAGCAGTTCCACAAACGCGGGTTTCCGGTCATTGGCGTTCCGAAAACGATCGACAACGACCTCGCGGCGACTGAATTTACATTCGGTTTCATGACCGCGATCGACATCGCCACCGAGGCCCTCGACAGGCTTCATACGACTGCCGCATCGCATGATCGTGTGATGATCCTTGAGGTCATGGGCCGTAACGCCGGTTGGATCGCTCTTCACGCCGGACTTGCCGGAAGCGCCGATATCATCCTCATACCGGAGATCCCATTTTGTTTCGATGCGATAGTTCGCAAGGTACAGTCGCGCGAGAAGTCGGGGTCGAGATTTACTAATATCGTCGTCGCCGAGGGGGCCGTTGAGGTTGGAAAGACGGAGATGTACCAGGATTCGGAAACGCGTCGGTTGGGTGGTGTTGGCGATTACCTGCGGCGGCACATCGAGACACTAACAGGCAAGGAATCGCGTTGCGTGGTTCTTGGCCACCTTCAGCGAGGGGGCAGCCCGAATGCGTTCGATAGAATGTTAGGAACCAATTTTGGTGCGTGCGCGGTTCGTGCTCTGGCCAACGGCGAAACCGGCAAGATGGTGGCATTGCAGGCCGGAATTGTCATCACTGTTCCACTTGACGAGGCATGTACGAGCATTAAAACCGTTCCGATCGACGGACAGCTTGTCAGGACCGCACGCGACATCGGTATCTCGTTTGCCGCACCAAAGGAGTCAAAACTAGCAGAAAACGGCAAGCCAGTTCCTCGCGTCGCGGCGAGCGCTCCGACAACCTACATCACCCACGATTAGAGATTTGTATGGAAGATATTAAGAAAAAACTTCAGGCGGAATTGGATCTGCTTGAGCACGAATTGCACTTTAAACTGCCCAAGGATATCCAGCATGCACGCGAATTCGGCGATCTAAAGGAAAATGCTGAGTATAAAGCTGCGAAAGAACGTCAGTCGATGGTACAGGCACGCATCAGCCAACTGCATCAGCGAATGATGGAGGTTGATTCGATCGATCTGTCCAAGATCCCGACGGATACGGCCGCCTACGGCTCGACGCTGGTTCTGTACGATCTCGAAAAAGAAGAGAAAGTGACCTATAGACTGGTTACGTCAGAAGAGAGTGCTCCCGAAAAAGGGCTGATCTCGACCGTCTCGCCGATCGGCCAGGCCCTGATGGGCAGAGAAGAAGGCGACGAGGTCAAGGTAAAGACCCCGACCGGCTTTCGTAATTTTGAGATCACGAGGCTGAGGACGATACACGATAAGGATTAAGTCCAAGGGCCAATGTCCAAAGTCCAAATGTTTGGACCTTGGACCTTGGACTTTGGACTTTGGACTAACGAGAATGTTTGGAGCAAGCATAGGGCGAGGAGCGATGAGCATCATCAATGCGATGGTGCGGGCTCTCGCTTCGGCTGGCATTCCTCCGAACGTTTTGACGACGATCGGCGTAATCATTAATCTGGCGTGTGGTGTTCTGTTTGGCTTCGGCGAATTTTTCTGGGCAGGGATCGTTCTGATAGTAGCGAACCTTTTTGACATGCTCGACGGCAACGTCGCGAGATTGTCTGGAAAAGTCACGAGATATGGTGGTTTTCTTGATTCGACGCTCGACCGGCTTTCGGATATGGGTGTTTTTGTCGGAATAATAATCTTTTATTCCCGCAATACACCGGAACATTCCGTCCTAAACGTCGCACTTGCCGGGATCGGAATGGTCGCTTCGGTCCTTGTGAGCTACACGACGGCTCGCAGTGAAGGCTTGGGCGTAAAAGCCAATGTGGGATTTCTTGCACGGCCGGAACGCGTCGTGTTGTTCATTATTGGAGCATTATCGACCTGGAACTGGGACTCGACCGCCTTTCTGGCGAACCGAATGCCGCAGGTTTTGTGGGTCCTCGCGGTGGGTTCGATGTGGACGCTCGTGCAGCGAATGATCTACATTCGCCGCGAGTTGATGCTGATGGATAAGAACGAGAAAGAGAATAAATGAGCTGGCTGACTGGATTCTGGGAGTCATTAACCCTAGGAAGAGTGCTACTTGGGCTCGGCCTTTTTGTTTTGTCAGTGGCGTTGAGCGCACTACTGGTCGGTATTGTTCTGGTGAAGGTACCTGAGAACTATTTTAGTTCTCATTACCAGCGCGATTTTCTTCCCAATAGTCCCTGGCTGACACGTTGGGGAGCAGTAATCGCCAAGAACGTAGCCGGAGTAGTTCTTATACTCGCTGGGATCGTGATGCTGATAGGGCCTGGTCAGGGGATCTTAACAATTCTTATAGGGTTGGTACTTTTGGATATACCTGGAAAGAGACCGTTTGAAGCCCGGCTAATTAAACGCCCGTCCGTTCTCGCGGCCGTGAACAACTTAAGGGCGAAGTACAACAAACCGCCTCTCGAACTAGATGATTAAATGGGAATAGTCGACAAACTCCTTCGCAGAAAAAAGCCTGACCCGGACGCCCGCCGCCGAATGCTGCTCGCCACCGGCCGCATAACCGACGGCGTCATCATCGACAGCCAGATCGAACCATCGGGCGATGAACTCGTCTATTACACGTACACACTGAACGGCGTCGATTTCGAATCGTCCGATTATCTAACACCCGACCAACGCCGCAACCCGATCAGCTATGCACCTGGAGCACGAGTCGGAATTAGATACGACCCAAGAAATCAGGGCAATTCAGTTGTGGAATAATTTGTTTGGATAACAGCTTTCCCTTTTTAGAATCAAGTTCATCGATCAATGTTCAAGAAAATACTCATCGCAAACCGAGGCGAGATCGCCTGCCGCGTGATACGTGCGTGTCGTGAGATGAAGATCGCAACCGTGTCGGTTTATTCGGATGCGGATAAAGACGCGCTGCATGTGCGGATGGCGGACGAGGCTTTTCATATCGGGCCGCCGCCTTCGGCTGAGAGTTATTTGCGGTGGGAGAAAATAATTGAAGTCGCTGTAAAGAACGGTGTTGAGGCGATCCATCCAGGGTATGGATTTTTGTCGGAGAATGCTGATTTTGTCCGCGAAGTGACGAAGGCTGGTATAACGTTCATCGGCCCGCCCCCCGAAGCGATGGAAGGGCTTGGCGGCAAAATGTCGGCGCGTAAGATCGCGATCGACGCAGGTGTGCCTATCGTTCCCGGAACGACCGAACCGCTGGCGTCGTTTGAGGAAGCAAAAGCTACGGCGGCTGAGATCGGTTATCCCGTAATGCTCAAAGCTTCGGCCGGCGGTGGCGGGAAGGGAATGCGGCTTGTTTTCGAGGAATCTGAACTCAAGTCGGCTCTCGAAAATGCTCAGGCTGAGGCACTCGCCGGATTTGGCGATGCTGAGGTCTATGTCGAAAAGGCGGTGGTTCGGCCGCGACATATTGAGATCCAGGTTTTCTCGGATACGCACGGAAATCACATCTATCTGGGCGAGCGAGAATGTTCTATCCAGCGGCGGCATCAAAAGGTGATCGAGGAAGCTCCGTCGCCGATCAACTCTGCCGAATTGCGAAAGGCAATGGGCGAATGTGCCGTGAAGGTAGCGAAGGCCGTAAATTATGTCGGTGCGGGCACTGTAGAATTTCTGGTTTCAGACCTCGACCGGTCGTTCTATTTCCTCGAGATGAATACACGGCTGCAGGTCGAGCATCCGGTGACCGAACTCGTCACGGGCATCGATCTCGTTCGCGAGCAGATAAATGTCGCCTGGGGCGAAAAGCTCTCGTTTACGCAGGACGACATACAGATCAACGGCCACGCGATCGAGTGTCGTGTTTATGCGGAAGATCCGGAAAGCAACTTCATGCCTTCGCCCGGCAGAATAACGCGGCTGAGACTGCCTCAGGGACCCGGAGTCCGCGACGATGGCGGTGTGTATGACGGAGCGGAGGTTTCGATCTACTACGATCCGATGATCTCAAAACTCGCCGTTCACGGCCGCGACCGGGCAGAGGCGATCGACCGGATGCGGCGGGCCTTGATGGAATACGAGGTCGGCGGCATCAAGACGACGCTGCCTTTTTTCCGCGAGATAATGAACGATCAGGAGTTCATAGACGGAAAACTCGACACTGGCTTTATTCCACGATTTTTTGAACGAAGAGCCGATGCGGTAGCTCATGAAACCACGCGCGACATCGCGATCGTCGCAGCAGCACTGGCTTATGCAAGGAAGTCGACGGCTGTCACTATTCCCGGTGGCGACGAGCGAGGCAAGCCCAGCCGCTGGGTGATGGCGGGCCGAGCTGCGGCGATGGGCGATAGGTTTTGATATAATTATCGAAAGATTATGGAAGAATTACTGAAACAGCTATTGAGCAAAAAAATCGATGTTACTTGCGGTACAAATGCGACATTTCGCGGCGATGTTGTTGACGTGAAAAGCGGCGTACTATATCTGCGTGATGAGGATGGCGAGGTCGCTTATGTTTCGATCGACAAGATCGCCGTGATATATGAATGCAAAGACCCGCAGCCGCGTCCCGGATTCTTGGGATAGGACAGGTCAGAACCGCCTGCGTTAGCGGGCGGAACAACGATAGCAAACTTAACAACGCGAGCAGAAAAATGCCGTCGATAGATTCGCTCTATCGGCGGCATTCGTGATCTTGATGTTCGTTCCGCCCCTTACGCAGGCGGTTCTGACCTATTTTGTTTCAGGATTCAGCTTTCTGAAGCCGACGATGCGGCTGGCCCAGTAGCCTTTGAAAGGCGAATATGTGATGCCTTTGCTCGATGATGCGTGGTAAAAACCATTCTCGTCAGCAACGATCCCCATGTGGCCGAGGCCGTTGAGGAATACGAGCGTACCAAACTTAAAGCGGTCGTCACCCGAAACCGGTTCCGACTGCGACCACAGGCTGCGCGCACTCGCACGTGTGAACGGGATGCCTGCTTCCTGGAAAGCTGCCCAAACAAAGCCCGAACAATCGTATGTTCGAGGACCGGTCGAACCGTAGCGGTACGGAATGCCATAACGCGATTTGATCGCCTGATCGAGACGAACGCTGGTCGATGAACCGTAAGCCGCCTTTCCGGCCGCGGCCATACCGGCAACATTGGTTGGCATCGATGACGCTGTGTTTTTCACGAGCGGTTCGTATGCTGCGTCGACGGGTGGTTTTACTACGTTAATCGAATTTGTGAGCGTTGAGCGGGAGGATGATGTTCTGACAACTTCGACCGGCTGCGTGGGCTCCGGCATATTGGTTGGTTGACTTCCGGTTGATTTAACAATGCGATCGCGGCCCTGAGCAGCGGCTGTTCCCGTAAAACACACGGCAGCGGCAACGACGCAAACCGAAACAAAGAGCATCTTTTTTAAAACTATCAAATCGTATCTCCAGTGATTGAATTTTTTGGCTGGCGGGGAAGATTGAGGAGATGGTGAATAACGCACCTATCTATATAAAACAACAAACAGACAATTAATTCCTGAAATTCAAGAATCTCGTTTATTCGAACCTCAAATTGTTAACCCTTTTTAACCTTGAAACTAACAATGAGTATTATGCCCCATTAGCAACGGAGATGCAAACCGGCGGAAAAACTTATGGTTCTCCGGGAAGAAAACCGCCCGCTTTCGCGGGCGGCTTGCCATCCACCACCTCACCTTGAGCCTTCAGAGTTCCTTTAGTTGTTTGTATGCTTTTAGAACAGACGCAATCTCCCAACGCTTCCAACAAAACATGAAAAAGGCCCGAAAATAAATCCGAGCCTTTGTTCCAGGTTATAAAAAGTGAGGTTTATGCCGAAAACGAAGTTCCGCAGCCACAGCCGCCGGTGGCGTTTGGATTCTCAAATGTGAATCCCGAGCCCATCATATTCGTCGTGTGATCGATCGTGATCCCGTTCAGGTACTGGGCCGAGAACATATCGACAAACAGCCGAATGCCTTGCTTGTCCATAACGAAATCGCCCATTTTCGACTCTTCCTCTATATTGAGGCTGTACTGAAAACCAGAACAACCGCCCGGGACGACGCGGACGCGAAGCCCGGCCGTTTCCGGCAGATCGTCCTCGCTCGCCAGAAATTTCTTGATCTCGACCGCGGCGCTATCTGTAACTATTAATTCAACTGACGGTGCTGCAACTGCTGCCATTTTATGTTTCTCCTAAACTTTTTCTGTAAGTGTCAGCGACAAACCGAATCCTTACTTTAATGTAAATAATAGAGCAAGTTATGCCAAATTACAAGCATAACTTGCCCCATGATCAATTTTTCGGAGCCGTGCCGGCCGGTTGGCGGTACTTTTCCTTCTCTTTCTCCCGCTGCAAATACGGAATTCCCTTTTGCATCCAATCTGGAGCCGGCGCACCTTTCAGGAAGTGATCGAAATACTCTTTCATCCGCCGCGAGTAATCTCGCTGATTCTGCCTCTTTCTCAGGCCGTGAGGCTCGCCGTTGTAATTAAAGAAATAGACTTCTTTATTCAACCGGCGAAGTGAAAGAAAGAATTCGATACCCTGATACCACGGCACCGCGTCGTCGCCATCATTGTGGAGCATTAGAACTGGCGTCTGCACTTTTTCGACGTAGAAAAGCGGCGAATTCTCAGTAAACAACTTGGTCGAATTCCACGGCGTGCCGCCGATGCGGCTCTGCGTGCGCTCGTATTGGAACTGCCGCGGCAAGCCTGTTCCCCAGCGTATGCCGTTATACGCGCTGAACATATCCGCGACCAACGCGCCAGGTGCGGCGGCTTTGAAACGGTTGGTCTGCGTGATCATGTACGCGATCTGATAACCGCCCCAACTGTGGCCTTGAATGCCGATCGATTTCTCGTCGACAAATCCCATTTTCGCAACCGCGTCAACGCCGGGCAGCACGCAGTTCAACGCGCTTTTGCCGGGATAGCCGATCTTGTAAACGATATCCGGCAGGAAGATAACGTAGTCGTTACTCGCGTAGAAACTCGTATTGACGTTCTGGCCGACGTTAGGATTGGGGAAGTTGTTTACCGTGTCCGACAGTTTCTCATAAAGGTAAACGAGCATCGGATATTTTTTCTTGGGATCGAAATTGCCCGGCTTGATCAGCACGCCCTGCAGCGGCACACCGTCGGCACTCTTATATCGAATGAGTTCCGACGTTCCCCAAATGAACGGATCACGCTGGGCATCGCCGTTGCTGAGTTTCTTGAGATCTTTAAAATCGCCGCCCGTCACCAAAACGTCCGGGAACATATCGAACCGCGACGCCTGCACGATCATCGTGCTCGCGTCGCGAGCCTTGACTGGCGTGGTGAAATTCTTCGCGTCCATCGCCAATTTTTCCGGCGTGCCGTCGAGCCTGACGCGGTAAAATCCGGAATCGCGGGTCTCTTCGCTTTCTGCTCGCAGAAGCATGTCCTTGCCGGGCTCGATGAACCTTTCGTCCGGATCTAGGCGAACGTAGCGAAGCTCGGTCTTTTCTTTGCGGCCAATGCCGCCGGTCAGCACCTTCGCACCGGTGCCATCGGCATTTACGTTCCAGATGTCGAAGCGGTCGTAGATCAGGACCTGTTTGTCGTCTTTCGTCCAACCGGCGAGGCCGTACGATGGAGCCGCGCTTGGGGAATCGTGATCTTCGCGGGTGAATTTTATGTTGATCTTGCTGGTCAGATTCGTGACCTTGAGATCGGGGATCGAGATAGAATTCCAATCCTTGCCGTCAAAAAACACGACGTACTTCGCACCCGGCGACCAACTCATGCCGAACTGCAGCCCCTGACGAAGCGGTTTTCGCGAACCGTCCACTGTATTCACGAGATAGTAATCCGTAAACCCCGGATCGTAGTTGCCCCGAATTCGATACGAGCGGTCGTCCGTTCCGAGTGCGTACAGCCCGTTCGAGCTTGGGTTTACATTCTCCATCGTTGTATCCGCGAGCTGGACGAATTTCTTGTCCGCGATGTGCCAAACAGCGCGGTAGGAACGGTCGCGGTCCGCGATCATTCTGACCTTCTGCTGCGGCTGGACGTAATCGTCCTTCCAGTGCCACAGATCGGCGACGACCTTTTCCTCGTCGGGAACGGCGTTTGCCGGATCCGGTTCAGGATCAGGAGGCGGGGCGTTGCTGATAAAAAGGCGGCTACCGTCGTAGGAAAATGCGAGCGAGCCTTTCTCGCTCACGATAAATTCGGGACGGAAACCAGTCGTTTTTACGGAGACGACCTCGCTTGCGGCCGAGACGGCTCGTGCCCAGTGGTAGACGGAGAATTTCGGCTGTTTTGCTGCCGCGTCGGCTTTATCGCTTATAAATGCTGCCTGTTCCTGTTTTTCGTCCCAGGTGAATTTGGTGTATTTTCCGGGGCCAGAGAGCAACGCGACCGGTGCAGCGTCGGTCTGCGGCGTTACAGCATACGCTCCGTTCGTTTCCTCTTTTTTCGAAGAAACGGCGTAGAGCAAAGTCTTCGCATCTTTGGCGAAGGAATATTCGAGAACGTCAGCGAACGTGCGATCTTTCCCGTCGGAAAGCCGGCGAAGTATCAGCGTCGAGCCGTAATCTTTTTTCTTTGCCGGAGCCTGCGGAGCTGCCGGTGCGGCGGTGTTCGAATTCGCATTCGGGCTCGGCGATGCTGCGGGTTCCGGTTTGCCCGGTTCTTTCAAGATAGCGACAAAGTCCGAACCGTCCTCAGGAACTTGAAAGCTCTTCACTTCGTCGACCCGAGTGACTTTGCCGTTTGAGAGATCCATGATGCCGAGAGCGGTTTTCGGCATATCTTCGGGCTTTTTCTTATCTTTTCGGGCTTTTAGAATGACCGCTTTTTCAGGTTCGAGGTTGAAGAATACGAACTTACTGTCGGCCGAAAATACCGGACGCAGAAGACGACCGAGAGCCGCAAAAGCCTGGGTTGCAGCCGGATCTGACGGATCGGGCGGCGGTGTCGGCGGACGATAGCCGCGCGGGACGCGGTATTCGGTCGTCCCCGAAGTGCTGCGGACGAAAACCTCGCCGTCGCCATCCTGGGCCTGCATTACGTACGCGACAAACTTGCCGTCACGCGAGATCGCCGTGCCCTGCAGGCCTTTCCATGCGTCGAAATCCTGAGCGGTCAAAGCTCTTTTGCCGCCGGTCTGCGCGAGCAGCGACGAAGTGACGAGACTAAAAAGGCAGAGCGTGAATACACTCTGCCGCAAACGTTGGACGAGCTTCAAAGACATATTTCTCCGTATCAGTTAGATTTATTTGAACTATCTAACGATAACACGAAGAAAGCGATATCAGCGAATCTTTTCGAGCAAGCCGCCGATGATCTTATCGACCGCAGCCCTGACCGCGTCGTCGCCTTTTCCCTTGACCTTGACCGACGCACTGTCCGACGCCGCGACGGTCTTTCCGTCTTTACCATAGATCGTGACCATGATCTCGGCCTCCGTATCGCCGAGTTTCGCTGCGTCGTCAGCTCCGGTTACTTTAC
Organism: Pyrinomonadaceae bacterium; assembly: GCA_040080065.1. Lineage (GTDB taxonomy): Bacteria > Acidobacteriota > Blastocatellia > Pyrinomonadales > Pyrinomonadaceae > OLB17. The sequence goes on from JBEBJB010000013.1 coordinate 45,170, forward strand.
CAAAAAGCCCGCCGATCTTGGCTCCGCTCGATTCCTTGATCTTCTTGATCTCGACCGCGATGACGTTCGAATACATACCGCCGCCGATCTCGGCCGCCGAGCTGATCGGAACTCCGGCCATGCCCGTTTCGGAAACCTTGGACGCGATATAATTTCGCAACGACGACTGATCGACTTTAGAAGTATTACCCGTAAGGAAGTCGATCGCGATCATCTTCTTGGCCGGACCCATGCCCAATCTGGCGACCGTCGGCACGCCAGCGGTTTTCGACGGATTGGACGAAGATCCCATCGACGCCATCGCGGACATATCGACCTTGGTCAGATCCGAAAGTGAATTGGCCTCGGTATAGCTATTAGGAATTTCGAAAAGTGCCTGATCAAGCGTGGCTTTGGACAAAGCGGTGGTTTCAACACTCGAAGTCATCTGTAGCTTGTCGTCGACGTACGTCTTCATCGTACCGGTAAGCAAAAAGCCCGGGTCCTGCATTCCCTTGATGATCATCTTCGGACGGCAGCCGCCGGTGTAAGTCGGGCCTTCCACCCGAGGTGTCTTGCAGCGATCCTGCTGCAGAACGAGATCGACGTACCAGCCTTCCGTTTCCATCCGCATATTTGAACGCCCGTCGCAGCTGTCGGCTGATGATTCCATGCTCTGGACGTGTTTCAGCCACTTCGCCGTCAGCCCGAACATCTGCTGACGCTTGCCGGAATCGGTCACGATCGACGAAACGGTCATCGTTCCCTTGATCGTAACTTTCTCGGCTGGACGCCGGATCTTTTGCTCAGGTGTCAGAGAGGTCCAGTCGTATGGATCGACGAAATAGAGCTTTTTCGCGTCGTTGAGCGAAACGTCCTGTTTCAGGTCGCATTGGCTGATGTAGACGACGTTCGGCATCATTTGAGCCATCATCGCCATCGTCGCAGCGTCGCCCTCCATTACCATTTTGCTCTCGCGGCGTTCGCGAACACCTTTAGAATAAACGGTCGTTTCCTGGCCCATGCCCTGCATCGTCCGTTTTTGCGTGATCTTGTAATCGGCAAACGCCGGCAAGACCGTCAGGGAGAAGATCAAGATAATTCCAATAAATTTCTTCATGTCTGTATGACCACCTTTTGTTGAAATGATAATAGAGAGCTAAAAACTGCTATTCGGCACGCGTTAGGATCGTGAGTTCCGGTTTCATCGCCTCGATCGAGATCTGGCGGGCGACTTCTTCCGCGACCTTGTCGAAAGCATGGGACTGCGGTGAATGCGGGTACGAGACGACGACGGGAATTCCTTTGTCACCGCCCTCGCGGACTTCCAAGCCCATCGGGATCTCGCCGAGGAAATTGAGGCCGTATTCGTCGCAGAGTTTCTGGCCGCCGCCGCTGCCGAAGATATCGTATTTGTGGCCCGTGTCGGGTGCGATGAAGTACGACATATTCTCGATCACGCCGAGCAGCGGAATATTGACCTGCTCAAACATCTTGACCGCACGGCGCACGTCCGACAGCGAAACTTCCTGCGGCGTCGTCACCAAAACCGCTCCCTGAACGGGCACGAGTTGTGCGAGCGAAAGCTGCACATCGCCCGTTCCCGGCGGCATGTCGACGATCAGATAATCGAGTTCGCCCCAGTTAACATCCGTCAAAAACTGACGCACAACGCCATGCAGCATCGGCCCGCGAAGGATCATTGGTTTGTCGGGCGGAACGAGCACGGCCATCGAGATCATCTTGATGCCGTGAGCCTCAATCGGGACCAGTTTGCCCTCGAAAACCTCGGGCTGGTCGTAACCGGTTCCAAGCATCATCGGAACGTTTGGCCCGTAAACGTCGGCGTCCATGATGCCGACCTTCGCTCCGTCCTTTGCAAGCGAAACAGCGAGATTGACCGCAACGGTCGATTTGCCGACGCCGCCCTTGCCCGATGAGACGGCGATGATGTTCTTGACGCCGGGGATCGCGATGTTGTTTTTGATACCACGTCCCTGTGGCACCTCGGCGTCCATCTTGACCTTGACATGCTTCACGCCTTCGAGTCCGCTGACGATATCGATCGCCTGAGCCTCCATCAGCTCCTTGACCGGGCATGCCGGCGTGGTGAGCATGATCGTAAACGACACATCGCCGCCCGAGACCTCAAGATCGTGAATAAACCCGAGCGTGACAATATCCTTTCCCAGATCCGGGTCGATGATCTGGGCAAGTGCTTCTAAAACTACAGCTTCTGAAATTTGATTCATTATGTAAACTCGTATCCGGCGTAATAAAGTTAAATAGGATTGTAACAAATATGGTTGCGAGAGCGACAGATACGTTCGGAATAAGTGATAAGTTAAAAGTAAAAAGTTATAACCTAACACTTACGACTTTTAACCTATTTCGGAGAAACCGTCGACAAAATGATGAACAACGAAGCCCTCGAAAATTACGAACGGATCCGCGGCGGCAGTGCGGGGTTTTATGAACAAAAACGCGGACTCATCGCCGTTTGGGGCAAAGAGGCCGTCCAATTCCTCGACGGCCTGATCACCAACGACATGAAAACCCTGGCGGACGGGGCACAGATACTCGCAGCGTTTCCGAATGCTCAGGGGCGTCTGCTCGCGGTCGTTCGCGTTTTGCGACAGGGTGACCGGTTTTTGTTCGAAACGGAAGAAGCGACGCGCGAAAAGCTATTCTTAAATCTTTTCCGGTTTACTTACGCGGGAGATTTTTTTGTCGAGGATCTCTCAGATCAGCACAGGTATTTCGAGGTTTGGGGAGAACCACCTGCGTCAGCGGGTGGTCTGACATTCGGGATTTGGGGAGAACCACCTGCGTCAGCGGGTGGTCTGACGTTCACTAGAAGCACGACAAGCTCTACATTCATACCGGTTGACGAGATTGATCCGTTCCTAAGCTCGCTCAGTGCGAGTCAAGCAGTCGAAATCTCCGACGACCTCTTCGAAACGCTCCGCATCGAAAACGGCGTTCCAAAATACGGCATCGACATGGACGAAACAACGATCGTCCCCGAACTCGGCCTCGACGGCCTGATCTCGTACAACAAAGGCTGCTACATCGGCCAGGAGATCATCGCCCGCATTCACTTCCGCGGCCACGTCGCAAAACGACTGACAGGACTCGTGTCAGCACCGGGAGCGATAGCGACTGGGTTCCAGCCCGGAGCGGAATTGACGACAGCGGAAGGAAAAAATGCTGGACGGCTAACTTCTGTTACGTTTTCGCCAAAACTCGAAAAGACGGTCGCTCTCGCATTTGTCCGGTACGATCACTTATTGGAAGGAACCCAATTGAACAGCGGCGAAGCCAATGTCGAAGTCAGGAATTTGCCATTCATATTAGAAAATGAGCTAAAATAGAGACATGTCGGTCGTAGTCGATACAGTTGAAGAGATCCAGAGCGTTAGGATGCCGCAGGATGTTCCTGAGATAGGATTTCCGGAACCATTTTTCTTCGTTTTGAAGGCTCCCGGAAGGACCTTTACCGATCAGGAATTATACGATTTCGACGCAGCTAATGAGGGTTGGCGAATAGAAACTAATGCAGAAGGTGATTTTGAGATCATGCCTCCACCATTTACAGACACAAGCCGAAAAAATATCGAACTTGACTATCAACTCGCGTCATGGGCGAAACGGGATGGCACGGGTGTTTGCTTTGAATCCTCTGCCAAGTTCACTTTCGCGAACGGCGCAAAACGGATGCCGGACGCGTCATGGATACTAAAGGAACGATACTTCGCATTGTCGAAAGTAGAGCGGTCCGAGAGGTTTACCGAGATCGCACCGGATTTTGTACTTGAGCTCCGGTCAAAGTCCGACAGGATGCGAAATCTAACAGCCAAAATGCACGAGTATATCGAAAACGGCGTCCGTCTCGGCTGGCTGATCGATCCTGAGGAAAAAAAGGTCTATATATATCGAGCTAACGGTTCGGTCGAGATACTCGAAAACCCGGACAAGGTCAGCGGCGAGGATGTATTGCCGGGCTTTGAGCTTGATCTGACGGAGATATGGTAGATCGGGCAAAGTCGCTTTTTGTAGCATCAAAAGGTTCGCTGACGAGCGAGCCTTTCGGTTTTTTTAGCCGAAAATGAACGTCGTCAGAGCTAGATATGGAACAACTTGACATTGATCTGCCCAACGCCAAACTCGCGTACACAATCATCCAATCGCTCCTCGACGGTCACGAGGCTCTGAGCGATCTGCTCGTCCTGATGTCGCACGCCGTTGATCCGGACGTGCTCAAGGCCATGACGAACACGAACGAATGGGAGAAGTATCTAGAATCAAAACGCGTTTTGGAGAATACGCATTTGCAGATCGAGAAATTGACCGAGGTTCTCAAAACTCTGGAAGGCAATTCAACCACATAGCAACATAGGCCACATAGCTTCTTTTCTTTTTTATGTTCGCTATGTTCCTATGTGGTAAAAAATTCATAAAATGTACGACCTAATCATCATAGGGGCCGGACCGGCGGGCATCTCAGCTGCCTATGAAGCCAAAAAAGCGGGGCTCTCGCACCTTGTCATAGAAAAAGGCTTGATCGGGAATACTATCTACAACTACCCCGTCGGCCTGACCGTTTTTTCGACCACCAACGAACTTGAATTTAACCACGGCGACCTAAAACCCGCCCGCGAAAAGCCGACGCGCGAGGAGTTGCTGTCTTATTACGTGCGGTTTGTTTTGGATAACGGGTTGAATGTGCAGACTGAGGAAACGGTGCTCGATGTTCGTTGCGAAAGCCCGCGCGTAAGCAAGGACGATTCATCCGACGTCCCGACATCACCCTTGCTTGCGCGCGGGCTTTCGCAATCGGAGCGAACGTTCGAGGTTGTTAGTGACAAAGCGAGATACGAATCCAAAAACATCCTCTTCGCCATCGGAGCAATGGATTATCCGCGAAAGCTAAACGTGCCGGGCGAGGATCTGCCGCATGTTTTTGATCATTTTCGCGAGACTTATCCGTGGGTCAAGAAAAAGGCGTTGATCGTGGGCGGGGGGAATTCGGCGGGCGAGGCGGCGTTGTTTTTGGCTCAGGAAGGTGCGGACACGACGCTGGCGATCTTTCGATCGGACTGGGAAAACGACGATCCAAAACAGGGCTGTATCAAATATTGGGTCAAACAGCCGCTCGAACAGGAACTGAACGAGCATTGTCTCAATCTGTTCTTTCTAGGCAAGGTCCTCGAGATCCGGCCTGGCGAGATCGATCTCGAAAACGAGAACGGCGACCGCGTAACGCTGGCGAACGATGTCGTCTTTGTCCTGATCGGCTCAGACGCCGATCTCTCGATGATGAAAGGCCTCGGCGTTGTGACCAAGCAGGCGAAATACGGCGAGGTGCCGGTTTATGATGCCAAGACTTTCGAGACGAATATTCCGGGCGTTTTCGTCGCCGGCCATTTCACAAATCACCGCCATATCAAAGGCGCAATAGATGCCGCGAAGGCTCTCGTCCCGCGCCTTGCGACGCGGCTCGGCACCAACTCCGAGAAAGATATTTGAACCTCAAAAAGACCTTTGACCAATCTCGCAAATACCTCTACCAATCTCCCGTACCGACTTTACCGATCAGCGAAAACATCACCGACTGAGGATCAAATATCGCTGTTCGGAAGTTCAATGAATGCAGCCGTTTACGCGTGGCTTTATTGAGCCAAACTTAAAGTGTGGCACGTGCCACACTTTCAAAAAGGGTGAAAATAGGCCTGTTTTGATATCTATAAAGCGAACACAAAATTTCACAAAAATATCTTCCCCCGAAACGAAAAAAGGCTGCCTTTTCAGACAGCCTTCAGTTCGATTTTTTCTCGAAAGTTTACTTGTCGATCACTGGCTTTGCCAGTCTCACTTTGACATTGTTGTTCTGAAATTTTTCCGCAATGTTGGCCGGATTGATCTCATAGTTCGTAACGTCAAAAACCTCATTGGTCGCACCGCCAACGGTCGTTGTCCATTTGTATGGAAGCTGAACACCGTTCACTGCGCGATAATCTGAGAATTTAACGCTGTACTCGGCAACCGGTCCGCCATCAAGTTTGGTCGTGCGGGCGAACATAACATTATCTTTCGGAGCCTCGCCGGTTTTCGGAGCCGAAGTGCGGGCCATGACGACTGGCTCGTCCGTCGTGATCACAAGCTCTTTCGGCTGTTCACCTGCTTTCGGATCCAGGGTACGTGTAAAGATCATCGGCATTTTGGGTGCCGAGTAGCTGAGCATCACCGGAAGGTTCGACGATTTGCCTAGGAAGATCTTGTATGACGTTCCGGCAAATTCGGCAACGACGATGTTACAGTCGGTGCCGTCAACGGTGCTTTCGCCGCCGAAAGTGTAGCTGACATCCATTCCCTGCGGAGCGGTAAGCAACAGGCCGAGCGTCGTGCGAAGAAGCTCATTGTCCCTCGAACCGCCCGCAACACCGCCGGCCGAGCGTTCCATGACGACGTCATGACCCTCGAAATTGAAGGTTTTGCCGTCCCTCGAGGTGAAGGTCGCGTTTCCGCCGGTTCCGTCAGCCTTGCGAACGATCACGTGCGGAAGGTCACCGCCGTTGACCTGCTCGACCGTGCCGTCAGCGTTTTTCTTTAAGGTGATCGTGTGAGCAGCTCCGGGCAATCCGGGATGATCTTCTTTCGCGATGAACTTTGCAGCCTCATCGCCCGTAATTTCCTGAACAGTGCCGTCATCTTTGCGGATGATGATCTTGCGAGCGACAGCCGATCCGTCGCCCTGGCCAGCGGCCTCAACCTTGATCTGTTGCCCCTCTTTCGCCTGGCGGACAACTACGACATCGACCTTCTTGTCAAAGCGTTTTTCGACGAGGCCGTTTCCATCGTCATGTCCGATTTGGACCGATTTCATCATTTTGTCAGGAAACTGAAGAGCGATCTCAGTCTCGCCCCGTTCCGATCTTTCCACACCGTCGAATTTAACGGTGCGGGTCGTCTGGCCGACGATACGCATGCTCTGGACCGAGCTGATCGCGGCATCACCGCCGATGGCGATGCGGGCCTTGCGGACAAGGTCAAGTGCCTTTTCATCGGACTTAAATTTTGCACCGACATTATCGACGATAGAGCCAAGGCCGATAAAGAACACGGCCACCGTAAGAATTGTAATAGCAAATCTTTTCATAATTTTACCTCCGATCAATTTCGAATTATTCCCTAATGCCAAGTAACCTATCACGGACATTGGTCACAGTCATAATTGACTGTGAATGAATCCGGGCGGTTACGCCGAATGTATTTGGACGTTGGCCAGTTGGCCGTGTCAGTTTCTACAGTTTGGATTATGCTCTACCGGTTTTCACAAGTGATTAAGAGGAAGCAAAGAAATTGTTAAGAATGTAAAATGTGCGAAAAGTCCGTTGTTTGTTGATCGCCGATAATTGCATAATGCAGGTGTAAGATGGTCGGTCAAACCGCTATGAAACGTTCATGGTCTACAATTTTATTGATCCTTGGGTTGACCGGTCTGCTCGTCCTGCTTGGCGGGCTCCAGTACCGGTGGCTGAGCCAGATCAGCGAAACTGATGGCGAAAAGGCGCGGAAGCGTGTGCAGGAACAGGCCGCCCGTTTTGCCGAGGATTTTAACCGCGAGATTCAGAACGCATATTTTAATCTTCAGACCGATTCCGAAAGCTGGAAGAATAGGGACTGGAACGCCTTTAACGAACGCTACGATTTCTGGCGTGAAAAGGCGACATACCCTGAATTGATCACGGACATTTACTTTTTTGAGGCAAAGCCGGAGGCTGCTCCGTTCCGCTACGATCGAGCGGGCAGGACATTTATGGCGGCGGAAATGACGGCGGAGCTTACAGACCTTCGACACAAATTCTCTAACGACCAGACGTTTAAGCCGATCTATGACGACCAATATTTCCTGGTTCAGCCGATCCACGATATGGTTTTGAAATTAGATCGGGTCGTTGTGCGTCCTGTCCGCCCAACAGTCAAACACGATCCGGTGATCGAGAAAGGGCCCGAAAAATATGGCTATCTGGCGATCAAACTCGATCCGGCGACGATAAAGGAAAAGGTGCTACCTGATCTGGTCGCAAAATATTTTGGGGACGGCGAGTTTCGTGCCGCAGTCAAGGATAAAAGCGGACAGGCGATATTTCAGGCGATAAACGGCGAGACGAGCGATGCTCAGGCTCCGCTGCTCGACCTAGCACCGGAGAACTATATGTTCTTCGGGAACAGAGAACTAATGTCGTCGCTGAAGCCCGTTTCCGGGGACGCTGTCGAGAAACGTCCTGGTGTCGTATTGAATTCACGGGTCGAGACACATAGCTTTAATCGAATTCAGAAAGCCGGCAATGATCCCGGAAGCATGACGATAGAAGTGAAAAGGGACTCGATGCCACGAACCACAGTTTTTACGACGGCAACGACGACAGGGAATGCCGGACCCGGGCCATGGACGCTTTTGGTCCAGCATTCTTCAGGATCGCTTGAGACGTTTTTGACGAGCACGCTGCGTCGAAATCTAGCTATTGGCTTTGGGATTTTGTTTCTCCTCGCGGCGGCGATCGCGGCGATCGTTTTTTCCGCCCAACGAGTAAAAATGCTGGCGCAGCGGCAGGTCGACTTTGTCTCGAGCGTCTCGCATGAATTTCGCACGCCGCTTGCCGTCATATATTCGGCAGGCGAAAACCTAGCCGACGGCATCGCGAAAGAGGACGGCCAGGTCTCTCGTTACGGCAATCTCATCAAAGGTGAAGGCCGCAAGCTGTCGACGATGGTCGAGCAGATTTTGGATTTCGCCGGAGCGAACTCGGGACGGAAAAAATACAACTTCGCCGAAATACCTGTAGCGTCAATCATCGAAAACGCCCTCGCCGAATGCGGCCCGCTGATTGAAGAAAAAGGCGTGAATGTTGAGACCGACATCGCTTCGGCTTTGCCAGTCATCAAGGCGGACGGTTACGCTGTCAGTCAGGCAATACAGAATTTGATCGTAAACGCGATCAAGTATAGCAATGGTGACAAACGACTTTCTGTCACTGCCTCGAACGGCGGCGGGAAGGTAAAGATCTCAGTCGAGGATCACGGCATTGGAATCTCACAGGGCGACCTAAAGCAAATATTTGAGCCGTTTTATAGGTCGAAAGAGGTTGTTGATGCTCAGATACACGGAAACGGACTTGGCCTGTCGCTCGTAAAGCAAATCGCCGAAGCCCACGGTGGGCGGGTGTTTGCGACGAGTGAGATCGGGAAGGGAAGTAAGTTCATGATCGAGCTGCCGCAACCCAAGAATTAGCCACAGAGATCACGGAGAACATTGAGGTATGAAAGGATCTTAACTTCCTCTGTGAACTCTGTGGCAATAATCTTTATGAACATTCTCCTGGTCGAAGATGAAGAAGGCCTGATCCTAACGCTGACGGACCGTCTGCACAGCGAGGGGTTTGAGGTGACTTCGGCTAATGACGGGAAGAAAGGTTTTGACGAAGCGGTCGCGGAGAAGTTCGATCTGATAATCCTTGATGTGATGCTGCCAAAAAAGAACGGCTTCGACGTCTGCCGAGATCTCCGACAGAAAGGAATTAGCACTCCGATCCTGATGCTCACCGCTAAAGGCGAGACGATCGACAAGGTTTTGGGGCTGAAACTCGGCGCGGACGATTATTTGACAAAACCATTTGAGGTGATCGAGCTTTTAGCTCGTGTCGAGGCGTTACTGCGTCGTTCGCCGAATAATAATGAGGCGGTGGCTAATGGTGCGTTTCGTTTTGGCGATATCGGTGTCGATTTTAAACGTGCGGAGGTCACGAAAGGTAATCTGCCTGTAGATCTCTCGGCGATGGAATTCCGATTGTTGCAATTCTTTATCGAGAATCGTGGCTCGGTCCATTCGCGGGATGATCTTTTGGATGCCGTTTGGGGCTACGATGCGATGCCCACGACGCGCACGGTTGACGTGCACGTGGCATGGCTGCGGCAGAAGCTGGAGAAGAATCCGAGACACCCGCAGTTCATCCAGACGGTGCATGGGTTTGGGTATAAATTTACTGTCTGAGTCAGAACTTCGAGTCAGAACCGCCTGCGTGAGCGGGCGGAACGAGCTATGGTGTAGTCAACATTTATTTCTATCGAGATCCTCCCGCCCGCTTACGCAGGCGGTTCTGACCTAGACCCGCGATGTCACGTGCGGAACCACGTAAATAACGACCGCAGCGTAGTGAATGATACTGCCGAGCAGGATAAAAACATGAAAGATCGCGTGATGGTGCTTAATGCTTTTCCAAGGGAAAAAGATAACGCCGAGCGAATATGCGATTCCGCCCGCGACAGTCAGGATCACGGCCGACATTCCCAACGTATTCAAAAGCGGCTGCACCGCAAATACACCGAGCCAGCCCATCAGCAGGTAAGAAATAACGTTGATCGCCGGAAATCGGTCGCGGATAATCAGTTTTACTATGATCCCGACTATCGCAAAAGCCCAAATTCCCAGCATGAGTTCGCGGCCCCACGTCGAGCCCGCGATCACAACCCCGAAAGGTGTATAGCTTCCGGCGATCAGCAGATAAATGCAGCAGTGATCAACTATCTGTAGGTTTTTCTTAAGCCGAGGTGATGTCGTGCTGTGGTAGAAAGTGGAGGCCGCGTACAGAACTACCAGCGATAGCCCGTAAACCGTACAGCTTGCGATCGACCATCTATCTCCGCGAAAGCTCGCGAAGATAACCAGGGCGGCAAAACCGATAACACTCAAAAACAAGCCGAAGCCGTGCGTGATCGTATTCGCGAGTTCCTCGATCGTTAGAGCGTCCAGTTTTTCCTTGATCACCGCCGTCATTGAACCATAATATCAGATTATGGGCTTATAAATTGTAACGTTTTCGTATTTTTTCTTGGCGAATTTTAGAACTCGGAATCCGACGTCGAACGAAGGCGCCGTGCTACTCCAGTCGCATATGCGGCTTCTTCGACCTTGGCGGCGACCGCCTCGCCGACTCGGCGGTCGAAGACGGATGGAATGATGTAATCGGGATGGAGTTCGTCGGGGCCGATGATTTCAGCGATGGCGGTTGCGGCCGCGATCTTCATTTCCTCGTTTATTTGCGAGGCGCGGCAGTTTAATGCTCCGCGAAAGATGCCGGGGAAGCAAAGCACGTTATTTATCTGATTCGGATAGTCCGAGCGTCCCGTTGCCATGACGGCAACGTGTCCGGCGGCGTCTTCCGGCATGATCTCAGGTGTCGGGTTTGCCATAGCGAAGATGATTGGGGCTTTTGCCATGTTTTTGAGATCGTCCTCGTCTATAACGCCGGGAGCGGAAAGGCCCAGGAATACATCCGCGCCCCTGATTACGTCGTGGATCGTGCCTTCTTCTGCATTGGGGTTGGTATTGCGGGCGTACCAGTCCTTGACCCAGTTCATGTTCTCTTTTCGGCCGTTATAGATCGCACCGGTCGTATCACAGCCGATTATGTTCTTGACGCCGGCGGCCATCACGATCTTAGAACAGGCAACGCCGGCAGCTCCGATCCCGTTAACGACAACCTTGACGTCTTCCATCTTTTTACCGACGATCTTGAGGGCGTTGATCAGAGCGGCGAGTACCACGACCGCTGTTCCGTGCTGGTCGTCGTGAAAGACGGGAATATCAAGCTCTTCCTTAAGCCGATCTTCGATCTCGAAGCATCGCGGAGCCGAAATATCCTCGAGATTGATCCCGCCAAAGGCGACCGAGATGTTTTTGATAGTTTCTATGATCTCGTGTGGATCTTTTGTATTGAGACAGATCGGAAACGCATCGACGTTGCCGAACTCTTTAAAAAGCTGACACTTACCTTCCATCACCGGCATCGCGGCCGCCGGCCCGATGTCGCCGAGGCCGAGTACGGCGGTGCCATCCGAGATGACCGCGACGGTATTTTTCTTGATCGTGAGGTTGTAAACCTTCTCCGGATCCTTCGCTATAGCCTCGCAAACTCGCGCGACGCCGGGTGTGTATGCCATCGAGAGATCGGAACGCGTTTTTAGCTGCATTTTTGAGGCGATCTCGATCTTGCCGCCGAGATGCATCAGGAAGGTTCGATCTGAAATGTTTATGACATCAACACCATCGATATCGCGTACCGACGCAACGATCTCCTGATCGTGCGATTCGCTGGCGGCGTTGACCGTTATGTCGCGAATAAGAAAATCCTTGCCAACGCTGACTATGTCGATGCCCTCAATGTCGCCGCCCGCCTTGCCGATAGCGGTCGTGATCTGTCCGAGTTTGCCCGGCTGATTGTGAATTTTGACTCTAAGGGTAAGCGAATAACTGGCGTTAGGTGTTGGTTTATGGTTCATACAAATACAAAAGCCCGCACGCAGATGAGCCTCGACGCGAAATGAAAAGTATGCCGAAAAAGGTGCGTTAGGGCAAATACGGTGCTGATGCGACTGTAAAGCTACTCATACTGCCGGGCGGATCAAGCCGCGGTAGATGCCGATAATACGGACATCGTTTGCGGTTAGGATAATCGGTTTGATCTCATCGTTTGCAGAATGGAGTTCTATTTCGGAACCGACGCGATAGTATTTTCTTAGAACGGTGGTTTCGCCGCGCAGTAACGCGACGACCGGCTGTCCGGACCGGCAGTAATCGCGCAATTCGATCAGAGCAATGTCATCGACGTCGATCTCAGGAGCCATTGATGAATCCGTGATCCGCATGGCGCGGATTTCGTCCGGTTGATAGATTCCAATCAGAAAGGAAGGAAGCGTCAGAGGAACCGGATCGCTCTTTTGGTCGTCATTTCCGGGAAGGTCGAGCCATGCGATGGATACTGTGGTACCCGGGTTCTTCATTTCGATCATGAAATGCCCGTTTTCCCGTTGGCGTTCCAACAGCCCCTGAGATTCCAGATCACAAACTAGGCGCGCAATGCCCGAGCGAGCCTTAAGCCCGAGGGTTTTCGCGATGCTTTGATAAGACGGCCGGTAGCCGTTCGTTTCGAGGTGGCGGGTAATGATGTCCAGAACCTCACGCTGGCGCTTAGTAGGTGCGGGCATAACGTAAGTTTAGGCTGAAATGTCAAAAGTCCAAAGTCTGCTGGGCAAAGTCCTAAGTCCAAAGTTTAACATCTTAAAGGTTCGTTTCTTGAACTTGGAATCTGGACCGAGGGCTGTGGACTAAAACTGCCCCAAAATTTGCTATAATTACCTTTGCTACGGAGGTTTACGCTCTATCAGTGATGTTCACGGGTTTACCCGAGGTCTTAAACATAATCAGCTTCGCCGGATCGAAAAACTGGGCACGCGACGTGTCGCGGCTGACACTATAGTTTCGCCGGAACTCGCTCGCCAAATGTCCGAGATCTCGCATGAAACGGGACGGCAGATCGGCGTTCTGATCAATCGAAAGGGACAGATCGAATACGTGATGGTCGGCACCGCAAAGGCGATCGAACTGCCAGACTTTGGTCGGGCCCGCGTTTCAGAGGACCGTTTTCGCGGTCTGCGATGCGTTCACACACATCTTTCGGGTGAGAAGCTGACACAGGACGATCTTACCGATCTCGCGCTGTTGCGGCTTGATCTGATGTCGGCCATTCAGGTCGATCGCAAAGACGGTTTGCCGGGAATGGTCTATTCTGCCCATCTCGTCCCGACGAATGCCGAAAGCCTCGAGGCCGAAGCTCTGTCGCTGCCGTACGAATTTCTCGAACCCAACATTGCTTCGCAGCTCGATACCGATTTCACTTCGCTCATTAATTCGCTCGAAGATGAAATGGCTCGCAATCGTCTTACGGGCCGCAACCGACAGACCGGACGCGAACGCGCGATCCTCGTTGGTGTGACGACCGGAGATTCCGACGAGGCTGCTGAGTCGATCGCCGAATTGAGGGAACTCGCGATGTCAGCCGATGTCGTCATACTGGACACGATCATTCAAAAGCGTCCGCAAATCGACCCTAAAACGGTTCTTGGAAAAGGTAAGCTCGAAGACCTGTTGGTGCGTTCGATGCGTTTAGGCGCGGATATTCTTGTGTTTGACACTGAACTTTCGCCTGCTCAAGTTCGCTCGTTGAGTGATGCGACCGAGCTAAAGGTGATCGATCGTCCGCAACTGATCCTCGATATTTTTGCCCAACGGGCACAAAGCAGCGAAGGTAAACTTCAGGTCGAGCTTGCTCAGCTTAAATATCTTTTACCTCGATTGGTTATCGGCCAAAACTCCGCATTCTCACGCCTCGCCGGCGGCATCGGCGGTCGCGGACCGGGTGAAACGAAGCTCGAGACCGACCGCCGCCGCGTTCGCGACAAGATCGCCCAGCTCGAGAAACAGGTGGATAACCTTGGCCGCCAGCGACAGGAGCGACGCAAAGCGCGTGTTCAGAAACATTTACCGATAATCTCACTCGTCGGCTACACAAACGCTGGGAAATCTACGCTTCTCAATTCGCTCACTCAAAGCGAGGTTTACGCCGAGAAGAAGATGTTCGCGACGCTCGATCCGACCTCGCGTCGGCTGCGTCTTCCTTACGATCAGGAAGTCATTATTAATGACACCGTTGGATTTATCCGCGACCTGCCTGCGGCCCTTGTTTCGGCGTTTCGCGCAACGCTTGAGGAGATCGCGGACAGTGACCTGTTGATTCACGTCGTTGATGCATCCCACGTCCAAGTGTTGCAGCAGATCGCTTCGGTCACAAAGATCATTAGCGACCTGGAATTTGGCAAGATACCGCAATTGGTCGTTTTGAATAAGACGGATTTGCTCAACAAACAGGAGATCGAAAATCTAACGCGGCAGATTTCTATTGACTTGGGCGCACCAACCGTGTCAATTTCAGCTATCAAACGCGAAACCCTGCGGCCAATGGTCGTACAGATCGGGGAACTTTTGGGTAATTCTAAGATGGCAGTCGGACAGTTTGGATAAACGGCCTTTTATTTTGTTGTTCTTGTTCCTCTTTTCTTTTTGCTTTGTTCCGTGTATTTCCGTGTGTTCAGTGGTTAATTTTCTTTGTTATGCCGTTCAATGACCTAGACCACATCGGCCCGACTCGCAAGGGACTGATTTATGAAGATGAAACCGACGCCTTAGTTGGAGCGGCGATGGAAGTTTATTACAAGCTTGGTAGTGGTTTTTTAGAGCCTGTTTATCAAGAGGCGTTGGCTCTTGAATTCGCGCTGCGAGGCATTCCTTTTGAATCACAGAAAGAACTACGGATCGAATATAAAGGGCATATTTTAGACAAAACGTATTTTGCGGATTTTCTTTGTTTTGACAAAATCATCGTCGAGATCAAGTCGCTAAACCTGCTCACCCCTACTGACTGGTCGCAGATTATCAATTATCTTAAAGTTAGCGGTCTGAAAGTTGGCCTTCTGTTCAATTGTGGAAATAGCGTTAAGTTAGAACAGAAGAGGTTGGTGGTTTAGGTTAAGAATTCTAACCACGGAACGCACGGAATAGCACGGAACAGGAAGAACAAAATTAGGCGAAGCATCATAACCGAATAGGTCCGAACATGGTGGCTAATAAAAGGACAAAAGATCTTAGATCGCCGCTTTCTAAGTGGCTTGAATGGCTGCTCGCGGTTGTCGGGCGTCCGTTTTCGTCTTTGTCTGTCCCGCAGAAGTTCTGGATCGGGTTTGCGCTTTTCTGTCTGCTGACGACCTTCCTGATCCATAATCCGTTCTGGCGAGCCGCCGGTGAACAGCAATACAAGGAGGGCGATATTGCGCGTCAGAGCATCATCGTTCCCGCCGATGTTATCTACACGGATATTGAAGAATCCGAAAAGTTAAAGGAAGAATCTCGGCGTGCCGTAAAACCGATCTTTCGATACGAATCGAACAAGGCCGAGCAGGCGGTCCAACGGTTTATATCCTCATGGGAAAAACTCCAGCGTCATGGCAGCGACGCTACGAATACAAAACAATCGAACTCCGACACCAAAGTAGAAACTCATTGGACAGGTGCCGGTGGTGCGGAAGTCGGCAAAACCCTTGCGTCGCGGATTTTTAGCCGCAATGAACTTGATTCTATCCAAGGAGGGTTGAAGGAGAGTGCCGAAGGGTATATCTACGACGATTCCGAGAAACAGTATTTTCAGAACGAAGTCTTTGTATTCGACCGCTCCAAGCCAAATCTACAGACAAACGTTTCGATGCCGGAGAGCAACTGGACGCCACTTTCTACTGCTCGATCAAAATTCAAAACGCGGCTTGCTTCCATTAAGAGCCTTTCGCCGAAAGAGGTTGACGCTTTTTACACGGCGGGCGAAATCATCATTGAGCCGAGCGTTTCGTACGACAGCGTTGCAACCGACACAGCCCGTCAGGCAGTGGCAGACAATATTGAACCTCGGACTATTTCGCTCAAACGCGGCCAAAAGATCGCTGATGAAGGTGACATTATTACCGATGCGATGCTGACGAAGATCGCGGCACTCAGAAATTACGCGGCGTCATCGCGTCAGATCAATCGTTTTATCGGTATCCTGATCCTCGTAAGCGGGCTTTTCTGGCTCGCGTGGAAGTTTGTACAGCACCGCGGTGTCGTTCCGAGACTCGCTTTGTCACCGCGTAAGACCTTTGCGTTGCTCGGGTTCGTGATCGTCGTGCAAACCGTGCTGATGGCCGTTTTCTTCCGGCTTGCGGAATTTACGGCGATTCAGAATATTAAAGCTCCGCTCAGCGATCCGATGCTGTGGTCCTTTGCAGTGCCATTCGCCACCGCGAGTTTGCTGATGACGCTGCTAGCCGATCGGCCTACGGCATTGTTCTCGGGAATAATCGGTTCCTTTATCGCGGGATTTATCGCTCCGCGGGGATTTGAATTTGCGATATTTTCGGCCTTGGTTTCGGCGGTCGCGGTTTATGGCATTGGCCGATACCGCAGCCGACAGACGGTGACGATCGCGGGCGGATTGGTTGGTGTGGCGAGCTCGATGCTGGCAATCGCTCTGATCGCATATACTCAGCAGCCGATCATTCTCAATACAATTTTGCTCGCTATCGCCTGCGGACTTGCTAGCGGTATTATCACGTCAGCCGTAACCGCGGTTCTGCTGCCTATCTGTGAGAATGTCTTCGGAATTCTCACCGATGTGAAATTGCTTGAGCTTTCAAATGCCGATCTTCCGGCCCTCGGCCAGCTCGCCCTGCGTGCGCCGGGAACCAATCAGCATTCGCACGCAGTAGGACAGCTCGCCGAAGAAGCTTGCCGCGTTGTCGGGGGTAACGGGTTGCTTGCACGGATTGGTGCGCTGTACCACGACATCGGAAAAACCGCCGCCCCGGAGCATTTCGTCGAAAATCAGTCGAACATAAACCCGCACGACCGCCTCAAACCGACGCAGAGCGCGAAGATCATCATCAGCCATGTCAATTACGGCGTAAAGCTCGGCAGGGAAATGGGCTTGCCCACGCGGATCATAGATTTTATTCCGCAGCATCACGGCACGCGAACGCTGCACTATTTCCTCAAGAAGGCTCAGGCAGAAGCTCGTGACCCGCACGACATTTCAGAGAACGACTTCCGATACCCTGGCCCGAAACCGCAGTTCAAGGAAGCGGCGATAATGATGATCGCTGATTCTTGCGAGGCAGCGGCACGTTCACTAGCTGAGCCGAATCCGGAAAACATTCGCTTTATCGTCACCAAAATAATCGACGCGATCCTGCAGGACGATCAGCTCGACGAATGCGACCTGACGCTTCGCGAACTAACGCAGATCCGCGAATCGATGATCAAATCGCTCATCGCGATCTATCATTCGCGTGTCGATTATCCCGGTTATGTTCCGCCGAATTCGGGGCAGTTCAAATTCCCGTCGATCGAAAACGATAGCGAAGAACGCGGTCTTATGAAATATTCAGATCCAAAAGATATCCCGATCAGCCCGGGCGGTGAGATCGAGGATGAGGCCATCGACCGCTCGCACGAACCCCGTAGAGCCGAAGCAAAAGCAGCCGAATAGCACTTTTCGTTTTGAAAAATTGGATATATAATCATCCGATCCTGAATTTCAAACGAAAAGAGGTTAGGGGTCGCATAGTAGCGAGCCGCTAAGGAGGTAGGTTCTTATGCTTTTTCTTTCGATGGTTGTCGGAATTCTCGTGTCGCTAGTCGTGTGGAACGGCTTTTGGCGGTTGGTCACGCTCATCGTTGGGCAAAGCTCGCGACAGAAGGCGTTTCTCGCGGGAGTGGTTCCAACGAGTCAACCGGACGGATTTTACAATGGTTCGGCGTATCTTTTGGGCAGCGGCCCAGTGCCGTGGCTAGGGAAATCGTTCGAGACAGCGAATGAGCGCGGGTTTAATACCTTCACTCCGGCAGGAGCCACCTTGCTAAAGTTGCTGACGCCTTTCTATAAGCTTTTTCGCGTCAATTCGGACGGCAACACAGACGCATATTACTTCAAAACAAGCGTAAGTGCCGGATTTAAGGACACATCGATCAGCACATTTAAGCTCGATTACGATTCGCCGGAAAACCCCTTCCTAATCCGGATAATCCTCGATGAGATCGTCGAAACGTCGCCAGACGAATTTCTTGGGAAGGTGCATTTGAAGGTCTTTCCGCGATATTATGCAACTATCGGTTTCTTCGGATTAAAGAAGGCTAATTAGGATCGCCAATGCTTAAACGCTACACATTTTGGTTCTCGGCCGCAATCTTATTCCAGCTTTTGACGGGCTTGTTTCATTCGATCAGCTTGTTTATCAGCCCCGTCGCGACCAGTGATACCGAGCGGCAGATGCTCGAATTGATGACGACGTACAAAATGGACGCGGGGGCGGGCTTTACCCCGACGTTTTACAATCTTTTTACTGCTCTCAGTTCTTGTTTTACGTTCCTATGTATATTTGCCGCCTTGGTCAACGGCTATCTTCTTTATAAGCACACGGAACCGTCAGTGATGAAAGGGATCATTGGTATTAATGTCGGCGTCTTTGCCTTTGTGCTTACGGTGATGGCGTATTTCACATTTCTACCGCCGATCGTCTGCACGGGCCTGATCTTTATCAACCTGCTCGCGGCCTTCATTGTGGTTCCCAAAATCGGATCGGCGGTGTGAAGACGCAGAAGCCCGCGCGAAGCAAGGCTCCGTAACAAAAAGGACACCGATAGAGTCGGTCGAGCCGTGCATCGTTGAATGCCGGATAATATTATTTCAAAAAGGGCGTTTACTTCGTGCGGGGTTTCCCACAATCGTATCAAAATTTCGCTTTTAGCTTTTCATGGGAGGCCGTGAGCGTCTCGGGGATCGTCCGCGTCTGGCCGATCGCCGTCATAAAATTAACGTCACCGACCCAACGCGGCAGAACGTGCATGTGAATGTGGCCGTCAACGCCTGCTCCTGCGGCTTTTCCAATATTCATCCCCAGATTGATCCCATCGGGAGTATAAACCTCGGAGATTGCAGCTTGTGCAGCCTTTGTGAGATCCATGAATTCGTCAGAAACCTGTTTGCTGGCCTTGTCGAGGGTTGAAAGGTGTTCGTACGGGATCACCATCAGATGGCCCGATGTGTAGGGGTAAATATTAAGGATGACAAAATTAAACTCGGCCCGCTTGAGGATGAAATTTTCCTCATCGGGGGCCGAGTTTTTAAGAATGTCGCAGAAAACACACCCGGTTTTCTCGGCAGGTCCGCTGCTCGTTATGTAATCATATCGCCACGGACTCCACAGTACATCCATTGTTGTTAGTTAGCATTAATGAGCTCCTTGAGCTCCTTGCCCGGCTTGAAATACGCGACGCGCTTTGCCGGGATGTCAACCGCCTCGCCCGTTTTTGGGTTGCGGCCTTTACGTGAATTGCGTTCGCGAACCCGGAAGCTGCCGAACCCGCGAAGCTCAATCTTTTCTCCCTTGTTAAGAGTGCCAGTAATGCTGTCAAAGATGATCTCTACCAGCTGTTCGGCATCTTTCTTGGTCATGTCCGCTTCCTGAGCAACTTTCTCGACTAGATCAGCTTTTGTCATTTCCTCACTTTTTCTCCAGAAAATTTGATTCCCGGTATTACCCTTAAATAAAAAAAAACTAATCCCGGCAACTATGCCGATTTTTTCTCCGTTTCTTCAGCCGCCGGCGTTTCGTCGACAGGAACTTCCTCTACGGCAGCCTTAGCGATAAGTGCTTCGGTTTCGGCAGCAGGCTCTACGGTTTCTGCTTCCTCCGCAGGAGCCTCTTCGACGGCGGTTTCAGCTACAGGCTCCTCAGCTGGAGCTTCGTCCGCCTCGACTTTCGTTTCTGGTGCTGCTTCAGCAATGACTTCCTCGGCCGGAGATTCCTCCGTGGTTTCGGCGGCCGGAATTTCCTCCGCCTCACTAGCTGCTTCGGCCACCGGAGCCTCTTCGGTTTCAGCTACCGGTTCTTCGACTGGTGCCTCAGCTTCGGCCTTGGCCGCCTCGGCGGCAGCGGCTTCCTTAGCGGCGAATTCCTTCGCCTTTGCTTCCTTAGCAGCAGCCTTGGCACGCTTCTTCTCTTCCGGATCCTCAGCAACCGGGGCCGCAACTTCAGCTTCGCCGCCGAATCTCAGATTAGCAAGCTCACCCAACGAGGCCATGCCGCCTTTAGCCTCGGTCGAATACATTCTCGTGTCGACAACCGGTTCATTTTCCTTGCCGACAGCGCGATGCGAAAGCCCGATCTTCTGATCGACAGGCTCGATGCGGAGAATCTTGAAGTCCATTTCCTGGCCGACCGAAACGATCGACTCGGCATTCTCGACGCGTTCGTCGGAGAGTTCCGAAATGTGGCACAGGCCCTCGAGGCCTTCGCCGAGTTCGACGAATACGCCAAAGTTGGTGTGACGCGAAACCTTGCCGCGAACAACGTCACCGGGACGGTGAGTCGCCACGAAGCCTTCCCATGCACTCGGCGTGAGGTCTTTCATCGAGAGCGACAGACGCTGGCCGCGCTTGTCGATGGATGTAACAATGGCTTCGACTTCCTGATCTTTCTTCAGAACATCCTTTGGATGTTTGATCTTCTTGGCCCACGATATGTCCGAGACGTGAACGAGGCCATCGATGCCTTCTTCGAGTTCGATAAATGCACCGAAATCGGTTAGGTTGCGAACGCGGCCGATTATCTTTGAACCGACCGGATACTTGATGTCGACCATGTCCCACGGATTTTCCTGGAACTGCTTCATGCCGAGACTGATGCGTTTTTCGACCGTATCGACGCCGAGGACCTGAACTTCGACTTCCTGCCCCTTGTGGAACATGCGTTTCGGGCTCTGCGCACGGCGTGACCATGAGATCTCCGAGACGTGGACAAGACCTTCGACGCCGGCCTCGAGTTCGACGAAAACGCCGTACTCGGTTACCGATGAAACGATGCCCTTGATCTTTGTATTGACGGGATAAACCTCAACCACAGTTGACCACGGGTCAGGAAGAAGCTGTTTGAAGCCAAGAGATACCTTTTCTTTCTCACGGTCAAGCTTCAAAACCTTGACCTGTAGGTGATCGCCGACCTTGAACTGATCGCCGGGATGATGGATGCGGCCCCATGACATATCCGTCACATGCAGCAGGCCATCGATGCCGCCGATATCGACGAAAGCACCGTATTCCGTGAGGTTTTTGATGCTTCCTTCGACAACGTGGCCGACCTCGATCTTGCTGAGCGTCTCCGCCTTCTGAACGTTGACAACGAGATCCGTGATGACCTTACGCGAGAGCACGATGTTGTTGCGGCGGCGGCTGAATTTGATGATCTTGGCTTCGATATCCTGGCCGATGTATGAATCAAGGCCGCGGATAGGACGCGAATCGATCTGCGAACCCGGCAGGAATGCTTCGATACCATTGATATCGACACGCAGGCCGCCCTTGGTCTTGTCAACGACCTTACCAACGATTGGGGTTTCCGCGTTGAACGCGGCTTCGATTTCATCCCAGACCTTGCGGCCGAGGGCGTCCATTTTCGAAAGCTGTGGGGCTCCGTCGCCTGAGTGGATCGTGCGGATGATGACCTCGACGGTCTCGCCGACCTTGGCCGTCATTTCGCCGTTGGCGTCAGTGAATTCCTCAACGGGTACAAACCCTTCAGATTTGTAGCCAAAATCAACCAGAACTCCTCGGTCGGTAACACCGACGACCTTACCCTCAACGAGTTCACCTTGGTGAAACACCGTCTGTTCCTGCTCGAACTGCTCGAGGATGGCACCGAAGTCGATCTCGCCGGACACGACGGAATCGTCAATGTCCTCGGCTACAGCAGCTTGCGGGGTGACCGGAACGCTGACCGTATCTGCCGTCGGGGCGGCAGCAACTGGAACCTCCGCTGCCGGAACTTCCGCAACTGGTGCTTCTTCCGCGACTGCCGGAGACTCTGCGACTGCCGGAACTTCCGCAACTGGTGCCTCTTCCACGGCTGCCGGAGCTTCAGAAACTGCCGGAACTTCAGCCGATTCCATGACTGCCGGAGTTTCAACAACTGCTTCCGGAGCGGCTTCTTCAGTGGTTATGGGTGCAGCGGCCTCAGCCGTTGCGGTGGTTGATTCTGTCTGTTCTATCGCTGTTTTCTCGATCGTTGCCGATTCTTCAGCGTCCTGGGTTAACTCGTTTGTCATTTACGCCTGTTCTAAATCCTTGTAATTTACTTTGTTTTCAACTATTTACCACCTTGAGCCGCAACGCGAAAAACCGCCTTTCGTTTGTCGTGCTTCACGATCCCAAAAGCAGATGCAAGGCCAACGCAACGAAAGTGCCCGGTTTCCTATCGATCCGCTCAATGAGGTAATAGGCAAATGTACACGCGCAGGGGCCTGACTGTCAAGACAAAGCAGCCGAAAAACCTTGAAACATAAACATTTGAGAGATTTTGAGGGGGACGGCATGGGCCGGAAAATGGAGAGCGAGATCGATAGAAACAGATCAACGGCCAAAATTCGACATTTTGGCCGCTGAAACTTGTGTGAAAATGCTCTATCCTCTTTGAATATAATCGGTTACCGTTCCAACTCCGCTCAGTTTTTCCATTTCTTCGCGTGAGCTGGCCGTTGTGTTCTGGATGCCGGCGAGACGCAGGCGGAATTCGTCCGGATTGGTCGAACCTCTTAGGGCTTCGTCGAGCTTGACCAGGCCGGATTGGTAGAGGTAAAACAGAGATTGGTCAAAGGTCTGCATACCGTACTGTGAAGTACCGGCTGCGATCGCGTCGCGGATCGAGGCAGTTTTGTCCTCGTGAAGGATGTAATCTCTGATCAACGGTGTTGAACGCAAAACCTCGACCGCCGGGATCCGGCTGCTGCCTTTCGCCGATTTCATCAATCGCTGCGATACCACCGCTTTCAACAATCCTGCCAATTGTATCCGTATCGACTTTTGCTGGTATGGCGGGAATGCCGAGATTATTCGCGTTAGCGTTTCCGGCGCATCCAGCGTATGCAGCGTAGATAGCACCAGGTGTCCGGTCTCGGCGGCAACGAGTGCCGTTTCGATGGTTTCGAGGTCACGCATTTCGCCGACCAGGATCACATCGGGGTCCTGGCGGAGCGAGCCGCGAAGAGCCTCGGCAAAATTTCGCGTATCGACATCGACCTCACGCTGGGTGACGAAAGATTTCTTGTCCTTATGCAGGAATTCGATCGGGTCTTCGATCGTGACGATGTGGCAGTTGCGGGTTTGGTTGATGTGATCGACCAGAGCCGACAGCGTGGTCGATTTACCCGAGCCGGTCGTTCCGGTTACGAGAATGAGGCCGCGATTCTCCTCAGCGATCGTGTTTAGGATCGGCGGCAGGCCGAGATCGCCGAAGTTTTTGATCGTGTCCGAAATGACGCGGGCAACGATGCCGATCGAGTTTCGCTGCTGAAAAATATTGACGCGGAAACGGCCCAGACCGGCGACACCGTAGCCGATATCAACCTCATATGCCTCTTTAAAGTGCTGTTTCTGACGGTTCGACATCATCGAGAACGCCATCTCAAGCGTCTCGTCCTGCGTCATGCGGCTCACGCCGGAGAGCGGCTTCAACTCACCCGTGACCCGGATGACCGGGTACGAACCCGCCCGCAAATGCAGGTCGGATGCGCCAAAACTCATAGCCATTCGCAGAAGATCGTCGATTCGTGTTGCCATAATCTAACGGGAGCTTGAACGGTACTGCTTAGAGGAATCCGCCGGATAAAACGGATGTTCAAGGACTCTTACAAGTTTAGCTTCTATCGTTTAGCGAGGTCAATGTTTTTTTCTGCGGTCAGAATGCGAAAAAATGACGGTATTTACTGCTATTTGACGGGCAGGTGACTTGTTCCCGGTTGGGCCATATTACAAAATTTACAGAAAAGTTGGACGCGCGGCCTTAATTTCGAATTCGACACTGATATTTGTGAGACGTAGAATCTAAATAATGGAAAAACCGCTCAGGATAATTTCGGTCGAACCGCAGTATGCAATTCCGGGTGCCGAGATCGCGATCAAATGCGAAGGTTTCCGCGTCAAGCACGGAACGGCCGACGGCGTTTATGTCGAGGGAATGCAGTGCCGCATCGTCGCGGCCACGGTAAACCGCGTGCTGGCGATCATTCCCGAGGAGGTTGCTGGAGTCGACCTGCGCGTCAAAGGGAAACTGACACCAGTTCATCTCGAGAGTCATGGAGCCGTGAGCAACACGATCGAGATGACTGTCGGTCGCCGATTAACGAGCGGAATGCACATCGTCGCAAATCCGGCGGTCGACCCGTCGGACGATGCTCTGATCCTGACGCGATCGGGTTCCCGCGGACAGTATCTGCCGGTGACTCTTTTTCGGCTGGAGAAGGACGGTTTTCTCGACGAAATGCCCGAGGCCATCCTCAATCCGACGGGCACCGCCTTCGATCGCGAGGGCCAGATGTTCGTCACAAATCGTGCCCAGGGCGAGGTTTACGCGATCGGCCGCGACGGCACTTCGACGATTTACGCGACCGGGCTTGGGATCGCGTCGGGGATCGCTTTCGATTCCAAGGGATTGATGTACGTCGGCGATCGATCGGGCACGATCTATCGCGTCCGCGATTTTGCCGAGGTCGAGACCTTTACAGTCATGGAAGCCTCGGTCGCCGCCTATCACATGGCGTTCGGCCCCGATGGCAAACTTTATATGACGGCTCCCGGCCTCGCGAGCCACGATGCGGTCCACGTGATCGACAACGAAGGGTTCGACGAAAAATTCTTCCGCGGCCTCGGCCGCCCGCAGGGGCTCGCCTTCGACAAAGCCGGAAATCTCTACGTCGCCGCCTGCTACCAGGGCCGCCACGGCATCGTCAAGATCTCACCCGATGGCAAAACCTGCGAACACTTCGTCGCCGGCAACAGCCTCGTCGGCCTCTGTTTTACTCGCTCCGGCGAACTCATCGCCGCCACCGGCGACAGCGTTTTCTCCATCCCGTGTGGGGTTGAGGGAACGTTATTGGCGTAAAAGCGGCGCCATGCTGCTGCCGGGCACAAGCCCGCGCGTAAGCAAGGGCGGATCGCTCAAGTTGCAATTCGCTACTGTTTGAACAATTGGATCCCTGAATGGCTGGGTCGGGTGTTATCGCAGTTGGAAGATTCGCCCTTGCTTACGCGCGGGCTTGTGCCCCGTGGAGCTCCGCCGAGAGTACGCAAAACCCGCAAAATCCGCAAAATACGTCATTTTACGCATTCTGTGCATAACACGTCGATGTGAGCAAAACGGGGTTTCAATTTGCTTGAAGTGTTGCTAGGATGATTGGCCGGGCCGGATGTGCAACGCGTTCGGTTTCGGCCAATTTTATGAACAGAGCAAAAGAATATCCTGAGCAAATGATCGCGGATGCGAGAGAACTTTATTTGAAATACGACGGGTGGCAGACCGAGCGGATCGAGCGTGAGATGCGCGGGCGTGGGTGGTCGTTTTATCGTTCGCTGCTTTACGCGACCAGACACACGCACGGGGTCACGCCGGGCTGGCCGGAGCGGTTTGGTTGGGACAAGATCGCGGGTCGCAAACCGGTCGTGCGGAAGCGGAACGCCGGAAGGAATAGCTTTGAATCGTGGCTCAAAAAGGTTTCGCCGGAGCTGCATTGGACCTGGAAATACCAGCGTTATATCTATGAAAAGCTCGCCGCGATCACCGCCGGCAGCAGCAAACGCCTGATGATCTTCATGCCGCCGCGTCACGGCAAGAGCGAAATGGTCACGATCAGATACACAGCTTGGCGTTTGCTGCGGGACGCGGGGTTGAATGTGATCATTGGGAGTTATAACCAGAGACTCGCGGATAAGTTTTCGCGGCGGATCAAGCGGATTCTGGCGGAAGCCGGGAACGCAGGCGCCCTCGCCTGCAACACCGGTTCCTCCGGTGTAACGGTGCCGGACATTGAGAATGTTGAAGAGAAGCGCTCAACTCGCATCACAAAGGCGGCCTCTGAGAGCATGTGTGGCGTAAAAAATGCGAATCGCCGTCACGCCGGAGGAACCGGCGTTGCAGGCGAGGGCGCCTGCGTTCCCGGCCTGAGACGGCTCAACACAGCTTCCGAATGGGAAACTCCGAGCGGCGGCGTTGTCCGTTCGGTGGGTGTTGGGGCCGGGATCGCGGGGTTTGGGGCCGGGTTGATCGTGATCGACGATCCTGTTAAAAACAGAGCCGAGGCCGAGAGCGAGACGTACCGCGACCGCGTTTGGGAATGGTTTAACGACGACATATATACCCGCATGGAACCGAATGCCTCGATCATCCTCATCCAAACCCGCTGGCACGAAGACGACCTCGCCGGGCGACTTTTGAACGAGATGAAAAGCGGCGGCGAGAAATGGGATGTGGTTTGTCTGCCGGCGCTCGCGGAAGCGGAACAAATCTCCCCTCCTTACGAAGGAGGGGTGGCAGCGGCTTCCGCTGACGGGGTGGTTCTCTCAGCGTTGCAGCGTCGGACTCTGCGGATAGGGAACTCGACTCCCCAGCCAGAGAACCACCCCGTCCGCCCAGAGCGGCGTCCACCCCTCCTTCGTAAGGAGGGGAGCGTGGAGAGCGACCCTTTGGGCCGAAAGGAAGGCGAGGCTCTTTGTCCTAAGCGTTATCCGGCGAAGACCCTTTTGAAATACAAACGAAAACTCGGGACGTATTCGTTTTCGGCGTTGTATCAGCAGCGGCCGGTGCCGTTGGAGGGCGGGCGGTTTAAGCGGGCTTGGTTTAAGAATATTGTTGACAAAGCTCCGGACGGGCTGCGTTGGAAGCGTGCATACGATCTTGCTGTTTCGACAAAGACTTCGGCGGATTATACGGCGAGTTTTCGGTGTGCGTTTGATAAGCAAGGGAATCTGTACATCGCGGACGGCTTTCGGGCCCGGATCGAATATCCCGAGCAGCGACGCTTCATCATCGATCGGATGAAGAACGAGGCGAACACCGAGCACGGCGTCGAATCGGCTCTGCACGGAAAGGCGATTGTTCAGGAGATGCGACGCGAGAGGGAACTGCGGCGTTACGCGTTCCGGGCGGTTTACGTAACGGCCGATAAGCTGACGCGGGCTTTGGCGTGGTTGAATCTGGCGGAGGAAGGCAAGGTCATTCTGGTTCGCGGGGCGTGGAACGACGAATTTGTGGACGAGATCTGCCGCTTTCCAAATGGACGGCACGACGATCAGATCGACGCGGTTTCGGTCGCGGTAAATATGCTGGGACGCGGCGTCGATTGCCGTCTGCACCGGTTTTGATCGAGTTCACCGAGTCAGAACCGCCTGCGTAAGCGGGCGGTCGGGACTCGGCATGTGAGTAACGTTATTGTTTGTTGAGTTCGTACCGCCCGGTTCTGGCCTGGCAAATCGCGGCCAGTGCTTACGCCGACGCAGGCGGTACTGACTTTTAGAACAGCGATTTGATCCAGCCGCCGTCGACGGCGATCGAGCTGCCGGTGATGTAGCTCGCACGCTCAGAGACAAGAAACGCGGCGAGGGCGGCGAATTCTCGTGGTTCGCCGAGGCGACGCATCGGGATCTCCGACGACCAGCGAGCCTTGATCTCGTCCGCAGTGAGCGATTCCTTTTCAGCCAGGAACTCGATCAGTTCTTCGAGCCGTTCGGTGCGTGTGTAGCCGGGAAGGATATTGTTGACCGTGATGCCGTCAGCCGCGACCTCGCCCGCAAGCGTTTTGGCAAAACCCGTCACCGCCGCCCGCAAGCTGTTTGACAACATAAGATTCTCGACCGGCTGTTTGGAGGCGATCGAGGTGATATTGAGAATGCGGCCCCAGCGACGCGCTTTCATGCCCGGCAAAACGAGCCGCGTCAGGTCGAGAACGCTGGTCAGAACGACGCGAGTCGCCTGGTCCCAAGCCGCCGCATCCAACGAATCGAAATTCCCGGCCGGAGGCCCGCCGCCGTTCGTGACGAGAATGTCGACGCGGCCGAATTTAGCGACGCCCGCCGCAACGATGCGTTCGATATCGGCCGAGACCGAAAGATCGCCAGCGACCGCGAGGACTTCGGTGCCATGTTTTGCACGTATCGCATCCGCAGCCTTATTTATATTCGCGTCACTACGCGAACAAATAACCAGCGACGCACCTTCGGCAGCGAGTTCGTCAGCGACGGCAAAGCCGAGGCCCTGGGACGCGGCGCAGACTAGAGCGATTTTGTTGTTTAGGCCTAGGTTCATGGTTTTGGTTTTAGGGCTTGGGTCTTTGGTTTTGTTCTTCGGTCCCTAGCTCATAGATTTGGTTTGGGGTTTGCGACTGGTTCGAATCCATTTGATCCATTCCATATTTGACATTTGAGATTTGAGATTTGAGATTTCAAATTGGTAAAAAACCAAAAACCAAAAACCAAAAACCAAAAACCAAAGCCCCAAGGCCAAAGACTAACCGGACATCAGCGACGCAAATAATCATCCGTCTTATCGATCCAGTCTTGCCGCGGCGGGCTGAAGATGTCTACATCCAGGGTGTCTTCGAGAGCTTCGGCTTTGTGGAGGACATTTCCCGGGATCACGAGAACTTCGCCGGCCCTGACGATCTGTTCACGCATTTCTTCGCCGATCCAGAATTTGAGGGCACCTTCGAGAATGTAGGTGAGCTGCTCGTTCTCGTGCGAATGCTGCGGCACGATGCAGCCCTTTTTGAGGTAAACGTGGGCGAGCATCATCTTTTCAGCCGTGATCAAACGGCGGTCGAGCAGGTCGGTCACGGATTCCTTGGTCATGTCTTCCCAACGATGGAAAGTGGCGGTTTTTTGTTCCATATGAATTCAATATAATTTGCATCAAAGGGAATAGCAACGTTTGAGAAAGTGTGTGCTAAAATCGAGAAATTAACCGACAAATTTTGCCCTTTGGAGGTGTGCTATGCCGGACGTGGAAATTCCATGTGTTCAATGTAAGACGATTTTTATTTTTAGCGAAAAAGAGCAGGAAGCTTTTTATCAGCGAAATATGATGACGCCGCAGCGCTGCGCGAAGTGCCGTTCGAAAAAAGCTGCGACGCGGCCAGATGCCCCAACCAGATTTGAGATCGTCTGCGACAACTGTGGAAGGCACGACACCGTACCGTTCCAGCCAAAGGTGGGACGTTCCGTAATGTGCAAGGATTGTCACGAGGCGAGCCGCTCACGCGCTCGTCACGCCTAAGATGATGGGGAGAAAAGGAGTGGAGGAGAAGGGGAGACCTTTTTAAGATATGACTTTTGAGACCGTTTTATATGAATTAAAAGATGGCGTTGCGACCGTGACGATGAACCGGCCGGATGCTCTAAATGCTTTGTCTTCGCAGCTAACTACCGATCTTGACAGATCCTTTCGCCAGGCGATTCTTGATGGGGCGAGAGCGGTTATTCTGACAGGAACCGGACGTGCGTTCTGTTCTGGCGGCGATCTGCGGGAAATGCAGTCGATGTGGGAAAAGGAAGGCAGGATCGAAGCTTTTCTCGAAGAACCACTCGGTATTCTGCACGGCGTCATTCGCCTTATCCGTGAGACGCCGATCCCGTTCGTGGCGGCCGTGAACGGCGTTTGTGCCGGTGCGGGTGTAAATTTCGCGCTGGCGTGCGACATCGTGATCGCGGCTGAGGACGCGTCGTTTCGCGAGGCTTTTGTGCGGATCGGGTTGTCGCCCGATTGCGGCGGAACGTTCTTTTTACCGCGTGCTGTTGGTGACAAGATCGCGGCGGAATTATTTATGACCGGCGACGCCGTCACCGCCGAACGTGCCCTGCGGATCGGCATGGTCAACCACGTCGTCCAGCCGCAGCTCCTGCAATCCGAGGCCGCAAAAATGGCCGCCAAACTCGCCGCCGGCCCAACCAGCTCGATCGGCCGCATCAAACAAATGCTCAACGCCTCGTCGTCGAACGATCTCGCCCAGCAACTCGCCCTCGAACACGAATGCCAGATCGAATCAGGCAAATCCGCCGATTTCAAAGAAGGCGTTGCTGCGTTTTTTGAAAAACGGCCGCCGAATTTTACTGGGAACTAGATTACCCTTCATCGTAACGCCGTTCGAGACCACGGCTCGAACGGCGGCATACTTCAACATTTGAAAAAGTTACTTTCGTCCGATTGACAGCGGGCCGGCTCTTCTATAATCTCAATTCCTATATTGATAATGAAAATCATTATCAATAAAGAAAATAGAAATCAAGGATCAAAGAAAACATAATGAAGTACCCGCAATCGATATTTGTCCGGCAGAGACTAAAGATCGTCCTGCTCTCGCTCCAACTATTCGTAATAGCCGTCGGCTATTCCGCCGCCCAGACAGGAAGTGCTGTTCTAAAAGGTATCGTCACCGACGAAGCAAAGGCCGTAATTACCGGGGCGAAACTGGTCCTGCGTGGCGAGAACACGCCGCCACGGGAAACGGTTTCTAATGACGGCGGGGAATTCACGTTCGGCGAGATGCCGTTTGGTAAATATCAATTGACGGTCGTGAAAGACGGTTTTGCTGACGTTAACCGGGCGATCACGCTGGATTCTTCGTCGGGAAACGCCGATACGACCCTTGCTGCCGGAACTTTCTCTGAGGCGGTCACTGTGGTGATGGACAGCGCGGAAGCAGCGGTCGACAGCACGTTGAAATCCGGCGAATCGGTCCATAACACGCCGCGCAGCCTTTCGGTGATCGGCGAAACGCGGCTTCGCGAACAGAACCTTCGCCAGGTATCGGATGTGCTCAATTACGTTCCCGGCACCACGCAGAACAGCTACCGCAACGGCAGCTATCATTTCTATTCCAGGGGCTATCGAATGGGCCCGGACGACACTCGGCTCGACGGATTTGTCGGGATCAATGTGGGCAGCGGCGGCTTTGGTGCGAGCATGTTCGGGATCGAAGAAGCGGTCGTGCTTCGTGGGCCGGCGAGCCTTTTGTACGGGCAAACGGCGAATCCCGGCGGGCTGATAAATCTTATTTCCAAACGGCCGCAAGAGAAATATTTCACGCGGCTCGACATTCGCAGCGGCGGACACAGCGGCAATGGCGTTTCGCTAGGCGAACGTCCGATGCTTGGCATCGATCTCGACTCGACCGGGTCGTTAACAAAGAGCGGACGCATTCTCTACCGCGGGCTCGCGACCGTCGAGAATATGAACTATTTCACCGCCAACACACGCGATAAGAATCGATATGTGAATGGTTCCCTGCTTTTTAAGCTCGATCGGGATGGGCGTTATGTCCTGACGCCGAGTGCTCAGTACACACAGTATTTCCGGCCATTTGGCGGCGGCATTGTGGCATCGCCATCGTCATCGCTTTCGGCGAGTTTAACGCCCGAATCAGATCCGGTCGGTGCCGAGATCGTCACAAGCGACCTTTCGCCGCTGGACGTTAATCTTTTCGGCGGACGGCGGATCGAGAAGACAGGTTGGTACGGTCTGGATTTTCGTGGAGTGCCTTCGGATAAACTACGCGTTAATGCAGCCTACAGGAATGTTTCTTTCGATACCGACATCAATTCGTTCACTCCGCAGGCTAGCACGGCGGCACAGATCACACAGCTTCGAACGCTTTTCACGGTTTCACGTGTTCAGGCGAAAACTATTACTGAAAGGCGTCTGAATAACTTCAATGGCGATGCGAGTTACGAGTGGATCTCGACACCGCGGTGGCGTAATACGACTCAGGTTGGATTCTATTCACGCATTCTTGATTCGCGCACGACGGCGGCTCTTGGAGGTCTTCCGGCGGCACAATCGCCGATAAATATCTACACCGGCATCGCGGCTTCGCCGCTTGTAGACAATTACCTATCGCTCACATACGGAGCGCGGGGCCGCGATATTATCTGGAATACGTTTGTGCAAAATCGAACATCGGTCGCGGGCGGAAAGCTGAATTTTGCCGTCGGAGTAAATTACGGGCAGCAAAAACCCGCAACCGGAGCGACCCGCAAAAGCGGATTTATCCCAAATGCATCGATAGTTTTCAACGCAAGCCCGAAGCTTGCGATCTATGGCAGCTACTCGACGAACTACAACCCGGTCGACCCCAATCTCGAGAATGCCGTGGGGCAGATCGGTACTTTTGACCCGACGATTGGCAAAAGCTATGAGGTTGGGGCGAAATACGATCTCCTGAATCGCCGCGTGGGGCTAACGCTCGCGATCTTTCAGAACCAGCTCGAGAACGCTTTGGTTCAATCAGATATCGGAGTTCTGAATTCAAATAATAATCGTTACTACATCCCATCCGGAACGCGGAGGTCACGTGGGGCTGAGTTTACGGGCGATTTCCAGATCCGTCACGATCTGAACATTAAGGCCGGCGTTGCATATACATCTGCACTTTACCTCGGGCTTCCTTCGGGCGTGACGGTACCTTCGTCACCGATACCGAATTCGTGGGCTGAGAAAACGCCACGATTTTCATACAACCTGTACACCCGCTACGACCGCCGCGAAGGTTATCTGAAAGGCTTTAGTGCAGGGATCGGGGTTATCTGGCAGGGCAAACGAATCGGCAGCAACGGTGGACGGACGTTCGCATCGCCGGATCCGCTTGTGCTGCCGTCATTTACGCGGGTCGATACAGCGCTTTTTTATCGCGTGAACCGCTTTCTCGATCTCGGGCTCAATGTCGAGAATCTTTTTGACCAGTTGATCTTCGTCAACGCCTCGGTCGGCTCGAGCATCGAGATCGCCGCTCCGCGAACAGCGACATTGAGGACAACATTCACCTTTTAGGAGGCACGAAAATGGAGATCACGAGAACAGCGAAACCGGTTCGAAACGTGGACAACGTCACCGTCTGGCTAAACGCTGCCGTTTGCCGTTTGTTTTCACATTTTGTTTTTTCAGCAGTAATATCTCGATTAAAAGCCTATCAATCGATCTTACGGGCATGCAATACCTGTTGCCGACAGGGCCCCGGCGTTCGTAACGGTGATCTTAAAGCAGCTGTTGTTCGGTGACTGGATAATCAGGCTGTTTGGGTTGTTTTCGATAAACAGATTTCCGACGATATGAAGACGGGTTTTCGGGGCAGTTGTATTTATCCCAACGCTCGTCGTCGCCGTCGCACCATTAGTACCGTTTATGCTGCCTATCACAACCGAATCGTTCTGGGTTACATATGCATTGGCACCAATTGCGGTCGCATTGCTTAGATTCGAGGCACCGACATCTGCTAAATTGCCAATGGCCGTGTTGCCACCTCCGGTAGTATTGGTTTGACCTGCTTCATTCCCGAAGAACGAATTGGCAGATCCAACTGTGTTAGCAAATCCAGCAGAACGCCCAAAAAATGAGTTACCAGTGCCGAAGGTGTTGGCTCGTCCGGAAGAATGCCCGAAAAAGGAGTTAAAAAAGCCCGTCGTGTTGCTTAATCCGGCAGAATGCCCGAAAAAAGCGGTGAAGAGGCCAGTCGTGTTTGCAGAGCCTGCGCCTACTCCGGCAAACAGATTGTCCAGACCCGGGTTACTCAAAATACGGTTGACGCCAATGTTGTATTGCGTTGTTGCATTTACAACGTTCCCCGACAGCGTATCCGAAAAGGTCTTATTGCCCGCAATGGTTTGCGTCGTCGTCAGATCGACAAAATTCTGCGTCGCCGAGCCGGTTCCGCCATTTGTGACTGGAACGACTCCGAGCCGAGCATTGTTCAGCGTTCCGGTGGCGATGTTGCTTGCATTTAGATTCGTAATACCAGCGCCGTTGATGTTGCCGGTAAAAGTACCAGTAACATTGAGATTGCCAGGAATCTGTACCGTTTCGGCGGCTGTACCAAGCACCACCGTATTGCTGGTTGAGACGAGGGACCCCGAACCGATCGCGGTGGCATTTGTTAAATTCGCTGCGCCCACATCAGCATCCTCGCCGATGATAGTGTTGTGGCTACCAGTTGTGTTGCTTGCGCCGGCAGCACTCCCTAAAAATGTGTTGGAAGTACCGGTCGTTGTACTCGAGCCGGAAAAACGCCCGAAAAACGAATTTTGGATTCCCGTCGTATTACCTTCGCCAGCGGATCGTCCGAAGAACGCGTTGCGAGCACCACTGGTGTTAGAGTCCCCGGCGGATCGCCCGAAAAATGAATTCTCAGTACCTACTGTATTAAAGAGACCTGCATCGACTCCGAAAAACGAATTGGAAATGCCTGTCGTATTAGAAAATCCTGCTTGTTGCCCGAAGAACGAATTGTCAGAACCTGTTGTGTTGGCTATTCCCGCGGAAGCTCCAAAAACCGAGTTAGAACTGCCGGTTGTGTTGAATAATCCGGCGTTGCGCCCGAAAAAGGAGTTGAGACTGCCTGTCGTGTTGTTGGTGCCCGCTCCGACTCCGGCAAAGACATTTTCCGTTCCCGCCACGCTCAAAACACGGCTGCTGCCAATGTTGTATTGCGTGGCCGCGTTGAAAATATTCGCCGTGCCGTTGCCGCTGACGTTGAAGTTGGATGTTGCCTGTTGAGTTGACGAGTTCTGGATGTAACTTCCGCTGCCGGTTGGAATATCGGAGGGCTGTAGCGGCGAACTGACCCAGACCGTTCCGTTGCTGCGAAGTAAGTTGCCCGACGAACCCGAGCTGCCAACACCGGTGCCGCCGTTTGCAGCGGATACGATGCCGCTCAGAGAAATGTTTGGCGTTGTGCCGCCGTTGCTCGCCAACGGGCCGCTTGCGGTCACGCTGGTCACACCGCCGCCGCCGCCGCCGCCGGTGATGTCCGTTGCCCATTCGTATGTTATCGGGTCAACGCCATTGTTTTTGTACTTCAAAACCTTGCCATTATCCGCAACAACCGGAGCGGGCAAAGCAACGTTTCGTAGCCTTGACACCGTAGTTGTCCCCTGATTGCCGGTCACATCACCGGCGAGTGGCCCCGTGAAATTGACCGCGTTTGTCGCATTGGTTGCATTGATGGCATTCGTTGCGTTTGTTGCATTGACTGCGTTCGTTGCGTTTATAGCCGTCGTCGCCGTGGCTGCACTATTCGCGGTTGTCGCATTGACCGCATTTGTTGCATTGGCAACTGCTCCGGTTATCTTGCTGCCACTGACGCTGGTGATCTTGGCGTCTGTCACGCTGCCATTTGCCAGTTGTGGCGTGTCGACGCCGCCATTCGCGATGCCCAAAGTAACGTTCCCAGTCGCGCCGCCCCCAGTCAGGCCCGTGCCGGGCGTGACGCCGGTGATCGTACCGTTGCCGCCTGTGCCGCTGACGTTGTCGGTGTCCGGTTCCCAACGGCTGTTCGTGCTGTTGTATTTGAGTACCTGTCCGTTTAACGGCGCGGTATTCGCGACATTACGGCTCTGTAGCCGCGCGACCGTCGTCGCCCCCTGCGTTCCGGTCACGTCGCCGGCGAGTCCACCAGTGAAGTTCGTAGCGGTCGTTGCATTGGTCGCGTTTGTTGCATTGGTTGCATTAGTCGCGGTCGAGGCCGTGTCGGCGGCAAGGCTCTTGACCGAATACGGCGAACTCGATACCCGCTGACGAGGAGCCAGCGTCGTGAAAGCACCGCCGCCGCTTGTTCTGACACGGATCTCCAGCCACCGCTCCGCACCCGGAAAATTCGCACCGAAATCAAGATTCACAGAGAAAATGCCGTTCGTCGCGGTTATGCCCGTCCGGTTCAGGGTCGATCCAACCTGCGGCCCGCCAAGCTGCGATTCGAAAAGCACAAATTCAAAATCGAACTGCCCGTTCGCGGGTGAACCGGTATTCGTAAGATTTCCTTGATAGGAAAACTCCGTCGTCTGTGCGAAAACGCCCGCACTAAGAACGATGCTAAACATCAAAATAGCCAAAAATTTTGTTACTTTCATATATTTCTCCTTCGCAAAAGGCGATTTAACGCCCCGATATTCGAGTGGCCCTACGGTTTTTCGATCTTGTGAACATTAACCTTGCAGCGGTCCTTTTCGTCCGCCTCGGTCGGCCCGGTGAGTCTCGCCAGTTCGCCCGCGACGATCGTCCTGTTGTCATCGGTGAACGCCGTTAGATCCTTCCAGCTGTAGTCGTCGGGAAGCACTTTGATCCTGTTCGGATCGGTGACGCTGGTTCCCGAAATGTTTACAAAGACGGCATCGCCGCTCGCATCCTGCTTTGTCATTAAGATGAGTTTGTAGCTGATCCCGGCTCCCTGGCCGCCGCGAGTGTATTTTGTGACTTCGAGCGATTTTGGCAGCGAAAAATAACCCTGAATGGCAACATTCGTTCCGATTGGCTGCGAGCAAACGTCCTTGATCTCGACCGCAATCGGTTTATTGGCGCAACCAAACGATCCCAAGGTAATTGCTAAGGTAATCAGGCTTAGCGTTTTTGTATGACTTTTTACATTTACCTTTTTGTCTTTTACTTTCATCATTGTTGCAGCTGCGCCAATGCGCTTGCTATGGTTTTATATCTTGATCCCGACGAAATTAATATTTTAGATTCTTCATAACTTCCTCGTTTTCTCAGGCCGATTCTCAAAGGCCAATAAGAACAGCAATTATTGATTCAACTTGCCCCGTCTCGGTGTTTACGATCATGGCGTTCACCTTCATATTTTGACTGTTTGATGTAATGATGTGACCCACTTCGTGAGTTGCGGTGTCACCGATGAAGTTGATCGAGGCCATCTCGCCCGGGGCCAAAGATGTCATGGGCGATGTGTTTTGCATCCAAATCATGTGCTTGCACACGCCGCCGTCACAAGTTCCGACTGGGTTGTATTCCAACTGTCTAAATTGAACCATTGAGGTATCCGGTCCATTGGTAACCGTGACGCGAAGGGATTGATTCGGACCCACTGTAATGGCACCGGTGTTGGTTACAAATAACCTTGGCGGTGCCGCGTTGGCCATCTGGTCGGAACTCATGAGCGATACAAAAGCAACAGTCAACAAGAGGGCGACCGATAGCGTTATTCTGCGTTTCATAATTATTTTTTTCTCCTTTCTTTTTTGTTGTAAAATCAAGATTCACTCGATATTTCGAACAATTGCTTGAATGGCTGGCAGGATAATGCGATTTATATGATTTGTCCTCAAGAAAGCGCTCAAAAATACTCAAGAAAATTCTCAAGACGTTTATGAGCAGTGAAATCAACAAGTTATACGAATTTGGGGAGTTCCGTTTTGACGGCCAGAACGGAAAGTTTTCGCGAAACGGCACGCGGATACCGCTTTCACCAAAGGTAACTGAGCTGCTCGCACTTTTGCTATCGACCAACGATCGCTACCTGGAAAAGGACGAAATATTTGAAACGGTTTGGAAAGATACCTTCGTTGAGGAGGGCGTACTCACTCAAAACGTCTACGTCCTGAGAAAGATCCTTGGGAAAAACGCCGATGGCGAGTCGCTGATCGAAAACAAGCCGCGCCTCGGCTATCGCATCTCGGTGCCGGTAAATGTCGTCGATCGCTATGCGCAAAGCGATCAGATCAGCGACCCACCAGCGTTTGGCAGCAAGATCCAACAAGCCTCCGAGGTCGATCTACCGCCAAAACATCAAAAGAAATATCTGGTTGCCAG
Source organism: Pyrinomonadaceae bacterium (assembly GCA_040080065.1). Taxonomy (GTDB): domain Bacteria; phylum Acidobacteriota; class Blastocatellia; order Pyrinomonadales; family Pyrinomonadaceae; genus OLB17. Next base: position 83,036 of record JBEBJB010000013.1, read on the forward strand.
TGTTGTGATCCTGGCAATGGTCGTTTTGGTGGCTGGATGGCAGTTTGTAAGGCCATCTGTCGTAGCTCTGCTTCGAAAACCCGTCGAAAGCGTAAAATTTACGCGGGTTACAGATTCCGGTGATCTCTCCACCGCGGCAATTTCGTCGGATGGCGGCGTATTCGCTTTTGTCAGCGATGCAGGAGTGTTTCTTAAAGATATTGAGACTGGAAAAGAGATAAAGCTTGATACCGCGGGTTTTCAGTCGATCGGAGCGTTACGGTTTGCTCCTGATGGTAATTCAATCTATTTTCGCGACAATAGTGTGTTATCGACCCAATCAGCCGTTTACAAGATCTCAAAACTCGGCGGCCCGCCTGAGCGCGTGATCGAACGTTCCTGGGGTTCGTTCAGCATCTCGCCGGATGGCAAAAAGATCGCGTATTTTCTAAATGTTCCGCCGGTAGGAAGATTTAGTATGCACGTTCGCGATCTGGCGACCGGCGAGGATCGCGAAATTCCCGCGACCGACCAGCCTCAAAGTCCCTGCATGGTCTGCTCGCCCGCCTGGTCGCCCGATGGCTCAATGATCTTGTTTTCGGTGAATTCGCCCAACGGCACGGGTCAGCTTTTCGCGTACGATTTGAGCCGAAATGAAAAGAAAGAGGTCAAACTCGAAAAACTAAAACGGTTCGGACAGGCCGCCTGGCTGCCTGACGGCGATTCGTTTCTCCTTTCCGCCTCAGAGGGAACCCGGTTTTTCCACGTCTGGAAGGTCTATTTCTCCGACGGCCAGATCGAACAACTCACGAACGGCCTTTCAAATTACGGCAACATTTCAATCTCAGCCGACGGAAAAAAGGTCATTTCGATCCGTGCTGACGAGACAGCCGATATTTTTGTAGCTCCGGCTGGCGATCTGAACGATTCGAAACAGCTCACTTTCGGCGGCCAGAATAGCTTCGGCCAGAATGGCCTTCACTGGATCGATGACCGGCGGATCATGTTTTCAAGCCAGACGGAACAGAACCTCGCCGATAACCTCACAGTCTTTGATCTCAACACGAACTCCCGTGTACAGATAACAAACGAACCACAAAATGCCTACCGCGTCCCGGTTTCAGATGGAAAATACATCTGGTTCGCGATGAACAAGAATGGCGTGTCGCATATCTTCCAGATGAACGCCGACGGGAGGGACGTAAAACAAATATCCTCGGGCGACGCCGGTCAGCGGCAATCGCCTCGCGTCACCAGCGACTCGCGCTATCTTTATTATGTGCAACGTACAAAGGAAGGCGGTCGGATCCTTCGTTATGATTTCGCGGAACAAAAAGAGGAAGTATTTTTCGATAATCCCGATTTTCAGCCGGGCCCCTACCTCGAACTCTCGCCTGACAACAGGTACCTGACATTTCCTCGCGTTATCGACCGACCGGAGAATACAGAAACGTCCGGTGTCGAGATGGCTATTGTCTCTGTCGACAACCGTGAAGACATAAAACATTTTCGCATCTCCGATGTACCGCCGATACGCCGCTTTTCGCCCGACAGCCGCTCCATCGAATACGTCTCAGCCCCGTCGAAGACGACTCAGATCGTCCGGCAGCGTTTCGATGGTAGCCCACCGATTACTATTTTTACCGCAAAAAATGGAAAAATTTTCAACTTTGCCTGGTCAAAGGACGGACGACAACTGGCATTGTCAATAGGCAGGCAGAATCGTGACGCAGTACTTTTGTCAGGATTTTGATGCAGGATCGGACAATTTTAACGACAATGGACCGCTTTCCATAAAAACACCATTTTTCTTTCGGCCTCAATGTCGAGGATGTTTTCGACCAGTTGATCTTTGTCAACGCAAAACGGTCGGCTCGAGTATAGAGATCGCCGCTCCGCGAACGGCGACATTGAGGACAACATTTACTTTTTACGAGCTGGAATCACCGCCCAGCGATGCCGCTTCACTTTTTAACAGGAAAAGCCCCGCAGTTAGCGAGGCCAAATGAAGGACCAAGGCAGGAGCCCCGCTAGCTAGAGATGGTTCTGACAAAATGTCGCTGACCGTTTATCCTATCTAGATGCATTCGCTGACATACGGTGAACTTATTCGCGGAAATCGGAATTTTCGTAATCTGCTGGCTGGGCAATTTATTTCGGAGCTTGGGAACTGGTTCAATTTTATTGCCGGGTTGGGACTGGTGCGCGTGGTTTCGGATGCTTCGCCGACGGCGGCGGGGTTGTTTTTTGTGGCGAGGTTGATACCGTTTGCGTTGACCTCGCCGATCGCGGGGACGTTTGTTGATAGATTTTCACGGCGGCAGGTGATGATCTGGACGGACATTTTCCGGTTTGCGATCGCACTGTCGTTTTTGCTTGTAAATGAACCCGGCGAGCTGTGGATCGCCTATCTTGCGACGGTTCTGCTTCACTTTTTCGGCGCGTTTTTTGACGGGGCTAAGAACGCGGCGGCTCCGAATCTGACGGGTAAGGAAGGCTTGCTTGCGGGAACCGCTCTGCTGTTTTCGACGCGGTTTCTGCTGATGGCGATCGGGTCGGCGTTGGGTGGTTGGGCGGCGGCGGCTTTTGGTTACAAAGCGGCATTCATAATCAACGCGGTTTCGTTTTTGATCTCGGCATACACGGTTTGGCTCATTCCGGAGGAAGCCACGCGGGATGGGGAAACCGGTGCGAGGATGCGGAAGTTTGGGCGGCGTGCTCAATCCGGGGCGGAAGAGAACCACCACGTCGGCTCAGAGCAGCCGACCCCCCTCGTTCCGGCCGCAGAGGCGGCCAGTGTTGCGGTAGGCCCGCAACCGCGTAAGGAGGGGAGCGAAGAAAGGCCTTCGTTCATGACCGAACTCCGTGAGGGGCTGAGCTATACCGTCAAGAATCATTTCGCCCTGACGATCCTTATCATGAACGTCATCTGGGCGACGGGTGGCGGATCAATCAATGTTATTTTTGAGCGCATCGGTGGCGTTTATTTTGCGGGAACCGAGGGCTGGAATCCGGATGTGGCGGTGGCGATGCTGTGGACGGCGACCGGGTTTGGGCTAACGCTCGGGATGCTCATCGCCCGCCGAACGTCGATGTATCTGGATAAAAAGGGCCGCAATCACGGGTTCATCGGCTGGACGCTGATCGTCCACGGCGTGTTGTTTTCGCTGGCGGCTTTTATGCCAACCTTGTGGTTGTTCAGCGTGATCGTGTTTGTTTCGCGAGCGATCGTCGGTGTGGAGTATGCAGTCCAGGAAACGATGTTCCAACGCAGCCTGCCCGATTACATCCGCGGTCGTATCTCGACGCTCGATCGCGGAGCCGAGTTGACGATGTTCGGCCTCTCGAGCTATGTTGCTAGCGGAATGATGTACTACATTACGCCGCAGACACTGACGATCATTTCAGGAGTCTTGTCCGCGCTTGCAGGGATTGTTTGGTTTTTGCGGGAGAAAAAGGCGGAACCAGATTCTATAGCGACTTGAAGTCGAAGATCTTAATTCGTGACAACTTTATCAAGAGTCCAAGGTTTTATCTTCGCCAACGTTTCGGCAAGCGAATCCTTTGCCTTAGCGGCATCAAAATCCATTTGAAGGCCAAGCCAAAAATCCTCAGACATACCAAAAAATCGCGATAGACGCAGTCCTGTATCAGCAGTTACGGAGCGAACGCCTGTCACGATCTCGCCGATTCGCCTTTGTGAAACGCCTATCTCCTTCGCCAAACGGTATTGAGTGATTCCCATCGGCTTTAGAAATTCTTCGAGTAGAATTTCACCAGGATGTGGATATGGAACTTTGCGCATAAATAGATCTCCGTTAATGATAATCTACGACCTCGACTTCGCTTGGGCCTTGGGCCGTCCATACAAAACAGACCCGAAACTGATCGTTTACGCGAATACTATATTGTCCTACGCGATCGCCTTTTAACGCTTCAAGTCGATTACCGGGTGGAACTCGCATGTCATCGAGGGTTCCAGCACGATTCAGCATTGCGAGCTTTCGCATCGCGACCGACTCTATATTAACGAAACGTCTAACGCGGTGTCCGTTGAATAGATTCTGTGTATCCGAACATCGAAACGAGCGAATCGCCATCTAGTGATGCTAACGCGAAGCGTTAGGGTTGTCAATCGTTAGTAGATGGGTGATTCGCCCTTGCTTACGCGCGGGCTTTTGCATTAGGCAGTAATTATCACAGCCTTTGTTCCCGTTAACTCAGAAAAATCCTTTGTATAAACGGTGTCGACGCGGCGTATTTTTGAGACGGTGTCGGCGATATCCTGGGTTTGGATGAAGCCGTCTTCGACATGGGCGATGGCCCATTTTTTGTTGTGCGAGGCACGGCGTAGCGTTTCTTCGAGCAGGTGCAGGTATTGCGATTTTGTTTCGGTCGCGGCCCCGAGTTTGCCGTGGAGGCTGGATTCGTGATCGATCCAGAAATCGCTGCCGCCGCGAAGCCATTCTTCGCGCCACGCGGCACGGCCGAGATGTGTGCGTTCCGCCTGTGCGTGCGGATGAGGCAGCCGCAGGAACATCAGATCCGAAGGAGTTTCCGCGATGAAATCATCGGCGATCTTATTGTCGCTGGTGTTGTTTTGGCTGTTATTGAACGGAGCGGGCTGTATCGACAGTAGTCGTCGAAAGACGTTAGACAGCGGTTGTCGCAATTCGCGAGTCTCGGTGTTGAATGACAGTACGTAATCGCCGGTCGCGAGCGCAACGCTTGAGGCGATCGCCCGCGACATCGGTGTTTGCAGGTTATCGATGTTCCTTTTTACATTGTCGAACCACCACGCATCCGTCTCGCTGAACCAATTTGTCAGAGCAGGATTATTAAGGCGGTAGCCGGGAACATAGGCGTCTTCGAGCACAAGGTCCACTTCGGCTGGTGAAAGACTGTCCCCGCTGTTGGCGATGTAAGCGAGCGAACGCGTATAGGCCGACCGGAGCGGATCGTTAGACGCAACTCGAACGTTCCAGCGCTTTAAATACGCCCCGAGCGAGGTTTGCTCGGTGAACGGCAAAGCTGCGGACGTAAAGGTCAGACGGCGCAGGACGTTCAGATCGAACGCGAGCCAGCTTTTTGGTGAAATTTTTGTTTGGCCGTGCATAGAGATCGTTAAACCGTCTGAGCCTGAAGCACAGGCTGCGGTTTGGTTTGGGCTTTTTGGGCGGCGGCGAGGAATGCCTTGACGACAGTCGGGTCAAATTCGATGGCGGACCACTCGACGAGATATTTTTTAGCTTCCTCCGCAGTTTTTGCTGCTCTGAACGGCCGGGCCGCGGTCATGGCCGCGTAAGTGTCGGAAACTCGCAGAATGCGGGCCGCGAGCGGGATCTGTTCGCCTTCGAGGCCGTCAGGGTAGCCGCTGCCGTTCCACCATTCGTGATGCCAGCGGATAATTAGCTGAATGCCGCGTGAAAGGCCAAGCTTCGACGCTTCTTGTTCGCCGATCACCGGATGCCGCTGCAGATCGAAGCGTTCGCTTTCTGATAAGGCTCGCGGAACTCGGATGTATTCGCGGCCCATCGACATTTCGCCGATGTCATGGATGAGTGCCGCCTGCTGCAGAAAAAAGCGATCTCGCGACGCTAGGTTAAAGGCTGTCGCCATTACATCCGCGATCGCCGCTATCCGCTGGCCGTGCGGGCTGTGATAGCCCTCAAAACTATCGACGCTTGCCGACAATCTTATAAGGTCGCCTTCTTTTTCTTTGCTGTCTGCGAGAATGCTTTCCACGCTTCTAGTTTCGCCTGATTTAGGAAAAACTTTCAAGTGCGGATTCGGTTTTGGTATTTGGTTAGCTGTTAACCTTGATACTATCGAGCAGTTCGCGGGCCTCGCGGTTGCTTGGGAAGACCGCGAGCAGGCGATTAAGTTCGCCTTCGGCACGCTTCATCAGGTTGAACTGAATAAAGAACTCGGCGAGCATGATCCTGTAAGTCGGGTTGTTCGGGTCGATCTTGAGGGCGGCCTGCAATTCACCTTCGGCCTTGTGCCGATGCTTTTCATCGGAAGCCAATGCACGGCCATAGTAGGCCCTATAGCGAGCATTCTTGGGTGCGAAGTGAGCTGCGCGGGCAAAGTACGGAACCGCCGCTTCGGCATCGTCGTTGTCGATGAGCAGGCTCAGACCGCGGTCGAAATTCTCCGCCGCCTGTTCGGTTTGGCGGTCGTCGGTACCGGTTTGTCCTGACGCCTCTCGTTTCTCGCGTTCGGCGAGTTCCTTGCGCATACGGTAATCGTATATCTCTCTCGACTCGGCGTTCTTGAGCGTTTCGTGGGCCTGAGCAAGTTCGGTAAAAGCGCTCTGGATACGCTTTAGCTGCGATCCGCCCTCCGAATGGTATCGATCAGGGTGAAAATTTTTAGCAAGGTGGAAATATGCGCGTTTTAACTCGCTCGCCTCAGCTTTGGCGTCCACGCCGAGAACGTCGTAATGGGTTGCAGCGTTTTCGACCCGAATAAGATAATCTTCAAGCGCGATAACGCCATCGGGCTGATTCGGTGATAATTCCTCGATCGCTTCGGCGGGCTGCGGAACCTCGGGTTCTGCGATCACCGGCTCGGGCTTTGTAGCCGGAGTCGGCTTTGTTTCAGCTTTAAGATCAAACTTCGCTGAGTTCATCGCGCTCACGAATTCACGCGAAAAAGCCGGGTTCCAATTGTCACGAATTAGCAGGCCACCGAGCCACAGCGTGTAGAGCGTATGGAGCACGCCAGCCTCGGGCATAGCGGAAACGCTGATCAAATCGGACGCAGAAAGCTGTCCTTCCTGGGCCCGCGAGAGGACGAAACCCTCTTCGGGCGTGAGGTCCCAGTTCATTTCGGACGCCGTCGTCCGGCGAAACGTTTCGTCCAGCGTCCGAAACCGGTTCCGGATCACATCCTTTGACAGGCTTCGACTGTATTTCATCAAGTGGGCTGCCATATCGATCTCAAAAGACAAACCCTCTCGTATCCGTGCGAGTGGACTGAAGCACCATTCACCGTCTGACCATGTCATCATATCGAGCACTATGCCCCGTATCTGATCGATGAAAAGCAGGTCGCACTCAGCTTTTGCCAGGGTATTCTTTTCGACCAGAAATTTAGTGAATTCGAAATCGTTCGAAAAATTCGGTATCTGAACGAGATCGTCCTTTTTTAGTTTGCCCTTTCGAAGCAATACATCAAAAAGTCGCGTCGATCTGGCGTTTGAAACCGCGAAAACGACTTGTCCTGCCTTGAAATATACAACGCACTTGGTTTCATTTTTCGCGACGCGCAGCGAGCCATGCAGCCCGGCCTGTGCTATCTCAACGAGAAGTTCGGCGAAAGGATGCTTAAGAAAAGTACTCTTGATTTCGAGTTCGGATTGCGGAGTCATGTTTGATCACGCAAGGACGCGCGGGAAGGGCGAGAAATTCACCAAGCATGATGATAACAAATGCACGGCCTAAAAGTTAAGACATTTTTAGCGTTTAATAATTACTTCTGATACGATATTAAAAAAGCAATACGAGAAATTGATGGAAAACGAGATAGAAATACGCGAGTGTGCGACGCTCGATCAGCTTGCCGAGTGCGTTCAATTGCAGCGAGACGTGTTCCTATTGCCAGAGGTCGAGCTTTCGCCTGTCAGGCATTTTATCGTCACAAAAAATGCAGGCGGCTTCACGCTGGGGGCGTACGACGGCGAAAGGCTTGCGGGTTTTGTGCTGAGCGTTCCGGCGTTTGTACGCGGCGAACATGCGTTTTACTCGCACATGACCGGCGTTCGGGCCGAATATCAGAGCCACGGCATCGGGGCGAAACTCAAATGGGCACAACGCTCGAGAGCCGTATCCGAGGGCGTGAAATACATCAAATGGACCTTTGAACCGGTCAAGGCTCGCAATGCGTATTTCAATCTCGAAAAACTTGGAGCCATCGTCGCCGAATATGAGCAAAATTTTTACGGCGTCGATTACACGACCGTGCCGGACGCGAAAATAGGCCTCGCGAGCGATCGTCTGATCGCCGAATGGCATCTCGAAAGCCCAAAAGTCGTGGCTCTAGCGGCGGGCGAAAAGTTTACCGAGAACCGGAATCCTGACGCCGAGGTTGTGATAATGAACGATTGGGCAGGCCTGGTCGAAGCGGATCCGGCGGCTGCACTTGCCGAGCAGCTACGCATTCGCGGCGAATTTCAGGCTGCCTTTGCCAACGGTTTGGCGGGCCGGGCTTTCCGACGCGACGCCGGGCGGCCGGCATATTTGCTCTATAAAGATTAGCGATGTCAATTTTTGAGGTTGATCCGGATATCAAAAAAGCGAGAACGCTTTCCTCCGAATTTTATACGGACGAGCGATATTTCGAGCTGTCGAAAGAGAGTATTTTTTCGAAGGCATGGCATTTTCTCGGTCATAAAGATGAGTTTTCCGGCTTGCGGCCGGTGACGATTCTGCCGGGATTTCTAGACGAGCCGGTACTGCTCGTTAAGAACGACGAAGCTGTTTCGTGTCTCTCAAACGTCTGCACGCATCGCGGCAAGATACTTGTCGGAGATCCTTGCGAGGCAAATCTGATCCGTTGCGGCTATCATGGACGACGATTCTCGCTCGATGGCAAATTCCTGTCGATGCCGGAATTCGAGGGAGTAGAGAATTTCCCGTGTGATAGCGACGATCTGAAACAGCATGCTTCTGCGGAAAAGGATGGATTCATGTTCGCGTCGGTCGACCCCGTTGATCCTTTCGACGTATTTGTCGATGACGCTTTTTCATCGTTTGAGAATTTTGAAACTGCTGGCATAAAACTAACTTCAAAGCGTGATTATGAGATCAATGCTCACTGGGCCTTGTACTGTGAAAATTATCTCGAAGGCTTCCATATTCCGTACGTTCACCAGGCCTTGAACGCGATCGTCGATTATGGAACGTACGCGACCGACACGTTTCGATATTCGAGTTTGCAGACGGGCTGTGACGACGCGGGCGCGGTTGCCGCGAGATATTTGTTCATCTTCCCGAATTTGATGCTGAACTATTATCCGTGGGGCGTGTCTGTGAACGTCGTTCGTCCAGTCTCGCCGTCGAAAACCGTGGTTGAATTTTATACCTACGTTCGCGACGAATCGCTGATTGACAAAGGAGCGGGAGCCAATCTTCACGGTGTTGAAATGGAAGACGAAGCCGTCGTCGAAAGTGTGCAGAAAGGAATCAGATCACGATTCTATTCGCACGGCCGATATTCGCCATCCCGAGAGCAGGGAACGCATCATTTTCATAGGTTGATCGCCGAGTTTTTGGGTTGATTTTGTGGTTATACCCCGGTTATACTCAGAAATATGAAAACAGCAATATCTGTTCGAGACAATTTGTTTGAAAGGATAGATAGCTATTCGAAAGCAAGGAAGATATCGCGTAGTCAGCTTTTCTGCGAAGCTGCCGAGGAGTATCTTGAGAAGCGGGAGAATAATGATATTACCGCTAACTTGAATGCTGTCTATTCCGTTGAGGACTCGTCCGTTGACCCGGTTCTATTGAAAATGGCTCTAATGTCGTTACCCGAGGAAGAATGGTGATCAACCGAGGGGAAATCTGGTGGGCCGATTTGCCCGAGCCCGTCGGATCCGGTCCGGGCTACCGTCGTCCAGTGCTTGTCGTACAGGATAATGATTTCACTAATAGCTCGATCAAAACTGTCATCGTGGCGGGAATTACTAGCAACATAGGAATTGCCAAAGCGAAAGGCAACGTTTTACTGTCTCCGCAACAGAGTGGTTTAAGTAAGGATTCCGTGATCAATGTTTCGCAGCTTTTGACGCTTGATAGATCCCTATTGATTGAGCACGTAAGTGATCTATCAGAAAGTAAGATCGACCAAGTCAATAAAGGGCTCCGTCTTGTCTTATCGTTATGAATTCAGTTACTCAGGACGAAGGGCGGGTAAGGACGGAAATCGAAGCACTCCGTACCGAAATCAACCGCCACAGTGAACTCTACTACCTGTCCGACGCGCCGGAAATTTCAGATTTTGAATTCGACCAACTCCTCGAACGTCTGAAAGTCCTCGAGACGGAACATCCCGACCTCATCACACCCGACAGCCCAACCCAGCGTGTCGGCGGTAAAGCGACGAGTTTGAAACCTTTCAAACACACCATCGCTCTGATGTCGCTCGACAATTCGTATGATCTAACTGAATTAAGAGCGTTTACCGAGCGCTGCGAAAAGCTGGCCGAGGGGCGAAAGCTTGAGTATGTGGCGGAACTGAAGATTGATGGACTGAGCGTTTCGCTGCATTACGAGCATGGAATTATCGCCACCGGTGCGACGCGTGGCAACGGCCAGCAGGGCGATGAGGTGACGCAGAATGTTAAGACGATCCGTTCGATCCCGCTGAAATTGAAGGCTGACGCACCGGAACACGCGGAGGTTCGCGGTGAGGTGTTTTTGTCGCGGTCGCAGTTCGCAAGGATCAACGCTGAACTGGAAATGCAGGGTGAAAAGCAGTTTGCAAACGCTCGGAATTGTGCTTCGGGGACGCTGCGGATGCTCGATTCCGCGATCGTCGCCTCCCGGCGGCTCGATATGTTTCCGTACGACGCGTTTACCGGTAGTTCGAAGATGTTTGCGACGCACTGGGAGAATTTTAAGTGGTGCGAACGGAATGGATTTAACGTAAATCCGCATCGTCGGTTGTGTGCAGATTTTGATGAACTTGCGGCGTTCATCTCGGAAATGGAAACCGTTCGCGATTCGCTCGATTATGAGATCGACGGAGTGGTTGTGAAGGTGAACTCGACCGCTTTGCAGGATGAATTCGGAACGACCACAAAAGCCCCGCGTTGGGCGATCGCTTATAAATATCCTGCTCGTCGGGCGACGACAAGGTTGCTTGGGATCGGAATTCAGGTTGGACGAACCGGAGCATTGACACCTGTCGCTCACCTCGAACCGACACTACTCGCCGGCACGACTGTCGCTCGTGCATCGCTCCACAACGAAGACGAGATCAAACGCCTCGACCTCAAGATTGGCGACTATGTGATGATCGAAAAGAGTGGCGAGATCATCCCGCAGGTGCTGTCAGTCGTTGCGTCGAAACGTGATGGAAGCGAAACTGAATTTGAGTTCCCGCACGCTTGTCCGGTTTGTAGTTTCGAAGCAATTCGGCCAGAGGGCGAAGCGGTTCGCCGCTGTACGAATCCCGATTGCCCCGCGAAACTTAAAGCTCGCATTCTCTACTTTTCCTCGCGTAAAGCGATGGATATTGAAGGTTTGGGCGAAGTGTTAGTCGAGACGCTAGTTGATAACGGCTCTATCAAGGACGTTGCGGATCTTTATTCGCTGACCGTCGACCAGATCGCTTCGCTCGAACGCATGGCAGAAAAATCGGGTACGAATCTGATCGACCAGATCACTGAAAGCAAAGAACGCGGCCTACAGCGTCTGCTTTACGGCATCGACATCCGTCATGTCGGCGAACGTTATGCAAGGATCCTCGCTAACCATTTCCGCAGCATCGACCGTCTCGCCGAGGCGAGCGTCCAGGAACTGGACGATATCCACGAGATCGGCCTGTCGGTCGCCGAGAGCGTCTACGAATGGTTCCGCGACCCGCGAAACATCGACCTCGTTGAACGCCTAAAAGCCGCCGGCGTAAAAACTGAAACCGACGCATCCTCAACCGCCCTGCTCGACGAACGCTTCGTCGGCAAGACATTCGTGCTCACCGGCAAACTCGAAAACTACACCCGCGACCAAGCCGCGAAACTGATCGAGGAGCGCGGCGGACGAGTTTCTTCTTCGGTTAGCAAAAAGACCGATTTCGTTGTGGCCGGCGAGGATGCAGGATCAAAACTCACCAGGGCAGAGGGCCTCGGCGTCACCATTTTGGATGAAAGCTCGTTCAGGGTGATGATGACGGAGCAAAACTTATAGTTTGGATTTTGGTGTTCCAATGTATAATTTAGCTCAAGTTGAGGATTTTAGGAATGATCAAGGTTTTAGAGAAGTCTAACAAGGCAACCAGAAAGGATTTTGACAGTTTATTAATAGAAATTCCGACGGATTTTGCTCGTTCGCATGGACTTCCTGAACAAGCTATTGCCGCGTTGACCGTAAAAGACGGAAAACTATCTTCAGAAATTATTGAATATTCCGATACGGATAAGAGTGAGGTGGAAGGCTTTCTGGAACAGTTTCCTGATCTTAACGAGGAGATGATTTCCTCGGGTGAATGAGAAAATTATTTATCTTTCACTTTCTGAAGCCGTTAAGTTCCATGTTTTATTGATGCGGCGGGTCGGAGAAGAGCGTTTCGGTGTTTTCGATCGGGCACTTGTCGATTCCGCCCTAACTAGACCGAAGTACGCCGCACAATACGAGAACGCAGATATTGTTAGGCAAGCTGCCACGCTTCTGTTTGGCCTGATTAAAAGCCATCCATGGATTGGCGGAAATAAGCGTACCGCAACCTTGATTACGAGTCTGTTCTTGAAACGGAATGGACAAAAGATCGTTTCCCCGACCAAGGATCTCGTCAAGCTGTGCCTAAAGATAGAAGCCAATGAGTGGGAGGTCTATGAGATTGACGAGTGGCTAAGACCGAGAATCGAGAAGATAACAGAATAATGAACAACTTTTTCACAGCGAACATATCAGAAGCAGACCCGGTCGTCAGTCAGGCGATCGATAAGGAAGTGCGGCGACAGACGGATGGATTGGAGCTGATCGCTTCGGAAAACTTTGTTTCAGAGGCCGTTTTGCAGGCTGCGGGAACGGTTTTTACCAACAAATATGCCGAGGGCTACCCCGCGAAGCGGTATTACGGCGGTTGCGAGTTCGCAGACGTGGTTGAAAATCTCGCGATCGACCGGGCGAAGGAGATCTTTGGAGCAGAGCACGCTAACGTTCAGCCGCATTCCGGAGCGCAAGCAAATATGGCCGTACTGATGACGGCTTTGAATCACGGTGATACGATCCTTGGAATGAATTTGTCGCATGGCGGGCATTTGACCCACGGCCATCCGCTTAATTTTTCCGGCATTAATTACAAAGTTGCTGATTACGGTGTCAACAAAGACACCGAGCAGATCGATTACGACGAACTCCAGAGAAAGGCTGAGGAATCGCGGCCTAAATTACTTATCTGCGGAGCCTCGGCCTATCCGCGAACGATCGATTTTGCCCGTATCGGCGAGATCGCTCGTTCGGTTGGGGCTAAAGTAATGGCCGATATGGCTCACATCGCGGGCTTGGTGGCGACCGGTTTGCATCCTTCGCCGGTGCCGCATTGCGAGTTTGTGACGACGACGACCCACAAGACAATGCGTGGGCCGCGTGGCGGGCTGATCCTTTGCCGTGAGGAGTTTGCGGCGGACGTTAATCGCAGCGTGTTTCCCGGAGTTCAGGGTGGACCGCTGGTGCATATCATTGCCGCGAAAGCTGTTGCGTTCGGTGAGGCATTACAGAGTGATTTCAGATCGTATCAACAGCAGGTCATCACGAACGCAAAGGTGCTTGCCGAGACCATCGCAAATGCCGGCTTACGCATCGTTTCCGGCGGTACAGACAACCATTTAATGCTCGTAGACGTCTTTATGGACGGTAAGGGAATTACAGGAAAGGTCGCGGAGAAAGCTCTGGATGAAGTTCACATTACGGTGAACAAGAATACGATCCCGTTCGATACGCAAAAACCGTTCGTTGCGTCGGGTATTCGCCTTGGCACGCCGGCCTTGACGACTCGCGGCATGAAGGAAGCCGAAATGAAGCAGATCGGCGAGATGATCGCTGCGATAATTCACGAACCGGAGTCGGAAGATGCAAAGACTCGTGTAAAGAACGGCGTTGCGGAGATCACGGCGAAATTTCCGATGTACCCGAACCGGCTCAAGGCTGAGAGTGAAGATGCCCTCTCGGCCTCATGAACATCGCCTATGCGTAAACCGAAGCATTTATTAACGTTTATCTTAGTTGCTTTTTCTGTGAATGCGGTTTTGGCCGATAAGGGCGACCGCCGAAAGCTCCCGGAGAATTACGTTAGCGACAATTGCAGTTGGTTCCCGGACGGCGATTACGGCGACTGCTGCGTCGAGCATGACAAGGATTACTTCTTCGGCGGCACGTGGAGAGAACGGCGTGCAGCGGATAAGAGACTGGTCGAGTGCGTAAACAGAAAGGGCCACCGATTTATCTCGAAGATAATGTGGCTCGGTGTCCGTATTGGCGGAGTCCCATTCCTTCCAAGTTCATTTCGCTGGGGTTTCGGGAAAGATTGGGAAAAGAAAAATCCCCAAAAGTGATTCTCTATTACTGCTCTGACATTCCGTTTTCGTCGTCAAACTGATCGAGAACGTCTCTAGCCTCTTCAGATTCAAATTCGTAAGCCTTCTGTTCGAGCGATACTGCGGCGATCCCGGCATAGATCGGGTCGTCGAGAAGCGGGATAAGGGCTTGAACGGGCATCATAGCCAGAGTTTCGTACGCGATCGCACGAATCTGCGGCAGATCTGTTTGGCGAACGATCTCGGCGATCTCGCTCGACGAGTAACGGTGAGCGAGGTGGTCGCCCAATTTGTCGAGGCGGGCATAATCTCGATCCCTGATCGCACGCTCGGCAAGCTGCATGAAAACTTCGGCGGATGCCGATTGAGCTTCGAGGACACGAACACAAGTTTCTGCTAACTGCTTGATTTCAGTAAGCTTATGAGTGTCGGTTTTAACTTCGGTCGTTTTGGATTGTTCATCCAGTGCGGTCAGTAAACGGCTAACTTCCCAATCGGCGTGAGCATCGTAGGAGAACTTAGAGGGTTTTGGGTTCGCGACGCCAGCAGATTGCAAGGCACCGACAAGCATTTTTCTCGTGACCGGACGCAAGCCGTCCCAGACGCTCGCTACCCTACCACCGATTTCGTTGATCGTCATTTTCAATATTGTAAGTTTGCTATCAGGTAGTGGCGTTGTCAAGCGAAAGAAAACAGAGCGGACGTCAATTCCGTGTTGCCGCGACTGACGCTTTCAACCTTATCTGAACGTTCTTCAATCGATCCTCAAATTCCGGCAACGTCTCATCCAGATTCTCAAGCAACGCATATGGCGTGTTGCCCAAATAGCGGATCTCCCAGGCTATCTCGCCGTCGGCCGGAGGCCTGGAGAACCACGCTGCGTCGATGTCCGCGTCGAAAACTGGCACGTTAGGCTCCGGGTTTTCGAAGTTGGTTTTTGCCTTCGCCGTCAGAAGCAAACGACGCGGAACCCAGCCGTATTTTCGATATGTCGCGAATATTTCGGTGACTGCCTCGCTATTCATCATTTTTTGCCTGCTGGAGCGGTCGGCGGTTCGACAAGTTTTGGAGTCATGCGATTAGCGTTAACGGCGGACGATGTTGGCGGTGACATGATATTTGCCGCTTCCTTCTCACGTTCGTTGCGGCCAATACCCGGAGATCTGAAAACTCCCGCGAACAGTTCGCCAACCGCGAGCTTCCAGACGCCGTCTTCCAACATAAAGGGCAGGTCTTCCCATGTGCTTTTCTTTGCGCTCCAGACCTCGACCGCTCCCATGTTTCCGTTGATCCGCTCGTCGCGGATGGTCGGGAGTGTTACCGCGAACGTCGATTCCGTAAAGCCGTTCTCGTACATTTTCTCAGGGGTCGATCCGGTACGAGCAGCGGCTGAGGCTCCGAATTCTACTGTCTTTTTGGTCAGATTTCGCTTGATGGCCTCGATGTCTTTGCTCTTAACAGCGGCATAGAGCTGTTTGTAAGCCTCGGTCGGCGTGGCTCCGCCGCCGGTGCCGACGGCTTCTTTAGCACATGCAAAACCCATGGCCATAATGGCGAGAACCGTGATCAAAACAAAAATCCTGAGCATAAATAGAACCTTTCTCAAAGCGTCAGAGTATCTTACCGCGCCGCCGATTTGCAAACTTCTTTGCCAATGCTGGTGTTTAGCACAAAAGGTTTGGATAATTGGTACCAATGAAGGCTCTTCGATTTGTTGATGGTAAGCTTTTGCTCGGCGAAATTTCGCGGCCCGATCGTCCGGGCGAAGCTCTGGTTCGCGTTGTCAGGTCGGGCATCTGCAATACAGACATCGAGATCATTCGCGGATACGCAGGTTTCGAAGGAACGATCGGGCATGAGTTCGTCGGCGTCGTCGAGAGTGCGGATGACGCTCCGCATCTGGTTGGAAAACGAGTTACCGGTGAGATAAACGCTGGCTGCGGAGTGTGCGATCTTTGCCGCGTTGGCGATCCGCGCCATTGCCCGAAGCGAACAGTTCTCGGCATCGTCGGCCGCGACGGTGCACACGCTGAGCATTTACAACTGCCGAGCCGAAATCTGATCGAGGTACCTGACAGCGTCAGTGACGAACAGGCCGTTTTCGCCGAACCTCTAGCGGCGGCACATGGAATTACGGAGCAAGTTGAGATCGATGAGGCTTCGACGGCGGCTGTAATTGGAGACGGCAAACTTGGGCTTCTATGTGCTTTCTCGCTAGCACTGAAAACAAAGAATCTACTCTTGATCGGTAAACACTCAGAAAAACTAGCTTACGCGTCAAGGAATGGCCGCGACATTGCCACGGAACTCTCCGCGAACGTCGCAAAATTGTCGAACCGGTTTGACGTAGTTGTCGAGGCGAGCGGTTCCGAGTCAGGTTTCGCCACGGCCCTGGATCTCGTCCGGCCACGCGGAAAGATCGTGCTCAAGTCAACATTCCACGGAAATCCGACCTGGGCTGCCGCACGAGTTGTTGTCGATGAGATCACGATCATCGGCTCACGCTGCGGACGGTTTGAGCCCGCGATCGATCTGCTGGCGAGCGGTGCGGTTCGGGTGGATGATCTGATCAGCGATGAACTGCCACTATACAATGGCGTTGCCGCGATGGCCCGGGCGGCGGAGAAAGGTGTACTGAAAGTACTGCTAAGACCGTAAAGATTCGTCAACAGTGCAAAATTCTTTCCCAGGTCACGCGGCAAATTGCTATAATCTATTTTCAACAGTCAGAGGTGTCTTGACGTTCAGTAGGAGAGCATTATGTTGAAACCCCGATCCTCACTCCTTTTTAATAACAAAGCGATCATAGCTCTTGTTTTCTCGTTAACCGCAGCCCTAAGTTTGCAAGTTTCTGCCCAGGCTGACAGGTTAACAAAGTCGTTTTCGGAGATTACGAAAAAAGTTGAACCCGCTGTCGTCAGTATTGACACAAAGGGCAAGGCCCAGCAGGTTTCGACGCGGCCCGCGACGCCGCAGGGCAGTGGAACGGAGGGGAACGACGTGATGGATTTTCTGCGTCGTCAGATGCAGCAGAAACCGGTTCATGCGGTTGGCAGCGGTTTTATCGTTGAAAAGTCGGGCTATATCATCACAAATGCTCACGTCGTCGAAGACGCCTCGCGGATAACGGTCAAGCTCGATTCCGGTGAAGAATACACTGCAAAGGTTGTCGGGACTGACGAACAAACGGATCTCGCGGTGCTGAAGATCGATGCTCCGAAGGATCTGCCGTTCGTTAAATTCGGCGATTCTGATAAGGCTGAAGTGGGCGATTGGGTCCTCGCGATGGGCTCGCCTTTTGGCCTTGCAAAAACCGTTACGGCGGGCATCATTTCGCAGAAGCAACGTGAAACGCCGTTTGCATCCGCTTTTCAGCGATTCATCCAGACGGACGCGGCGATCAATCGCGGAAACTCCGGCGGCCCGCTCGTCAATACCGACGGGGAAGTGATCGGCGTTAATTCGCAGATCGCGACCTCGACCGGCGATTACAACGGGATCGGTTTTGCCCTTCCTTCCAAGGTGACGGAAAGCGTACTCAATCAGATCATCAAGAACGGCAAGGTGCGCCGCGGTTATCTTGGAGCATATCTCGATTCCGTTAAAGTGGAATTTGCCAAGGTTTACGGGCTAAAAGATGCGAAAGGGGCGATCATCACGGACGTTCGCGATCCTGATAGTCCGGCGGCCGTCGCTGGATTGAAGGTCGGCGATATTGTCACAGCGTTTAACGGACAACAGGTCGAGTCGGCTCAGGACCTGATCGGGAAGATCGCAGCAACGCCACCCGATCAGACGGTCAGCATCAGTTTTATGCGGGAGAACGGCGACAAACTCGACGCTAAGACCGCCTTGATCAAGCTCCGCGAACGCCCGACGAACCGCATCGCTCGCGACGACGAGGAAGGCGAACGACGGGTTTTGCCGGTTGATGGCGTTAAAGGTGAACCTAAACCATTCGGCCTTACGCTCAGTGAGCTTTCACCGATGCTGATCGAGAAATACAAGATTGGAACGCAAAAAGGCCTCGTTGTAAAAGACATCAATCCCGCAAGTTTTATCGCTGACGTAAAGGACTCGCTCGGCGGCGAAGCTCTCGGTGAGGGCGACCTGATCCAAAGGATAAACCGCGTCAGCGTTTCCGAACTCAAGGCATTTAATGACGCGGTCTCAAAACTGAAAGCCGGCGATCCGGTCGTTATGCAGATCGTTACATATAATCAGCGAGCCGGCATCCAGGAAACCAAGATAGTCCAGTTCACCGTAAGGTAGAAAGTCCAAGGTTCAAAGTCTAAAAGTCCGAAGTCCACTTCCCAGAGATCGCAATTTGGCGGTTTCTGAGAAATTCTTGGACTTTGGACTTTGGACTTTCGACGTTCGACTTTAAACTATTCAGATATGGCAAAGACAGAGATAAAAAAATACAAGAATTACATCGGCGGCGAATGGGTCAAATCGTCGTCAAACGAATGGTTTGACAACGTAAACCCCGCCGATACGACGGATGTCGTCGGCCGCTTTCCGCTTTCGAATGCTGAGGACGTGAATGCTGCGGTTTCGGCGGCGAAGGACGCCGCGACCCGCTGGCGTCGAACTCCGGCCCCAAAGCGGGCTGAGCTTCTCTTCACGCTCGGCGAAATCCTTCGCAAGCACAAGGACGAATTTACGCAGCAGATGACCCGCGAAATGGGCAAGGTTCTCAAAGAAGCCGGCGGCGACGTTCAGGAAGCGATCGACTGTACATATTACACCGCAGGCGAAGGCAGACGTTTGCACGGTTTTACAACTCCGGCCGAAATGCCGAACAAGTTTGCGATGTGCGTTCGCCAGCCAGTTGGGTTATGCGGGCTGATCACGCCGTTCAATTTCCCGATGGCGATCCCGTCGTGGAAGCTGATTCCGGCCCTTGTGTGCGGTAACACGGTCGTCCTGAAATCCGGCGAAGACGTGCCTCTTTCGTCATTGAACCTGGTCAAAGCATGTGAACAGGCCGGGATCCCGAAGGGCGTCGTTAATCTCGTTAATGGTGCGTCGGATGCAGGTGCGGCACTTGTGGACAACCTTGACGTCAGGCTGATCTCGTTTACAGGTTCGACAACGACGGGCCGCGTTATCGCGGAACGCTGTGCCCAGGACAACAAGATTGTTAGTCTCGAAATGGGCGGCAAAAACGCAATTATCGTTATGGATGACGCCGATGTTGACAATGCCGTCGAAGGCTCACTGTGGGGAGCTTTTGGCACGAGCGGGCAGCGTTGTACCGCTTCGTCACGGCTGATCGTTCATAAAAGGATATACAAGAAATTCTGTGAGAAGCTGGTCGCGAAGGTCAAACAGCTTCGTGTCGGTGATGGCCTTGATCCCAAAACCGAGGTCGGTCCGGTGATCAACGAGCGGGCGATGGACAAGATCCTCGGATACATCGATATCGGCAAGATACACGATAAAGCGACTCTCGCGTGCGGCGGCACGCGCATGACAAAAGGAGCCCACAAAAATGGCTTTTTTATTGAGCCGACAGTATTCACCGACGTGAAACGCGGAATGCGTATAGAGCAGGAGGAGATCTTTGGCCCGGTCACAAGCGTCATTCCTTTCTCTACGCTGGATGAAGCTATCGATATTGTAAACGGCGTCAACTACGGCCTTTCGTCGGCGATATACACGCAAGACGTTAACCACGCATTCTATGCAATGCAGGAGCTTTACACCGGTATTTGCTATGTGAACTCAGCTACGATCGGTGCGGAAGTCCATTTACCATTTGGCGGCACAAAAGGCACCGGCAACGGCCACCGCGAAGCGGGGACGCAGGTCCTCGACATCTTTAGCGAGTGGAAATCGCTTTACATCGACTACAGCGGCAAGTTGCAAAAGGCGCAGATCGATGCGGTTGAGATCTAAGGTTATGGGAAGAATTATTAGTCAAGCAAGAATCGAAAACGCGTTAAACGGAAAGCAGGGTTTCGACTTTAGCGCTCTTGTAGATACCGGAACCTCACACCTGACCTTGCCAAGCGCATGGCGATCTAAACTCGGGGAATTTCAAACGATTCGCCCTGTCGAACTTGAGACAGCGAACCAATCGACGATCAGCGGTGAGATGGCGGGCCCTGTGAAAATTCAGATTGAGGGTTTTCCCGCGATTTACAGCGAGGTTTTATTTGTGGATATGGAACCGCGAGACGACGGTAGTTTTGAACCATTGATCGGGTATATTGTTCTCGAATCCTGTCAGGCGGGCGTGGACATAATTGGCCATCGGTTAGTTCACATCAAGTACTTGGATTTGAAATGAGATCGGCAGTCGCTTCGCGTCTTGAACTATTTTGCGAGCGTTCGCTATGACAATCGAAAAAGCACGCGAGATCCTCAAACACCAATTCGGCTACGATTCCTTCCGGATGAATCAGGAAGCGGTGATCGAGGCTGTTCTGGGTAAGAAAGACTGCGTCGTGCTAATGCCTACCGGCGGTGGAAAATCGCTTTGCTATCAAATCCCTGCGTTGATGTTGGATGGTTTGACCGTCGTCATCTCGCCGCTGATCGCTCTTATGAAAGATCAGGTTGACGCTCTTCGAGCAAATGGCGTTGAAGCAGCTTTTCTCAATTCCACGCAGACGAATCGAGAGCAGGTCGAGGTGTTTCAGGCCGTTCGCAGCGGTAAATTGAAACTTCTGTACGTCGCTCCCGAGAGGCTTTTGCAGAGCGGTGATCAGTTTTTGGATTTCCTGCACCAGATTGACGTTTCGCTGTTTGCGATCGACGAGGCTCACTGTATTTCGAGTTGGGGACACGATTTCCGGCCCGAATATCTGAGGCTTGCGACGCTCAAGCGAGAATTTCCGAACATTCCGATCGTCGCTTTGACCGCAACTGCGGACAAGCTTGTTCGAAAAGATATTTTTGAGCGGCTTAATATTCCTGACGCTGAGATCTTCATCTCTAGTTTTAACCGACCTAATATCTTCTACACCGTCGAGCCAAAGCGTAAGTCCTATGACCAACTCCTCGATTTTCTCGAAAAGCGAAAGGACGAAAGCGGCATCATTTATTGCCTGAGCCGCAGTTCGGTCGATTCGCTGTCGGCAGATCTGCGTGACGAAGGTTTTAGTGCGTTGTCATATCACGCGGGGCTCGATAAGCAGACTCGCGACAAACATCAGGAATCGTTCCTGAAAGACGAGACCAAGATCGTCGTCGCGACGATCGCTTTCGGAATGGGAATCGATAAATCGAACGTCCGTTTCGTCGTCCACATGGATCTGCCGAAGAATATCGAGAGCTACTATCAGGAAACCGGCCGTGCTGGCCGCGATGGCCTCGCCAGCGATGCGCTGCTATTTTTTAGCTGGGGCGATGTGATCAAGCTGAAAGGATTCGCCGAGGTTGAGGGAAATGCTCAGCAATCGGCGATCATGCTGAAAAAGCTCGATACGATGGGCAGTTTCGGTGATCTGCGGACGTGTCGGCGGAAGTTTTTGCTGAATTATTTCGACGAAGAACTGTCGGAGAACTGCGGAACCTGCGACAACTGTACGACACAGGTCGAGATGTTCGACGGCACGGTGATTGCTCAAAAAGCCCTGAGTGCCGTCTATCGAACGAACCAGCGATTTGGCCTCAGCTATCTGGTTGATTTTCTACGCGGATCGCAATCGGAAAAGATCCGCGACGAGCATAAGAACCTGAAAACGTATGGGGTTGGGGCTGATCTTTCGAAAGATCATTGGGTCGAATATTTCAAAGATCTGATCTCTCAAGGGTTTTTGGCGCAGACTGACGGTCAGTATCCGGTTTTAGTTTTGACCGAAACTAGTTTTGACGTTTTAGGCGGCAAAACGTCCGTCGAATTGATCAAGGCACGTGTCAGAGAAGAAAAGCCAAAACGCATTTCGCCAGATATCACGTATCCGCATATTCCTGAGCTTTTCAACGATCTGCGTCAGGTTCGCACCGTGTTTGCCCGAGGCGAGAATGTCCCGCCGTACGTCGTTTTTTCCGATGCGACGCTGGTCGAGATGGCAACCTTTCTGCCGCAAACCGAGTGGGAAATGAGAAAGATATCGGGTGTCGGCGATCTCAAATTCGATAAATACGGAGCCGATTTTCTCAACGAGATCCGCAACTACTGCGTCAGAAATAGCCTTGTCTCACGCATCGATCTCAAATCGCCAAAACCTGAGCGAAAACAGAGGACAAAACGGGATGTGAACGGCAGAGATACATACCACGCATCTCTGGACCTATTTCGCGATGGCCTTTCGATACCGGAGATCGCCCGTGAACGCTCTTTATCCGTAACAACGATCGAAAATCACCTCGCCCGCTTCATCCCAACCGGCGAAGTCAGTCTTGATCAATTTGTTTCTGTAGAAAAAGTCGAGCCGATACGCGTGGCAATTGAGAAATTCTCCGATTCCAATGCTCTTTCTCCGATCAAGGAGTATTTGGGCGAGGAGTATTCTTACGGCGAGATCAGGGCGGTAATGGCGGCTGTGACTGGAGGGTGAGCATCCTGCTCGCCCGTATTTTGATTTTAAC
>JBEBJB010000050.1:0-29938 GCA_040080065.1 Pyrinomonadaceae bacterium
TATCCTCCTTCGGTCCTTATCGACCGTTTTGTTTTTTGATCAAAACAAGGATACGCTACTTTCTTTTTTACCCTCTTCCACAACTTTCGATACTAGCTCGGCTCCTAGCATGAATGACACTGGAGGCCTCGAAACGCTCTCCTCCTGCGATGTAAGTCAGGCTAACACATTCACTAACCATCCGACTTGCTCAAATTGGGTCCGACCGACACTTGGGGGAAGTAGCTATGTTTGTCCAACTGGCTACACCAAAGAGTCGTCCGGGTTTTGTTGTCCCTCACCAACTCCAACTCCTTACACCCGAGGACGGTTTTTGTTACGGTAATGTCAATTGGAATTCGTTTCCATCCCATGGATGTTCCAACGGGTTTATGGCGATCGGTAATGTCTGTGATCGCAGTGGCGACTTTCAATCAGACTGCAACGAAAACTGGGGCGGTTACGATTTCGACGGTTGCAGTTGCGGCGCGGGTGGGTGCAATCCGCCAGCGTTAGGATGCGGTTTAGCGGATTATTACCACTGGAGCGACATTGAATGTGCCTGCAAAGAAACCTTGACTCCAGTTCTGGTTGACATTGCCGGAAACGGTTTCAGCATGACCAATGCCTTGAATGGTGTTGATTTCGATCTTAACGCGGACGGTGCAATCGAGCACGTTTCATGGACGGCTGCTGACACAGACGATGCATGGCTTGTCCTGGACCGCAATGGCAATGGCTTGATCGACAATGGCACCGAGGTGTTCGGAAACTTTGCGGATCAACCGCCCGCACCGCAGAATGAAGTCAAAAACGGATTCCTCGCACTTGCAGAATTCGACAAACTCGAAAACGGCGGAAACAACGACGAACTTATCACGAGAAAAGATTCTATCTTCCTCAACCTACGCCTTTGGCAGGACACCAATCACAACGGCATTTCGGAGGCAATGGAGCTTTTCACGTTACCCCAACTTGGGCTTCGCAAAATCCATCTGGACTATCGTGATTCTCGAAGGACTGATGAATTCGGTAATCACTTCAAATATCGAGCTAGGGTAAAGGACGCTAATGACGCCCAGCTCGGACGGTGGGCATGGGATGTATTGTTAAGAAAGCTGTAAAACCGCCGTGTAGCAAGAGCCGGGCATCGCTGCCCGGCTTTTCCAGTTGAGTTGTTACTGCAATTTACGACCTTCGGGAATCGCGGCCGACGACGAGGTTGTTGGTTACCTGGAAAACGCCGTTGATGCCGTTAGCGAGGATGTTCAGGGTGTTGGCGTAGCTGCGGCTTGAGACAAAGCCTTCGAGCGTGATGCGGCCGTTTTCGACGATGATCCTGACGTCAGGGTTGATCGTCGCAAAATACTGGCCCGGACCGCGATTCGTGAATGTCACCAACGCCGCGCGCCGAATGCGGTCGTCGAATGAACCGACCGGCAATTCCTCGATGTTATTCACTACGCTCTTGACGCCGGGAATGTCCTTGACTGCCGCCGCCGCGTCGCGTTTTGTGCCCAGCGTAATGACCTTGCCGCTCAGAACGACGGTGTCGCCTTTGACCTGAAACGTAATGTTGTCAAAAACGCCATAACGCGGCAGCCCGCGAAGCTTCGAATAAACCTGCTGTTCGATCGTCTTGGCCGGTTTCTCGACCGGGTTCGCAAATGTCTGAGAGCTAACACCAGCAACCGAAAATGCAATGACTGCCAATAAAAGTGCAAGATATTTCTTTAATGTTTTCATAATCACGTTTCCCTCCTAAAAGAGATGTGTCACATCTTAATGACAGTGATTTGACGTGAATCCGGCGGAAAAGGGTGCCAGGAAAAGGAGAGCGGTGTAAAGATCTGCAATTATCGCGGAAGCGGTCCGGTGAAACGTAAGAAAGTATCCGTTTCTTAAGCTGCGGAGCAGCGGAATAATGTTAGCCCCAGGTGGAGCAGTGCGGAACCTGGGGAAAGGCCGAGAATTATTCGAGAGCCTGTGTAACAGGCGAAACGCCCTGATGCGGATGGGTGGTTTCGCCTGTTTCACAGGCTCGGGCAAAAAAACGTAATCTTCTACACGTTCCGCCAAGGGCTTCACGTGTAGCTAATATTATTACGCCTGCTTCGCAGGCTAAGAACTACAAGTTCTTAACACTCAGGCCAAGCAATTTCCATTGTCCGATGCTCATGAGCAGTCGCCTTGTCGCAATGCTTCGTAAAGGACGATCGCCACGCTGTTGGCCAGATTCAGGCTGCGAACTTTGGGGTTTGGCATTGGGATGGTGAGGCAGTGGCCGGCGTTTTCGGTGAGCAGGCTTTCGGGCAAACCGCGGGTTTCGGGGCCGAAGACGAGGCAGTCGTCTGGTTGATAGTTCCAATCCGAATATAAGCGGTCCGTTTTTGTCGTCAGAAATAGAAAACGCGAATCCGGCAGGCTCGCCGTCAGGTCGGCCATGTCGATATGGCGGTACAGTTTGACCTCGTCCCAATAATCGAGCCCCGAACGTTTCAGCGTCCGGTCGTCCATTCTGAATCCGGTGACGCCAACGATATGCAGGCTCGTAAACGTCGCCGCACACAGCCGGGCGATATTGCCGGTGTTTGGCGGGATCTCAGGTTCGTAAAGGGCGATGTGCATTTAGGTTTCTAGTTTAAGGTTCCAGGTCAAAGGTTCCAAGTCTGGCTCGTTGGCATCTTTTCTCGCTTGATAAACATCAATCTCATACGGTTTGCACCCGCAGACTGGTGTTTGGCGGGGCGGTTTGTGTTACAATCCGATGTTTTGAGGAGAATTCTTAGTGCTTTTGCGTTTCAGATCATTTCTAATCGTCGCCCTATTTGCGCTTGTGTGTAGTTCGGCCGTGCTCGGTCAGGCCGCAGCGACGCCGTCTCCTTCGCCAACACCTTCGCCCGCCGCGACTCCGGCTAAGCCAACCGGGACGCCGCCGCCGGTAAAATTCGACCCGAAAACTGTTACAGCCGAGCAGGTGGTCGAAACATCTCTAATATTTGCCTACGGGTACGGGGCCGGACGCCCGCTCTTGAATCAGATCCGCAAGACGACCTCGGAACGCGGCAAAGCGATCTACACGACGGCGGACGGGAAAAAAGAAGAAGCTACGTATCAAAGATTTGTGATCCGCGGCGAGACGCTGGGGAAAGAAAAGATCCGTCTCGATCAGGAATTTCCGAACGCACGTTACTCGCTCATTTTTAACGACGACAAGATCTTCGGCGTTTTTAACAACACGGTATTTACGCCTCGCGAGGATGCGGCCAAGGGATTTGAAAATCAGATAGTACGCGGGCTCGAAGCGTTTCTCAGATACCGCGAAAACGGCTCCACGATCGAGATGGGGGCCCGTGAAAAACTGATGGGCGTCGATTATTATATGATCGACGTTACCGACAAGCAACAGCGAAAGACTCGCTTCTACGTAAGTGCTAAATCGTGGCGCGTAATGATGCTCACCTACGAGGAAGCGGGAGTAAAATACCGCCGCAAATTTTACGACTACAACTACGCACAGGGAACCCTCGTCCCCTTCCGCACCGTCCTCTGGGCCGACGAAAAGACCGTCGAGGAAACCGACATCGGCACTATCACCTTCGGGCAGAAGGTTGATGAAGAACTGTTTAAGGCAGGTTAGAGACTGGAGCGCGAGCGTCCCGCTTGCCAACGCCGGTTCCTCCGGCGTGACCGACATTAGTATCGTTCAACTCGATCAATAACCCCGTTCGTCAGCGTCCTCAAAGCAGGACGGTTGCAGGCGAGGGCGCCTGCGTTCCCGGCGTTCCTATCCTGACTGGAACGCGGCCGCCCTCGGCTGCAACACCGGTTCCTCCTGCGTGACCGACATTAGTATCGTTCAACTCGATCAATAGGCGCGTTTGTCAGCGTCCTCAAAGCAGGACGCTTGCAGGCAAGGGCGCCTGCGTTCCAGGCGTTCCTATCCTGACTGGAACGCGGCGGCCCTCGGCTGCAACGCCGGTTCCTCCGGCGTGACCGTCATTAGTATTTTTCTACTCGATCAATAACCACGTTTGTCAGCGTCCTCAAAGCAGGACGCTTGCAGGCGAGGGCGCCTGCGTTCCCGGGTACAAGGGTCTCAATAATCTTTTTGCAACTTTCTGCTGCCTGATCTGTTTAACGGATTGCTACTCCCCAAAATTGTTTTTAGGAGACTATTGATGAATAAGATCAAGTTATTGATTGTCGGTATTGGTGTGTCCGGCGTGCTGTTTTTATTGCCGGTGTCGGGTTTAGGACAGGCTGCGGCTGACTCGAATTATGAGGTTACCGTGCAGGTTTTGATGGGGTCGGATGATGCTTCGGCCCCGAAGGGCTCGCTGCCCGGAAATCTGTCGGCGATCTCCCAACAGATCAAATCGAAGGTTGGATACTCGAATTTTCGGCTAGTTGGTACGATCATCGGGCGAATTGCGAATCAGGGCGGTTTTGAATACAAGAGCTTTTCCGACTTGTTTGGACAGGATCCGAAGTTTCGCAGTTTTCTGGAGCTAACGGTCGCTGGGCTGAAGGCTGATCTTGCGGGAAAGGAACCCAGTCTTGATATTCAGATGTTGAAATTTGGTGCGAAAGTTCCGGTCGTTGTTGGTTTCAGACGCGACGAAGCGGGCAAAGATCAACCGAGCGTGAGCTACGAACAGATCGGGCTAACGCTTTCTAGATTGGGCATTTCGGAGAACGTGCCGACGCTTGTCGGAACGCTTGATGTTCCGAACGGCCCTGAGATGATCTTTCTGATTGTCACTGTAAAGACGCTCGATCGCTAGCAGCGGTTACGCCTGCCGCCGAAATTTCGCAACAATTTCGGCGGCCAGGCGTGATCTAATTCGAGGTGGGATTTTGTTTTCTACGAGATTCCGTTTTTAATAGTATGGATGTATGGCTTTCGACAGTACGAGAACTTTTGGTGTGGGGGCGCAGCGTAAGCATATGGCTGACGGAAAGCTCTCGGACCACGAACTCGTCGACGCCACTCGCAATGGTGACGAATCCGCCTTTGCCGAGATAATGCAGCGTTACCGGAATCCGTTAACGAACTATCTCTATAGATTTTTGAATGATTACGAAGAAGCGGTCGATCTCGCTCAGGAGACATTTGTCAGGGTTTATTTTGCCCTCGACAGATATCATACGCAGTATGCGTTCTCGACCTATATCTATCGTATTGCCACTAACCTCGCTATTAGTGAGATCCGCAGGCGAAAACGGCGAAAGCTGCTCAGCTTAACCGGGCTTTTTCAAGGCGAGGACGACAGCGTGGTCGAGTTTCAACCGCCGGACGGCAAGATGCTCGCGGACGAAGAACTCGTCGAGGACGAACGCAGCCAGATCATTGCAAAAGCGATCGCCGCATTGCCTGAGAAATACCGTGTGCCGGTTATCCTTCGCGATGTTGAAGGGAAATCTTATGACGAGGTCGCCGAGATCATGGAACTTGGGATCGGAACCACAAAATCACGCATCAGCCGCGGGCGAGCGTTATTAAAAGAGAAATTGCAGAATTATTTATAATGGTTAACGAAGAGAAAAACACACAGGAACCGGACCACTTGGACGTCGGCCGTCTGATCGGCACGCTCAAGCGGGTCCAGGCTCCAAAAGATTTTGACTTTCACGTAAAAGCACGCATTGCTAAAGGGCGACCGGTTGAGAGACGAGCGTCGTGGCTGCCTGCGTCGGTGCGATATGCCATGCCGCTGGTTTTGCTGCTCGCGATTGGCGGATATTTTGGGTTCAAGACGATGTATTCGACGGAGGAAGCAAACGTTCCGGTCGTGTCTTATGCTCCTTCTCAGCCGGTTATTCCGGTAGCAGATGCGGTTGCATCGCAGCCTGAAACGGTTCGGGAAACGACCACAAGTCAGACGGTCGCGGAGGTGAAAACACCTGAACAGGCAAACAAGATAACGAAAACCGTTCAGAAAACCCCTGCGACCGCCGACGTAAAAACGGAAAAGCCGGGCGGCGGATCGTTTGTAATCGGTGGTAGCTCGCCAAAAGTATTTGGCCAGAATACGATCGACGATAACGATCCGGCTCCAACTCCAGCTCCGCCTAAAAAGGTTTTGGTTTCAGCAAGCCAGTATCTGTCCTCGGTCGGGATCGCGGCAAGCTCTTCAGGAAGCGGCGGCAGGATTCAATCGGTCAGCGGTTCGGCCGCGAGTGCCGGAATTCAGGTCGGCGATGTGATCGAATCGGTCAGCGTGCAAACGGGAACTGTTGTCGTGCGTCGTGACGGAAAAACGATCACCGCTAGGCTCAAATAAACTGGAGGGTGAGCATCCTGTTCGCCCTTAGGTGATCAGCCTCTACCTTAGTTTCCTAGGAAGCAAGAAGAGTCCAATCAAATATAACGCGAGCGTGAAAAACTGAATGTAGCCCGTTCCGGCCGAGTATTTTGGCAGTTCGAGCAGCCACGTGAAGGCTTCTTTGCCGGGATTTTCAAATAACCGCTGCCACCAGCTTCCAGTTGGGGCGGCGGTTATGTTTGCGAGGACGAGATATTTGACCACGAACGCGAGACCGAGGAGGGCAACCATGCTCCGCAGCAGTCGTTTGGCGTCAAACTCGGCAAACAGGTTATTCCAGATCGTCCAAAAGAAACAAAATCCGACCACCCAGAGCGTCAATCCCTGCTCAGGCAGCAGAGCGTTGTAGAGCTGTACTGTAGCTGCAAACATTGTCAACAATACCGTTACGCTCGCCGCGTTTTCCAGCACTCGACGATCTTCCGCGATCCAGCCTTCGATCGAGATCATTCCTGAACGAAAAAATAGAACTAACGTCAACGCCGCAAAAACAAGGCAGACCAAAGCCGGTTTGAGAAATATAAACGCGTTATCCGCCGCTCCGAGCCGCAGGCCGCCGAGGAGAGTGACGGTGAGGAAGATCGCGGGGATGAAGATAAAGGTTAGATAGGATTTCTGTAACAGTTCAGAGGAACGCGATCGTTGAGCTTTCACAACCGTCACGTCCTCTCCCGCGAGAAGTTCACTTTCCAGGGTTTCCATTTCGATCACTTTCTTAACTTCTCTCATCGTGCTCTTGAATTCTTCGGGCTTGGTCAGGTGAAATGGATTCTGCGGCTGTGCCGCCGACGCTTTGGTTAACTTTGAAGCACTTTTTGCCGTCCTTCAGCGGCGGCATAGCCGCTGGAAACTCTTCGAAAACACCCGGAAAAGCATAGCTTTTCCGCCAATAGAGCGGCAAGCCGCGAATAGGATCTATTTCCTCTTACGCGTCAATTTCATCGGATTAAAATCGGGCGGCGTTATCTTCAGTCCGTCTTCGAACTCGGTTTTGAGTTCGGTTGCCGTTTTGATGCCGAGGGTCTGGTCGATTGTTCGGTAGTTTGGGTCTATCGCGATCGCTCGGTCCACGGCGGTCAAACCGCTCGTAAACAACGCATCATCATTCGACACGCGTCCCCAGCCCTGGCGGTAAAAGCTGTAGGCAATTAGAAACTGCGTCGCCGCGTCGCGCTTTTCGGGGTCTGCACGCTCGAACGAAAGGCGTGCGCCTCCAAGATCTTCTGATCTGAACGCGTTCATGCCACGGTCGAATTCTTCTTTATTTATCTCGTAGGTACCGATCGCGACCTGGCCTTTTGTCGCGACCTCAGCGATTGTTCGAGGCTCGGAAATATAAAGGAAACCAACAAAAATAAACCCAGTCAGCGTGAGTAAGATGCTCGAAATGTGGATATACTTTTGCTTCATTGGTATAATCGGCTCAATCCAAGGATACACTTTCTACGTCGCGAACTAATATGAAAAAGTTTACCGTCTTTGCCGTCTTATTTGCCCTTTCTCTGTGTGCGAATCTTAATATCATTGCTCAATCGAGCCACGCTGACCTCGTCATCACGAACGCCAGCATTCGAACCATGGACGCGAAGCGGACGATCGCGAGATCTATCGCCGTGCTCAATGGCAAGATCATTGCCATCGGTTCAGATGCCGATACGAAAGCACTGGTTGGAGCGAATACGCGTGTCATCGATGCTGGCGGCAAGACCATCGTGCCGGGATTTAACGATGCTCACGTGCATTTTATGGAGACCGGGCAGCAGCTTTCGTCTGTCGATCTGCGGAGCGCGAAAACGCCGGAGGAATTTGTTCAGCGTATAAGAGATTTTGCGGCGAAACTGCCAAAAGGCCGATGGATACTTGGGGGGAAATGGGACCATGAGAACTGGAAGCCAAACAATCTGCCCACCGCCGCGATGATCGACGCAGCGACACCCGATAATCCGGTTTTCATCGACCGGCTCGACGGCCATATGGCGCTCGCGAACAGCCTCGCGATGAAGCTCGCGAGTGTAAATAAAGACACAAAAGAAGTTGACGGCGGGCTGATCGTTCGCGACGGGGCGGGCAAACCGGCGGGCGTCTTTAAGGACGCGGCGATGTCCTACATCTACCGCGTTATTCCTGATTCTTCGTGGGATGAGAAGATGGAATTTGCGGCAGCCGCAACCGAACACGCCGCGAGCCTAGGTGTCACGAGCGTGACGGACGTTTCCGCCGGAACGGATGTCGGCGTTTATCAGGAACTTATTCGTCAGGGCAGGATGAAAACGCGCATTTACGGATGCTCGAATCTGTCCGATTATCAACGATGGCAGCGAACCGGCGTTCGATACGCTTTCGGTACGCCGATGCTGCGGGTCGGATGCTTGAAGGGATATGCCGACGGCAGTCTCGGCTCAACGACGGCGTGGCTTTTCGAGCCATATCTTGACGATCCAAAAACTACCGGCCTTGCTGGCGAAGATATTCCGAAAACCCCGGAGTTCGTCCTTGCGGCCGATAAGGCCGGGTTGCAGGTAAATATTCACGCCATCGGCGACAAGGCAAACGCAACAATTCTTGATATTTACGAGAAAACTATCCAAACGAATGGAGCACGCGACCGGCGGTTTCGCATTGAACATGCTCAGCATTTAAGGCAGGACGACATCAAGCGTTTTGGCAGTCTTAAGGTTGTCGCCTCGATGCAGCCATTTCACATTATCGACGACGGTCGCTGGGCGTGGAAACGCCTCGATGAGAAGCGTTTGAAAGGAACTTATGCGTTTAGAACCCTTCTAGACACTGGTGCGGTTCTGGCATTCGGCTCTGATTCGCCCGTCGCTCCGCTGAACCCGCTCTTGGGCGTTTACGCAGCGGTCACACGCCGAACGCTCGATGACAAGAATCCAAACGGCTGGATCCCGGAACAGAAAATATCGGTCGATGAAGCCGTGAAGGCGTTCACGTGGGGATCGGCGTACGGCGAATTTCAGGACGCATGGAAGGGAACGATCGAGGTTGGGAAGCTAGCTGATATGGTGATCTTATCGCAGGATATTTTCACGATCGACGCACCGAAGATCCGCGACGTTACGGTCGTAACAACGATCGTTGACGGCAAGGTCGTGTACGAGAAAAAGTGAGAATTTTGAGAATCGGATTTGTTGTTTTGTTTGCGGCCGCGATGGTGACCGCTCAAACCGAGCCCGATCTGATAGTGATAAACGCCCGAGTTCGCACACTCGATGCAAAAAAGCCCGTCGCTGACGCCATTGCCGTCTCCGGCGGGCGTATTTCTGCCCTTGGCTCAAATCGTGAGATCGGGGCACTGGCTTCTGCCCGCACGAAGGTAATCGACGCCGGAGGCAAGCTTGTCATACCGGGCTTCAATGATGCACATGTGCATTTCACCGGCGTGGGTAATTGGTTTTCGCACCTCGATGCGACTAATATCAGAAACTCAAAAGAACTGCTCGATCGGGTCGCACATTTCACGCGATTCCTTCCTAATGGCCGCTGGGTTCTCGGGGCGAAACTGTTGCCGAGTGCGATTCCAACTCGTACGGAACTAGATTCGGTCAGCCCTGATAGTCCATTGCTGATCTACTTGACGGATCCGGCATCCGCCTTGGTTAATTCGGCGGCGCTTCGGCAAGTGCAATATTCTCTGCGAGGAAGTGAACCAGCAATGGTTTCGGGCTCGACTTTGCAGCTTATTCGCAATTCGATCCCTAAAAATAATGCAACCAACTGGGCTGAGATCGCTGAGGCGGCGAGCAATTATGCAGCGTCGCTTGGTGTTACAAGCGTTCAGGACGTGCATTCGGATAACCTGCTAGCGACCTATCGCGAAATGGCTAAAGCCGGAAGACTGAAAACGCGCATCTACGAATGCGTGGGACTTGGCGACTGGGAAAAAGACCGGTCGATTGGGCTTAAAGCGGCGACCGGCGATGCGATGGTTCGCGGCGGCTGCGTTAAATGGTTTTCTGACGGCAGTTCGGAGGAACGCAGCGAACTTGGCAGACGCCTAGCAGAGGCGGATGAAGCCGGATTGCAGGTGATGGTTCACGCCATCGGGACACGAGCAAATAAAAATGCGATCGACGCGTTCGAATTTGCCGCATCCAAGAACGGAAAGCGAGACCGCCGATTCCGTGTCGAACATGCACGAAACATCGCGGCGGCGGATATCGCCAGGCTTTCCCGGTCGTCGATCATCGCGTCGATGCAGCCTGCATTATTCTATCGCGAGGGCGATGCGGGTGATGATTACTCGTTCATATTTCGCTCGGGAGCGAAAGTGGCTTTCGGCTCGGATGCATCGATGATCGACATCGATCCGCTGGCCGGCATCCATGCAGCGGTGAATTCAGTTTCCGGATCGATATCTGTGGAAACTGCAGTCTCGGCCTATACGATCAGTTCGGCGTATGCGGAGTTTCAGGAGAATCAGAAAGGAACTATTTCCGTGGGCAAACTCGCCGATTTTGTGGTGTTGGCAGAGGATATCTTCTCGATTCGGCCGACCGAGATCAGGAATGCCAGGGTTGTCATCACAATCATGAACGGCCGCGTAGTTTATGACGCAAATTGCTATATCCAGGGGCGTTCGGGCTGCAAAAACTGATACAATAGTGTCAAATTCTATTGAATTTGGAGAGGAACTATAATTTTATGAAAAAACTTGTAATTTTGACCAGCCTGATCCTTGCATTCTCGATTGGAGCTTTTGCTCAGACCGAAAAGATGGAAAAGGGCAAACCGACGGACAAGGACAAAACCGAAGCGATCCCGACCACGAGCTACATGAAACGCGGGGCTGCGATCGGAAAGGCACAAAAAGTATCGCTCGCCAAGGTTCTCGCAGATCCGACAAAATTCTCGGGCAAGCTAGTCCGCGTCGAAGGCGTGATCGTACGTTCGTGCAAGACCGAAGGCTGCTGGGCAGAGCTCGCTCCGAACAAAGACGGTAAGAGCGTTCGCGTCAAGATGAAGGACCATGCGTTCTTTATCCCGCTCGAATCAGCCGGTGCCTTGGCACGAGCTGAAGGCGTTTTCACGGTAAAGGTGCTTTCGAAAGAAGAGGTCGATCACATGATCAAGGATGACGGAGCGAAATTCCCGAATCGTAAAGCCGACGGCACCGTCAGTGAGATCTCATTTGAAGCGACTGGCATCGAGCTGAAAAAAGCGTCTAAATAGTTGGTGAAGGTTCCGACACGCCGAAAATTCGGTTGTATCGATCTCAAAGCTGGCGGACTATTGCCCTGGATTCCAAAAATGAGGTTGGCCGACATAAGGCTCGGGTCTTTTCAGCGGCGCTCGGACTTAAAAAGGCGGACTCCAAACACCTCCGTTCGGCTTTACTGGATGCCGTAATAAGGTCTGATGCCCGCCTCGGACTATTGGATAGGCACGGGCAGCGATATCAGGTCGATTTCGTGCTAGAGTTTCGTGGAAGAAGTGCAAAGGTTAGGAGCGTTTGGATAATCGATATCGGGTCGGAAATCCCGCGACTGATAACTTGTTATGTTGTCGAGTAAATTTACGGTATGACGAAAAAACCACAACTTTTTGATACGGTCGCATTACTGCAAAATGTCCCTGACGAAGGTCTCGAACGTGGGAATATTGGAGCAATAGTAGAGATCTATGAGAATGGAGAGGCTTTCGAAGTTGAGTTTGTTGATACCAACGGTAGAACCTATGGGCTCTTGCCGCTCAGGGCCGACCAGCTTGTTATATGGATCATTCGAAAGGGTGCCAGTCTAGGCGCTAAATTGGTCTTTTATAGCAAAAGTGGCTCGGTTTCTCGAAACCGAGCCACTTTTACTTTCATGATCGGGTTTTAGAACTTAAACCTCACGCCGATCTGGGCCTGACGGGGTTCGCCGAAACCGGCTGAGACCGTTCCGTCGAAATTGAACGTCAACGGCCGCGGCAAGCTTTTTTGGTTGCGGCTGTTGGTCAGGTTAAAAGCCTCGAATATGGGTTCGAGCGAGACGGTCTCGGTAAACTTGAAGACCTTTGATATGCGGACATCGATCGTGAAGAACTCATTCGCGAGCCGTTGAGTGTTTCGTTGAATGATATTCGGGAACGTTCCGCGATTGGTGACCGAGATCGGCTGAGCCGAACGATACTGAACGATCGGCGACAGGTTGATCTCGTACGGCAGGATAAAGGTCGCAAAGGCATTGAAGCGATGCCGCTGATCGCGATCCGAGTAACCATATTCGGGCGTTAGGTTGCGCGGATCGACATAGCGGAACGTGAAAGGATCGCGTTCATTGTCGTCATCCGATTTATCCCACGACAATAGATAGTTGACCTGAAACTGATACCGATCGGCAAACCGCTTGTTGAGTGTGAACGTCAGCCCTTGATAGAGCGACCGTGCCGAGCTTTCGGTCGAGCGGATCTCACCAACTCCGGAACCATTTGCCCGTTCGAATATCGCAACGCCGTTATAGAGCCTCGAATCGCCCCGATTGACAAATCTCGTCAACCGCGTCGATTTTGCGTAGTTGTAAGCGAGTAAGACGCTAATGTTCTTGTAAACCTCGCGTTCGATGCTGGCGCTGTATTGGACCGTTCTTGGATTCTTAAAATTTCGTTCAAAAACGGCGATGCCGGGATTGAACGCGGTGAATCCGGTAGTCGGAAGAATTCCCGCAAAGACCGGGCATCCAGGCGTAACGAACTGACAGAACGTGCCGTCGCGATAGATGTTTCCCGCGATCACACCGTCCGTGTTTCTTGGGCCGGCAACAACAAGGCCCGGGATTCTTGCATAGTAAATACCGCCACCCAGCCGAATCGCAGTTTTTCCATCGTCACCCGGCGACCACGAAAGAGCGACGCGCGGCGAATATCCATCGGTCGCGTCCGGTATCGTGCCGTTCGAAGGGAATCTCGGATCGCTGAGGAACTGGCCATAGGCTGCCTGGCTCGGGTTCGTGATCGGATCTGGCTGATACTGAGCTTCCCATCGGAAACCCAAGTTCAGGTTCAGGTTTGGTCTTAGCTTCCAACTGTCCTGCACGTAAACGCCAGGTTCCATCGTGTTATAGGCCTGCGTTCCGGCCTGCTCGACGGTTCGGTTACCGATCGGGGCAAATTGCAGGTAAAGCGAAAGGCCAGCCACGCTGACATTGTTGATGTAGTTCTGGAAACCGGTGATCGCCTGGGCGATCGTCGGAGCGGCGAAGATGTAACGGCCTCGAGCAAAACCGATAAACGTCTGCGAGACCTTTGTCCGGTTAATATCGGCGCCGATCTTCACATTATGGTTTCCTTTGATGATCGTGAAGTTATCGGTGAACTGCAATCGAACGTCATCCGACGGCACGGGCAAAAAGAACGGCCGTCCGAATCTGTAAGAGATCGTACCGTCAAAAGTTCCGATTGTTGTATCTGGAAGATTCGGTCCGTCGTAAAAGCGTGGTCGATTCTCTTTTGCCCACTGGAATCGAAACTCGTTGAGGTAGCTGGACGAGATATTTGAAACGAGCTGACCGATGAAGGAGTTCGAGTTGTCGGTCTCGCGTCCATTGGCGCTCGTGCCCCAGGTCGGAACATCGAAGGTTCCATTAACCTGCTCGGCCCGGCTATAGTTGTGGCGCGCCGTTAGTAAATTGTTCCTATTAACTTGTACATCAAGCTTGGCAAGAAAAACGTCTGCAACGTTGGTTCGTTCGATGATACCTTGTTCGCCTGGCGAGCTGAACCGCGTGGCGAAAATGCTGACCAGCGTTGGGTCGATCGAATTTGGCTTATTGCTCTTACCGTCGTTGCGTTCATAAGCAAGGAAGAAAAAGGCTTTGTCTTTTTTGATCGGCCCGCCGATGTTGCCGCCGAACTGATAGTTCCGACCGTCCTCAGTCGGCAAATTGGCCGCGACGGCGTCGGGGTTTTGGCCCGAAAGTGACTGGTTTCGAAAGAAAAGAAAAGCGGAACCGGAAACCGTGTTGGTGCCTGATTTTGTAACCGCGTTGATAAATCCGCCCGAGCTGCGGCCAAACTCAGCCGAGGCTCCGACGGGAACAACCTGAAACTCCTTCACGGATTCAAGACTGATCGTGAACGCCGGACGCTGTCCGCCGCGTTGTTCGCCAAAGAAGGGGTTGTTGGCATCCGCTCCGTCGATCGATACGTTGTTCTGAATGCCTTTCTGGCCGTTGATCGTGATCTCATCACCATCCGGGCCCTGGACGATCGATACGCCCGGCGTTAGTTGTGCAAACCTTGAGAAATCACGTCGATTGATCGGAAGATTTTGTACCGCTCGATCGTTGATCTGGGTGGAAAGCTCCGTTCGGGCTGTCTCAACGCCTTCGGCTTCTGACGAAACGTCCACCGTTACGACGGCCCCGCCGACCTTCATTTCGATGCGAAACGACTGGGTCTGGCCGATAGATACGGCAACGTTCTCGAGAACGGAATTAGTAAAGCCGGAAGCCGCTGTCGTTACACGATAACGTCCGAGCGGCAGCAGCGGCGCGCTGAAAAAGCCGTCGGCATTAGACATTACCGTTCGTTCAAAGCCTGTTTCAGTATTTTTTACGGTAATTGAGGCCCCGGCAACGACGGCTCCGTTAGGGTCCGTAACCGTGCCTTGAATTAGGCCGGTTGTCGCCTGTGATTGGGCAAAAATCGAAATGCCGAGAAACATTGCTACCAAAAATGCAATGCAAATGCGGTACATCCTGATCATATTTTATCTCCTTTTTGAGGTTTAGGTCTTGTGATGATTTAATCTTTCTTTTCCGATATCCAGCGTTTGTTTCAACAAATCCGGTGACCGGAGTATCGGGCAAACGACGCCCGACAGTACGTTACGGATTTATTAATAAAACGTTATGAATATCTGAACTGGACGCAATTATATTTCGATTTCACAACGAGAGCCTAATGGCGGGATGTTAAATCTTTCTCGTGCAGCCACGAGCGTTCACGTCTCACTTGGCAATGACAAATGGTTCTGCGGTTATGCTAGACTTGAGTCTAAATAACCTTGATGATCTAGCGATGCGCCCATTTAAAATACGAAACATTGAAATAAACCCGCCGCTCATCCTGTCGCCGATGGCTGGTGTCACGGACTACACCTTTCGCCGCCTGATAAAGCGGCGGGGCGGAGTGGGGCTGGTCGTTTCTGAGTTTATCTCGGTCGAAGGGCTGACTCGGGGCAATCCTAAGTCGAAGCGTCAGATGCGTTTTGACGAGGAAGAGCGCCCGTACGCCGTGCAGATCTTTGGCGGAAAGGCCGATCGGATGGCGATGGGAGCCGAGATGGCTGAGGAGGTTGGGGCTGATATCCTCGATGTAAATTGCGGATGTCCGGCTCCGAAGGTAGTAAAGAATGGCGGTGGTTCGGGGTTGCTCCGTGACCCGCAACTGCTCGAAAGCATTCTGAAAGAGATCAAGAAGACGATAACCATTCCGCTCACGCTAAAGCTGCGAACGGGTTATTCCGATGCCTCGATCAATGTGGTCGATATCGCGAAAATGGCCGAGCAGTGCGGAGTCGAGCATATTCAGGTACATGGACGAACGCGTGAACAGGGATACAAGGGGCTGGCAAATTGGGATTTGATCCGCCAGGTTAAAGCTGCGGTGAGCATTCCTGTGTCAGGCAATGGCGATATCACGACCATCGAATACGGGATGAATAAATGGCGTGAAACCGGGACCGACGGCATCCTGATCGGCCGCGGGGCTATGCAGAATCCGTGGATATTTCGCCAGTTTCAGGACGTGATCGAGGGCCGCGAGCCATATCAACCCGACCTGACCGAGAAAAAACACGTCCTGCTCGAATTCTTCTCAATGTGCCGTGAGGAAATGCCTGAGATCGTAAGCCTCGGCAAGATGAAGCAGTTGGCCGGGCAGTTTACAAAAGGCCTCGTTGGCGGGGCACAGTTTCGGCAGACGCTTTATCATTCGCATTCGGCCGACGAGATCCTCGATAACATCACGACATATTTCGAAACTCTCGAGAGTCGCCAGACGTTCGGCGACGGATATGTTGAGGCTGATGCCGATCTCGTTATCGATTCCTGTAACATCGGGAATACTCCTGCATTTCTGGCGGATGTTCATACTTCCGCCGGCGTTATTTAGATTTTTTCAAGGGGTTATCTTTTAAGTCCAATAAAGGAACGTAACGATGAAGAAAATAAGTAAATTCGCCCTTTGCCTGATCATTTTCTCGACGGCGTCAATTGTCGCGATCGCTCAGAATCTAAAACCCGAAGAGATCGTCGCCAAGCATCTGGAAGCATTCGGTAAGAAGGCGGATCGCGACGCCCTCAAGAGTGTGATGGCCCTCGGGGCGAGCGAGTTTGAATCGAATGTCCCCGTCGTAAAGGGCGGTGGTAAGGCCGTGGTCGTCTCAAATCCCGACAATCTGTTTTTCGTCATCAGCCTCAATTCCAGGGAATATCCTTTTGAGAAGATCGGCTATTTCGCGGGAAAGGCAAATTTGCCTTTTATCACGGCGGGCAATCGATCGATGCTTGGGGCGTTTCTATCGGATCACTCTATAATGCTCAGCGAAGGGTTGTTCGGCGGGGCGACCTCCATGCGTTGGCCTCTTTGGGATCTGGAAAAGAAAAAACCGAAGCTCGGCGGTGGCGGCACCAAAAAGGTCAATGACCGCAAGGCATACGTTATCAACTACGATCCGTCGAGCGGCGGTTCGTCGGAATTTACGATCAAGCTTTATTTTGACGCGGAGACGTTCAATCACATCCGAACCGAATACCGTTATGAGGTACAGCCGACCGAGGCGAGATTTGGCCAGCAGAACCAGAGGGCGAGTGGTGTCGCGGTTCTGATAGAAAACTTCTCCGATTTTAGATCGGTCGACGGCTTTATGCTGCCGCATTATTTCCGGGCCGAACTTTCCAACAACGGGAACAGCGGAATGTATAAGAATATATGGGGCGTCAAGGTCGCCGAATACAGGCTGAATCAGGCACTAGCTGCTGATTTTTTCACTTTTGATCCTAAATAGCCGCGTTGCGGGAGCGGTAAGTTCGTGCAGAAGTTATTTAATTCGTGGAGACAATATTTGAACTCGTGCAGACAGTATTTATGTTCGTGTAGAAGTTATTTAATTCGTGAGAACATGATTTGAATTCGTGAGAACATAATTTGAACTCGTGAGAAGACCATTTAACTTCGTGAGAACATAATTTGAACTCGTGGGAGAATTCTTTAAGTTCGTGCAGACATTATTATAGTTCGTGTAGAAGTTATTTAATTCGTGAGAACATGATTTGAATTCGTGAGAACATAATTGGACTCGTGAGAAGACCATTTAACTTCGTGAGAACATAATTTGAATTCGTGAGAAGAACATTTAACTTCGTGAGAACATAATTTGAACTCGTGAGAAGACCATTTAACTTCGTGAGAACATAATTTGAACTCGTGAGAAGACCATTTAACTTTGTGAGAACATAATTTGAACTCGTGCAGACCGTGCACACATTATTAAAGTTCGAAAGCCGCCAAATCAATTGCCGGATTTAAATGAAAAAGAGGCCGCCTTGCTCAGGCAGCCTCTTTTATTTGTTTAACTGATCGAAATTACTTGGCCGGTTTCTCTTTTCTCTCGTCCGCGAAAAGCAACGGGGCGACGAGCGGGCGGTATGCGTCGGAGATCTTGATGTACGCATTCTCACGAAGCTTTGCCATGAAACGTTTCTGTTCATCCGGGATCTTTTCCGTCATGATCGCCATTCTCACCGCGTTCTCATCAAAGACCGATTCCGAACTGGCCTGTTGACGTTCGTCTATCCTGAGGATACCGACACCTAGCTGTTCGACGTCGAACGGGGCGGTGTATTCACCGGCTTTCAGGCCCGCGATCGGTTTGGAGATTACTTCGACCAGGTCTTTAACGCGGAGTTTTTCAACCTTTCCGGTTCCGTTGGTGATCACGCCCGCATCAGAATTATCCTTGGCTATCTTGTCCCAGTTTCCACCAGCCTTCAGCTCAGCAGTGATCTGTTTTGCCTTGTCGCGAACTGCCTTCTCATCGCGGCCCGCAAATCCTAAAAAGATCTCGCTGAACGAAACCGTCTCAGGCGTGGTGAATTTGACTTTGTTTTTCTCAAAATAATCTTTTAGGTCCTTGCCGTTAGCGGCCCAGTAAACCTTCATCTGGACCTCTTTTTCGATCACACGGTCGCGTGTCGCCTGTTTTCTCCAGTCCTCACGGATCTGTTTCGGGTCGACGCCGCTTTTTTCCATCTGCGCATAGAGTTCCTCAACGGTTTTCAGATCGTACTGCTTCATGATCTCGCGGAAGCGAACATTGAGGCTCGCCTCGATATTGGAATCGAGTCCGCCTTCTTTGGCTTTTTGAATGAGCAGCTCGTCGTTTATGAGCCCGGCGATCAGTTCGCCCTGCTTTTCGTCCACGATCTTTTGGGCTTCCTCTGCGTTTTTGCCCTCCTGGATGAGGCTGGCGACGGCGGACTTCGCCTCACGCTTTACGCGGGAGAGAGTAATGACACCGTCATTTACTACAGCCACGACTTCGTCGACAACCCGCGTCTGCGTTTCCTGTGCGAACGCCGGAAGGCTAAATAACAAGGCGGCGAGCGACAACAAAAAGACCTTTTTAAAATATCTCATCAATAAAACTCCTATTGGCTGTAATGGGAAATAATATTACCCAAACCCGTTTTGCGCAAACGTAGGTTTGATGCAGAAACCGCGTTTCGCGTTTATTCGACGAGCAATTGGTGTCAATAATAGGAATGCGGGCTCATTAGTTCTTTTTAAAACTAGCAGGTCTCTGCGGACTTCCCACTGTTTCCGATGAACAAGAAATGCCCCAATTGCCGCCTCGTGAATTACGCGGACGCCTCAGAATGCGTTCGATGTGAGGCTGTTTTCGACGAAAATACGACAACAATCGCTGCCGGTGTCGGCAGAAAGCCTTCTATCCTGACTCGAGTCGTTGTTTGCATCGCGGTGTGTTTCGTCCTGCTGATCGGCTTTTACCTTTCACTGATCGGCTCGTCTAAGTCGCTTACGTTCGATCAAAAATCTAAAGTTCGCGATTCGATTGCCATCGTCAGGTCCCGTGGCTTCGAGACCGAGGCGATGATGCTTGAGAAGTTCGCGGTCTATCGAGCGAGCGACAGTTGGTTCAATTCCATGGTCCCGAAGGAAAATGCGTTCGCGGCGACAAACTTTCCGTTCGAGATCATGACGCTCTATCCTGATTTTTTCACCTATCCGGTCGATGAGACAGAACGTGCCGCGATCTTGCTCCACGAAGCCCGGCACCTCCAGGGCAAAGACGAAAAGGACGCGTACGAATTCGTCTGGAAAAACCGTGTGAAACTCGGCTGGACGAAAGATAAGTATTTTAACTCGCCCGTCTGGGATAACGTCCGCAACCAAACCCGCGAATACGCCCCTTCGCTCTTTATCTGCAAAGGTTCGGATTTTAGCGACTGCACCGAATGATCA
The DNA here is from genome assembly GCA_040080065.1 of Pyrinomonadaceae bacterium. Classification (GTDB taxonomy): domain Bacteria; phylum Acidobacteriota; class Blastocatellia; order Pyrinomonadales; family Pyrinomonadaceae; genus OLB17. The sequence goes on from JBEBJB010000050.1 coordinate 19,794, forward strand.
CGATCTGATCACCGTCAGACATTCAGAGGCCGATTTGATCGGATCTGCTGTTTTCACCGGAATCCTTAAAATGCCGCTCGGCGAGAAATTCGATTCTTCATGCTCGGATAAATATTGCATCAATTTCTCAGGCGAGACGCGTGCAGATTCGCCGAGTTTGATTGCGATGCCGTCCGCCGTGCGGTCGATCGAGACGATGGTCATGCGTTCGGCGAGCTTTCGGAGGCGACCGTATTCGAACAGATTGTCGACCGAACGCGGAATGCGTCCGTATCGGTCCTCGATCTCGGCGTGGATGTTCGTGAGTTCGTCTTCGGTCTCGGCGGATGAGATGCGTTTGTAAGTGCGAAGCCGCTGGCTCGTATCCGAAATGTAATCCTTTGGTATCGCGACATCGATTCCCAGATTGATCGAAACGCTCGTCTCGTCCGAGATCTCGTCACCGCGGATCTCGCCGATCGTGCGTTCGAGCATTTTTGTGTAAAGATCGAATCCGAGAGCATCCAGATGTCCCGATTGCTGGCCGCCGAGGATGTTTCCCGCTCCTCGCAGTTCCAGATCCAAGGCTGCGAGGCGGAATCCTGCACCGAGATCCGAGAATTCGCGGATTGCGCTCAAACGCCTGCGAGCGATCGGCGTTAATTCGATCTCGCTCGGAATTAGTAAATAAGCATACGCCCGTCGATTCGATCTGCCGACGCGTCCGCGAAGCTGATATAGCTGCGACAGGCCGTAATTGTCAGCCCGATTGATAATGATCGTGTTCGCCCGCGGGATGTCGATGCCGTTTTCGATGATGGTCGTGGCGACGAGAATGTCGTATTTGAAATCGACAAAATCGAGCATCACCTCTTCCATTTCCTTTTCGTTCATCTGCCCGTGACCGATGGCGACGCGCGCCGACGGGACGATTTTTTTGATGAGGGCCGCGATGGCTTCGATGGATTCGACACGGTTGTGAATGAAAAATACCTGGCCGTTACGGGCGAGTTCGAGTTCGATCGCGGAACGAATGACATTTTCTGAGAACTGTACGACCTGAGTATTGATCGCCAGACGATCTCGCGGCGGCGTTTCAATCACCGACATGTCACGCATTCCGAGCAGTGACATATTCAAAGTTCGCGGTATCGGCGTCGCCGAAAGCGTCAGCACATCGACCTTTTTCTTGAGCTGCTTGAGCTTCTCTTTGTGCCCGACGCCGAAACGCTGCTCTTCGTCGATCACAACGAGGCCGAGTTTTGGCAGTTTTACATCGGTCGAAAGAATTCGATGTGTTCCAATGAGTACGTCAACCTCGCCTTTGCCCGCAGCTTCAGAGACCGCCTTTTGTTCCTTTGACGAGCGAAAACGCGAGAGCAGATCGATCTTCACGGGAAACGCCGCGAATCTTTTCTTGAAACTCTCAAAATGCTGGTACGCCAGCACGGTTGTCGGCGTTAGGATCGCCGCCTGCTTGCCGTCCATCACAGCCTTGAACGCCGCCCGCATCGCCACCTCAGTTTTGCCATAGCCGACATCGCCTATTATCAAACGGTCCATCGGTGTCGCGGTTTCCATATCGGTCTTCACGTCCTCGATCGCGGCGGCCTGATCGACGGTCAGATCGTACGGGAAGGCATCTTCAAACTCATGCTGCCAAGGTGCGTCGGGTGGGAAGGCGTGACCTGTGACGAGTTTGCGCTCGGCGTAAAGCTTGAGCAGTTCGTCGGCCATGTCACGCATCGCACGCTTGGCTTTCGCCTTGGTTTTTTGCCAACCGATGCCGCCGAGACGATCGAGCGTCGCCGTTGTCGTCTCGCCGGACGAATACCGCGAAACCAGATCCATACGCTCAACTGGCACGAACAATTTTGCATTGTCCGCATAGATAAGCAGCATAAATTCACGCTCGGAGCCCTGTGACGCGATGGTCTGTAGCCCGTCGAAACGGCCGATGCCGTGATCGATATGAACCACGAGATCGCCGGTCTTGAGATCGCGAAAATCAGAGATGAACGCACCGAGTTTGCTTTTCGTGCGTTTCGGTTCGTTAGCCGGTCGAAACTCGCCCTGCGTTATCTCACCAAAAATATCGCCCTCGGTATAAACCGTCAGATCGAAAGTCGGCAGTTCAAATCCGCCCGAGAGATTCCCAATACGGATCGAGTCGCCCGCGAGCGTCGCGTCGTATTCGCGAAGTATCTCTTCCAAACGCTCGGCCATTCCCGGTGTTTGGATGACGATCTCAGTCCGGCCCTTGGCACTTTTGAACTTCGCGGAAGAACCTAACTCGATCACAAACTGCTGTATATTGCCGTGAAATTTCTGCGTCGAACGCGATTGCAGCTCGATCTCGGTCGCTTTGGTAGCGGTTGAGAATAGAAAGATCGGTTTTGAGCCTGACGAGCCGTCGGAAGAGAATTGCTCGTCCGTTTCACCCGCTATTCGCCCCAGAGCACGCATTTCCAGGCTCGTCGTGCTTTCCAGCTTTGTGCGGAGTTGTTCGGGCGTTAGAAACAGCTCCTCAGGAGCCAGCCCAACCTCGCCGGAATCTATTGTTGATCGGTAGCTGTTTTCAATGTGATCGTACAGACCGGTAAGGCTGTGTTCGATGGCGGTTGGTTCGTCGATGACGAAGATGCATTCGGGAAGATGGTCGAAAATTGTTGCGGTCAGCGGTTTTGAGGCTGGAATGAGGAATTCCCAGCCAGAAAACGTTTCGCCTTCGTCCGCAAAATCTGTGCGATCTTTTAATCCGCGGGCGAATTTGCCGTCTGAGAACCGCTCGCGTGCGAAAAATGCCCAATCCTTAAGATCCTGAACCGAAGCAGCAAACTCGCGCATCGGTGCGATCGCGATCTCTTTTAGTTGCCCAGTCGAAAGCTGTGTTTCTGGATCGAACGAACGGATCGATTCCACCGTATCGCCAAAAAACTCCACGCGGACAGGCGAATCGGCGTCCGGCGACCACACGTCGACAATTCCGCCGCGTACAGAAAGCTGTCCCGGCCCGAAAATCGGTTCCTCGCGAACATAGCCGCCCGCGAACAGACGCTCGATCAGCAGTTCGGGTGCAAAATCTTTGTCACGAACCAAAATACATCCCAAAGCCGCGATCTCGTTTGGTGAAACGGTTCGCTGGATCATCGAGCGGGCCGAAAGCAGAACAAATTCGGATTTGTGATTCTTTAATTGCCACAGCCCAAGTGCGCGGCGTTCCTGCGTTTCCGCGTGCGGCGAACCGCCGGAGTACGGATCGGTTTCGAACGACGGCAGGATGATTATCTGAGATCTCAGATCTGAAATTTCAGATGAAAAGAAATCGAGATCCGAATTCCATGCCTCAAGCGAAGTATTCGATTCCGTCACGACCGCAAACGTCTTCCCGGTTTCCGCACGCAGCTTTGCGAGCACGAACGCCTTCGACGAGACCGAGGTCATCCCGCTCAGGCTCACCACGCGCGTTCCGCCCTTTATTTCCGCCAACAATTTATCGAACACATCCACCATAAACACACCTATCCGCAGAAAACATATCGCGGGGGCATCATCGCCCTTCGCACACGTTCTCCTGCGGTACATTCATTTTGCCATATTTAGCAGAAGTTTGCCGTGGTCGGTGTCGTTAACTATAATCAGGAGTTCGAACTCTCCGCGAACTCAGCGTCTTTCTCTGTGTCCTCTGCGTTGAATATTTGGTTAGTATTTTTCAACGCAGAGATCGGAGAGCCAGACGCAGAAGGGCGAGAGAAGAAAAAGAATTATGAGCATTCCATCATTTGACGAGATCATTGAGCCGAACGATCAGACTGAGGCGCGAAAGGCTTCGTTGGCTGCGTTGAAAGATCTGGTAGGTAACGTTTATCCGAATAAGTTCGTGCGGAGCAAGGTCTCCGGCGTAGAAGACACCATCACGAATTTGAAAGCCTTCGCACCCGTCGTCGAGATCGTTGACGAAATAAAGGCTGTTGTCGCGACTCTTGCAGAACGTGAGCGGCCGCCGGCGGAGTTGAAAGATGCGTTGAATGAGAGATTGAGAGCTTTTGGCAACGTACGCATTTCCGGCAGGCTGACGACGCCGACGCGGGGGAATTTTGTTCATCTCACGGACGGAATCAATAAGCTGCAGATCTATTGCAACAAAAAGGGCCCGCTCGCGCTTGTTTTGAATGATGGAAACGACACGCTCGACGAAGAAAACGGTTGGGGGGCCTGGCAGTTGCTCGATCACGGAGATTTTGTCGGTGCCGAGGGATATTTATTTATCACAAACACCGGCGAACTGAGCGTGCATGTCGAAAAGCTCCAGTTCCTGGCCAAAGCGTTGCTGCCGATGCCTGACAAAATGCACGGCATCGCCGACCCGGAATTGCAGCGTCGTTTTCGTTACGCGGACCTCATCGCGTCGAGCCTGCAAGTCAAGGCAGAACCACCTGCGTCAGCGGGTGGTCCGGACTCGAAGGCAGAACCACCTGCGTCAGCGGGTGGTCCGCTCTCGACACCCAAGGATCGCGACGACAATAAAAACGCATCAACCACGATCTCGAAACCACCCGCTAACGCAGGTGGTACTGCCTTGACGACTCGCGAAGTCTTCGAGCGGCGAGCGCGTCTGATCTCCGGCCTTCGACGGTTTCTCGACGACGCCGGATTTATCGAAGCAGAAACGCCGATGCTCACGCCCAAGGCTACAGGGGCCGCTGCAAAGCCTTTCGAGACGCATCACAACGCTTTGGACATCCCGCTTTACGCACGCGTCGCTCCCGAGCTTTACTTAAAGCGTCTGGTCGTCGGCGGGTTCGAAAAGGTCTACGAACTAAACCGAAACTTCCGCAACGAAGGCCTCTCGCAGCGTCATAACCCGGAATTCACCATGCTCGAATTCTACGTCGCCTACATGGACGTCAATGGAATGATGGATCTCGCCGAAACCATGATAAAAGACGCCGTTGCGAAGGCAAATAACGGCAGTTTGGTGGTGAAATATGGTGAGAATGAGATAGATTTTGGCGGATTCGCGCGGATATCGATGAAGGACGCCGTTCGCAGATATCTGCCAGATCTCCCGCGAGATTTCAAGGGCGGAAGTTTCCCCACGAGCGAGCTTATAGAGAGCGATTTCAATGACATTGTCTTGATGACCGCATTAGCAGAGTTCGCTCGCCAAAGCGTATCGACGAAAAATCTTGTCGGAATGATGAATGAAGCAGAGGAATTGGTTTCCGTTCCAAAAGAAAAGATTCCAGAGTATGAAGAAGCTGGATATTCAGTTTATCAAACTGAAATTGAACTGGGATTTGTTTGGGATTTGAAAATTAATAAATTCAAACACTTGGAATCATTGTCGGAGAACGAACAATCTGTCCTTTTAGGTACTGCCATAGCTGAGGTGTTTGAGAATTACGTGGAAAGACTACTTATCAATCCGACATTCGTCACAGATTACCCAAAATCGATCTCGCCGCTCTCAAAAGCTTCGCCGGAGAATCCTAACATCGCGGAGCGGTTCGAATTGTTTATAAACGGAATGGAAGTCGCGAACGGTTTCTCTGAATTGAACGATCCGAAAGAGCAGTACGAGCGTTTTGTGGATCAAATGTCCGAACGCGAACGCGGCGACGAGGAAGCGATGGTTCTGGATGAAGATTACATCCGTGCCCTAAGCTACGGAATGCCGCCCGCCGCCGGCATCGGCATCGGAATCGACCGCCTGGTCATGCTTTTGACCAACAAACACTCGATCCGAGATGTTATTCTGTTTCCTCATATGAGACCTGTGGCGGCGAGAGTCGATGAGGAATCAAAAGTGACAGAAACTCATGAATTACATAGTTCTGCAAACGTCCCGGACACTGCTACAGTGTCGGAGCGGCAATCCTTTGAGTTTATAGACGTGCCGGAAAACGAACAAGATAAATAAATGGCAAATCAGCCGCATTAAGCCCCGTTAGGGGCGGAATGTTTGTAGAAAAGGTTTGTAATAGCTGATAAAGCTCCGTAGGAGCGACACTTCAGGTTGTGCCGCTCCTACGGAGCTTTTTCATCATTTAGATACCTCTTTTCTACAAACATTTCGCTCCTACGGAGCTGACAGCGGATTTTTCTAAGCGCAAAAAGATCTGCTGGAACAGCAAAAAAGTTTTTTTTAAGAGCAAAAAGATTCGTTGGAACAGCAAAAAAGTTTTTTCTAAGAGCAAAAAGATTCGTTGGAACAGCAAAAAAGTTTATTTTAAGAGCAAAAAGATCTGATGGAACAGCAAAAAGGTTTTTTCTAAGAGCAAAAAGATCTGTTGGAAGAGCAAAAAAGTTTATTTTAAGAGCAAATATCGTCATTACTTTATTAACTGCCTCCAAGGGCTCTTCGCCGAAGGCGTCTGGAATTCATTTGCTATCCTGTTCCTCGCACGTTTCATGAAAAGTTTCCTGCTCACATTATTTGCTCTCGTGGCGTTCGCGTTTAACTCCATTTTATGCCGAATGGCTTTGGGGAAGGATGAGATCGATGCGGCGAGTTTTACTTCGATCCGGCTTTTGTCGGGTGCGGTTGTACTTTTGGTTCTTGTTGCCTTCGTGCGTTTTTGCGGAAGCCCGCGCGTAAGCAAGGGCGATTCACTCAAGTTGGATGATTCGCCCTTGCTTACGCGCGGGCTTTTGCAAAAAGAAGGCGGGCTTTTGCATTTTGGGAATTGGCTTTCGGCGTTCTTTTTGTTTGCTTATGCGGTTTGTTTTTCGTTTGCTTATCTTGGTTTGACGACGGGAACGGGTGCGTTGATCTTGTTTGGGTCGGTGCAGATGACGATGATCGCGGTTTCACTGGTTAGGGGCGAGCGGCCGAGGGTTTTGGAGTGGCTCGGGCTATTTATCGCGGTCGGCGGGCTTGTTTATCTGGTGTTTCCGGGATTAACATCGCCGCCTTTGGTCAATTCCGCACTGATGGCAGCCGCCGGGATTTCGTGGGGAGTCTACACGCTCCGAGGCAGATCGAGCAAAGACCCTCTGGCAGACACAATGGGCAATTTCGTCCGCTCATTGCCAATGATCGCAGTCGTCGCGGCCGTTTTTTATCCCCAAATCCATCTTTCCAACCGCGGAATCATCCTCGCCATCCTCTCCGGAGCCGTCGCTTCAGGCGTTGGCTACACGATCTGGTACACCGCCCTAAAATTCCACACCGCCACCCGCGCCGCCGTCCTGCAATTATCCGTCCCAGTCATCGCCGCCGTCGGCGGAATAGTTTTTTTGGCGGAAACATTCTCGACGCGATTGTTGATTGCAGGCATTCTGATCATTTTGGGTATTGGGATGACGATATTAGGAAAAAGATCATAAAAATCTAACCGACTTGCTAAAAACTTTCCCTTGCCCCAGCGTGTCGCGGCCGATGTGATGGTATGTGTCGTTGCCGCGGTGTTCGCTTTTGCCTTGCCAACCGCCACGGCCCTCGAGAGCGGCGAAACGGAGGACGTCGCGGCCGTAGCGGAAGTTTACTTCGTCGATTATATTGCTCAGAACATGACGCCGTTCGAAATCGCGGCGTTCGAAGAGGCGATTTGAAATGCGTCCTGCCTGCGTGAGATCGCTGAGGATCACTCCGGCTTTTCTGTATTGATAACCGGGAACGAAAACCTTATCAAGACAAGTCTCGACCCATCCATAGATCTCGCTCGTAACGTCGGAATGATAAACGGACTTGTAAACGTGCGTTTTGAAATACATCGACGGCACGGGACGAAAGCGATCGGTCTGCAGGAAGACCGAAACGGTTTTGGTAGCGAGATCATTCCAACGCATTTTCTCTAACGCACGTGTCGTGAAGTAAAAAAGCGCATTCCGTATCTCCACGAGTTCGCTCAGCGACCGTCCGAAGGTCCTCGTGTGAGCGATCGATTTGTTATCACGCTCTGTGACCTCCATCGAGAGGCATTTCGTGCCGTTTAGTTCTAGAACCGTTCGTGCGCCGAACTGATTCAGAAGGCCTCGGACCATTTCGGGATCGGAATTCTTTAATTGAAAAGCTGTTTTGATCCCACGCCCTTCCAAATGCACCGCCGAACGCGGCCCGACTCCCCAAATGCTCCCTACCGCCGTCTTTTTGAGCGCCAGATCTATGTACGGCGAATCGTAGAGGTCCAAAACACCGTTCGCCTTGGCAGATTTTTTCGCAATATTATTCGCGAGCTTTGCCAGGGTTTTGGTTCGTGCGACGCCGACGGAAACGGGGATCTTTGTGGTCTCGAAGATCTTGTTTTTGATATGCGTGCCGAGGTACGAGAGCTTATCAGGCACGCCGGCGTCGATAAACGCTTCGTCGATGGAATAAAGCTCAAGCTTTTCGGCACCGATGTCTTCGGTCAGGACGTTCATCACGCGGTGGGAGAATTCGTAATATAGCGCGTGGTTGGCTGAGATTATCGCCGTATTATTTCGCTCCAGCAGATCACGGTACTGAAACAAAGGAGCCACCATCGGCACACCCAAAGCCTTAACCTCATTGCTCCGCGAAATAATGATCCCGTCATTATGCGACAACACCACAACCGGCCGCGTGAGCAACTCAGGATTAACGACCCGCTCGCATGAGGCGTAGAAATTGTTGCAATCAACAAGGGCAATGGCGCGGTTGTCGTTTTTCACGGGAATTAGACAAAGAGATCGATAGGCAAATTAAAGCGAATAGCAAGACGCTTGGCGTGATTCAAACCGATCTTTCGCTTGCCATTGAGAACCTCCGAAACTACGCTCTGCGAACCGAAAATGTCGGTCAGATCGGTTTGTTTTAGCTTATGCTCCATTATTAGGGCTTTTAAATGATCTATTGGTTTTACATTGTCTCCCATTGGGTATGCAACAGCTTCGAAATCCTCAATGAGCTTAACGAGCAATTGCATCAAACGGTCTTCTTCAGGGGAGAGGCCGTCTTCTCCTTTTTTCATCATCTCCCAGACAATTGCCAAAGCTCGTTCGTTCTCTTCTTCGGTTTCGATGACGCTCGGGAGTGTGGCTGTTAAAAGCATGCCGTATTTATTTGGATCGTATTGAGTTGTCATATGTGGTTTTCCTTAGCAGTCGGATTTCCATTTGTTTTTGTCGTACTCACGATGCGTTAATACGAACCTTACATAAACGTTCTGTCGTCGAAAATCGACCTTTGTGATGACGCGATATTTATTTCCGCCCACGTTAAAGACAATACAGTCGCCCACGAGATCGGCTTCTGGAAACGTTTGCCTTAGCTGTGCGATATTTGCCGCCTCAAGTTTTGACAAACGTTTATGCCATTCATTTAAGGAATTCTCCGATTGCGGCTCGTTTTCCCAGAATTCTCTTAAAGGACGTTTTGAAATTATGTGCATCGGATTTAATATATCGCAATATGCGATATAAATCTATCTAAAATTATGAGCAACAACCTCTGTCTTTGCTTCTGTCAGCGGAGTGAAATGTATCGCTTTTAACATTCCGCGTTCCTCGAATATTCCTCGGATGATCAGATAATTACTCTGATTTATCACCGCACGATACTCCTCAAATTTGTCAGGCATCACGACGAAATTTGAAAAGCCTGTTTCATCCTCGAGCGTTATAAACACCACGTTATTAGCAGTCATCGGCCGTTGGCGGATGATAACCGCTCCGGCGGAGGAAACGACTTGCCCTTTTTTGAGGTTGAGAGTTTGCTGAGCTGTCAGAATGCCGCGGCGGTTCAGGTCTTCGCGGAAAAATGCCATCGGATGTTTGCCGATCGAGATGCCAGTCTTGCGAAGGTCGGCATCAACGAGTTCGAGGCCCTCGAGGCGGGTGAGGAAGGGCGTATGGCTGTCAGTACCACCTGCGGTAGCGGGTGGGGATTTTTTGTTGGCGTCTGAAAAAGCCCCACCCGCTACCGCAGGTGGTACTGACACGAAGCCGCTTTCAAAAAGATCGCCCTGTGGCTGGATCACGAGTTCCGATTCCCACAAAGCCTGGCGTCGGTGAACTGTATTTTCAAAATTCAAAGCTCCCGCGATGCTGAGAGCACGGATCTCGCGTTTGTTGATCTCAGGAACGCGATCGATGAGGTCGGCGATGCTCGTATAAGCTCCCCTCCTTACGAAGGAGGGGTGGCAGCCGCTTCGGCTGACGGGGTGGTTCTCTGAGCGGTGGCCTACAGGTAACTCGTCAAG
>JBEBJB010000051.1:0-29495 GCA_040080065.1 Pyrinomonadaceae bacterium
GCGCCGCCTTTCTCTTCGACACTTCAAACAGGACATATAACGTGCTAGCAAAACAGGACATCTTCATTTGCTATTAACAGGAATATTTTCGACAAGATTGAATCTTATCCCACTCAGTAGTATGGTTATTTATGGCGAATGACCGGCTTTTGCATTTCGTAGAAACAACAGCTTTCAGAAAGCGCCTCGACAAACTCGCGGATCTAAATACGCTTTTTGCGATCCAAGCGATCTTCTCGAAAACCCGAAATGCGGTGACGTCATCCAAGGATGCGGTGGGGCTCGAAAAGGCCGTATAGGTGACTTACGCGGGTCAAGAGGCAAAAGCGGTCCTATATCTCGAAATGGCAGAGACCATATATCTATTCATGCTTTATCCGAAGAATGAAAAATCCGACCTGTCCGGCGAAGAGAAAAAAATACTCGCGACGATCGTAAGCCAATACAAAGACCTTTACGGTGAAAAATAAGATGGCAAATGAGTTTTTTGAAGAACTAAAAGAATCCATGCTTGAGGGCCTCGAACACGCACGCGGAAATCGAAATGAACTGCGTTTGACAACATTGCCGCGTCCGCCAAAAAAAATCTCAAGTGCCGAAATAGCCAAGATCCGTGCGCAGGCCAAGCTTTCGCAATCCGTATTCGCTCGATATCTGAATGTTTCGATAAAAACGGTTCAGGCGTGGGAACAAGGTTCGCGAACGCCTTCGGACGCGGCCCTCAAGCTGCTCTCGATCGCTCGAGATAATCCGCAAATCATCTTTGAACGCTAGTATATTTTCGCACTATTAATTAAATGTTCAATAAATACACGAGAGCCCTTTTTAGTATTTCCATTCTGACGGTATTCCTTACCGTCGGCTGTTCCGCCCAGCAGACCGAGGAGCAGGCCTTACAGTCGCTGCGGCAAATGACCAGCACCGGCAAACTGCCGCCCGAGGATTTTGTGGCAAATCTCGAATCGCGGTTCGCAGGCAAACGAACGGGTGCCTTGGCAAAGCTGCTTCGGGCACGGATCAAGCTGGAACAGAGTGATTTCGCGGGTGCCGCGGCGGTGTTGAATTCGGATGTTTTTAAGAAGCAGACCAAGGTTGCGGATTATGCACTCTGGCTGCGTGGTAAGGCTTTGCAGTCGGCGGGAAATCATGGCGAGGCGATGAATGTACTGGGCCAATTGATACGCGAATATCCTGACTCGATCCGCTTTCGCGATGCGAAACTTTTGTGGGCCGCATCAGCGATCGCGTCGGGCAGAGCGGTCGAGGTGCCGCCGATGCTGATCGACCTAAGTGAAAGGAACGATGGCGACGCTCTGCTCGCGACCGCAAAGGCGTACGAAGCCCAGAATTCGCCGTCCGAAGCGATCAAATATTTCCGTCGAACATTCTTCTTTGCAGCCGGAAGTGCCGGCGCGAAGGAAGCAGAAGCGAAATTGACCTCACTTGGACAACCGCTCACGCCGCAGAATCCCGAGGAACAGCTTGCCCGGGCGGACAAGCTCCTTGCAGCTAGATCTTTTCCGGAAGCTGCGGCCGCATATGCGAGTCTCGCATCTACGTTTCCGCAAGCCGTGACGGCGGAGGTCCAAGTCAGGCGAATTACCGCCGTTTCGAACACGCCGGGAACCGCGGAAGGGCTCAATATTCTAAACTCGATGCCTACATCCGCCTCGAAAGAACGCGAGCAGGCTTATCGGCAGCTCGTGCTCGGTTACGCCAAAAACAAACAGTGGACGATGCTGCGTTCAACCGTCGACGCGATGCGTTACGCTTTCCCGAATGGATCGCTCGTCCCGAAAACAATGATCGATGCCGGCATGGCGGCTCGTGACGGAAAGAACCGCACCGATGAAGCGTACTTTTTCAACTCTGCCGTTGCCGCTTATCCAAATGCGGTAGAGGTTGCAGTTGCTCAATTCGAAGCGGGCTGGGTCCAGCATGAGAACAATAATTTCGCATTGTCTTCGCAGATGATGGTCGATCATCTCGTTCGATTTGCCGATAAAGATACGAGCAATCGTGGTAAGGCGGGCTATTGGGCGGCACGCGATTCCGAACGGGCAGGCAAAAGGGCCGACGCCTGTGCTCTTTACGACGGCGTCATCTATCGCTATTCCGCTAATTGGTACGGCTATTTGGCGATGAGCCGTCTTTCGGCGATGAAGTCGCAGGGCAATTGCGGCAATACAACCGCTCCAAACTCGACGATCGCAAAGGCCGTCGCAAACCTCAAAACGGTCACCATCGTGCCCGAAACCGCCGGCAGCAAGGAACTCTCACTGGCCGAGAAGGGCGATGAGCTTTCGATCATCGGGCTTTTCGATTGGGCGATCGACGAACTGAACGAGGCCAAAAAGACCGCCGGCAACAGTCCGAAGATCAACCTCGCCCTCGCCCGTCACTATCGCTGGAAGGGCGACAATACAAATGCTCTGATCACGATGATAAAGAGTTATCCCGATTACGCGCAGATGTTTCCCGAGGAAATGGATCGCGAAACCTGGGCATTCTTTTACCCGCTTATGAACTGGAACGAAATCAAATTCTGGGCCGGTGAACGCCGTCTCGACCCGTACCAGGTCGCGGGACTGATCAGACAGGAATCGGTCTTTACTCCGGCTGCCAAATCTCCGGCAAATGCCCACGGTTTGATGCAGCTGCTTGTCCCGACGGCGCAATCGATAGCACGTAAATATGTTTCGAAAACGTCAATGGTGACCGCAACCGCTCTTTACCAGCCACCGCTGAATATCGAGCTCGGAACGGCATACATGCGTGATCAATTGGATAAATTCGGCAGGATCGAATACCTGGCGGTTGCCTACAACGCGGGCCCGGGCCGCGTCCCGCAATGGCGAGCGACGCTGCCCGCGGAGATCGATGAATTTGTCGAGCAGATCCCGTTCAAGGAAACGAAAGCCTACGTTCAGGGCGTCATCCGCAACTCCGCTCAATACCGTCGTCTCTACGACGACAGCGGCAATTTCAGATCAAACGTCGGCACGCGGCCGTTGAGAAGCGAGTTAGATTCGAAACCGGTCGAGCAGGTCCTGGCGGAAAATCCGGAACTGATCGTGAACAGCAATGGCGAATAGCTCTCAAATATTTGGAGAATTCTCCAATCATTTTGGTATTATTTACTATCGGCGATAATAATTTTGTGTTCTTCTGGCTTGAGAGGATCTATATATGGCAAAGATCAGTGTAAATCGTAAACAGTACGACGTTGACGCAGATCCGGGCACGCTGATGCTCTGGGTTTTGCGCGACGAGATCGGACTGACGGGAACAAAGTTCGGCTGTGGTATCGCTCAATGCGGCTCCTGCACCATTCACGTGGACGGCGAGGCAAAACGCTCGTGTGTGACGCCGTTGAGTTCGGTCATCGGCAAAGAGATAACAACGATCGAAGGGCTGTCGACCGACCTCAGCCATCCGCTGCAGAAAGCCTGGATCGCCGAGGACGTTTCCCAGTGCGGCTATTGCCAGTCCGGTCAGATCATGGCGGCGGCGATCCTGCTCAAGAACAATAAAAAGCCGACCGACGCCGATATCGATCAGGCGATGGCTGGCATTATCTGCCGCTGCGGCACCTATAACCGCATCAAAGACGCGATCAAACAGGCCGCGATAAATGGAGGTAAATGAGATGACCATCAAAACCGAACTCGACCGACGCTCATTTCTCAAAGCATCCATTATCGCTGGTGGAGCCGCCGTTTTTGGGTTCAGCCTTCCGTCCGCGACGCGTGCGGCGGAACGATTCGGAGCCGCTCTCGAACCTGTCGCAGATTTTCAGCCGAATGCCTTCATCAAGATCGCCAAAGACGGCCGCGTAACAGTCGTTGTCGGGCAGGTCGAGATGGGCCAGGGCGTTTACACTTCCCTGCCTCAGATCGTCGCCGACGAACTCGACGTCGACTGGGCAAACGTCTCATACGAAGCTGCCGCCGCCGACAAAGCCTTCATCAATCCCGCGATGGGAATGCAGGGCACAGGCGGAAGCTCGAGCGTGAAAGGCCTTTTCGCACCGCTCAGGAAGTCAGCCGCGACCGTACGGGAAATGCTCATCGCCGCCGCCGCACAGACATGGAACGTCCCCGCCGATACCTGCAAGGCGGAAGCCGGAAAGGTCATTCATTCTGCCTCGAACCGGTCGATCGCCTACGGCGAATTGCTCGAGGCGGCGGCAAAGATAGCACCGCCCGCGAACCCGAAGCTCAAAGATCCAAAAGATTTCAAGTACATCGGCAAAGGCGTTAAACGGCTCGATTCGCCTGACAAGGTTAGCGGAAAAGCCATCTACGGGATCGATGTGAAGGTTCCGGGAATGCTGACGGCGACCATCATGCGCTCGCCCGTGATCGGGGGCAAGGTCAAAACCGTCGACGATGCCGCGGCGAAGGCTATCAAAGGCGTCACGAATGTAATTTCCCTCGACTACGGCGTCGCCGTCGTCGCCGAGAACTTCTCCGCCGCGAGAAAAGGCCGCGGTGCGTTGAAAGTCACTTGGGATGAAGGCTCGATGGCAACCGTGTCAAGCGAGACGATCTACGCGACATTCGCCGCCGCGGCCGACAAAAATAAAGGCCTCGTCGCCAAGAAAACCGGTGACGTTGCCGACGGAAAGACCAAAGCAGCGAAAACCGTCGAAGCTGTTTACTGGACTCCTTTTATCGCCCACGCGACCATGGAGCCGATGACATTCACGGCTGATGTCCGCAAGGACGGAGCCGAGGTTTGGGGCGGCATTCAGGCTCAAATGCTTGTGCAGCAGACAGTTGCGGCGACGGCGGGCGTGCAGGTCGATAAGGTCAAGGTCAACACGACGCTGCTCGGCGGCGGTTTTGGCCGCCGGTTCGAAATGGACTATGTCATCGACGCCACGCTGCTCTCGAAAGCGGTCGGAAAACCCGTAAAAGTCATCTGGACCCGCGAGGACGACATGCAAAATGACGTCTATCGGCCCGCAACCTACAACAAGATGTCAGCCGGGCTCGACGCGAGCGGTAATCCGGTTTTCTGGCATCACCGTATTGTAAATGATGCGATCATGGCCCGTGCCGGCAAGGCCTTCGGCTTTATCCTCAAGGATGACCAGCTCGATTCTTCGTCGTTTGAGGGAGCACATGATCTGCCGTACGCGTTCCCGAATTTTCAGTGCGATTGGGTCCGCAAGGACACCGGTGTTCCGGTCGGATTTTGGCGGTCGGTAGGCAGTTCGCACACGGCGTTTTCGACCGAGTGTTTTCTCGACGAACTCGCTTTTGCAGCCGGCAAAGATCCGGTCGCCTTCCGCCTCTCGTTGCTCGACAAACACCCGCGTCACGCCGGCGTCGTCAAACTCGCTGCCGACAAAGCCGGATGGGGCAAACCCGCAGAAGCGGGAATTTTCCGCGGAATTGCCGTTCACGAGAGTTTTGGCAGCTACGTCGCGCAGGTCGCCGAGGTTTCGGTCGCGAAGGACGGAAAACTTCGCGTTCATCGCGTCGTCTGCGCCGTCGATTGCGGCCAGGTCGTAAATCCGGCGATCGTCGCCGCTCAGATGGAAAGCAGCATCGTTTATGGGCTTTCGGCTGCTCTTTACAGCGAGATCACGATCAAAGACGGCCGCATCCAGCAGAAGAATTTTTCGGACCAAAAAGTGCTTCGCATGAACGAAATGCCGAAGGTCGAGGTTTACATCGTGCCGAGTACGGAAAACCACGGCGGCGTGGGCGAACCCGGAACTCCGCCGATCGCACCGGCTGTCGTGAACGCTATCTTTGCCGCGACCGGCAAACGCGTCCGCAGCTTGCCGATCAAGACGGCTGACCTGGCAGCTAAAGCGTAATTATGAATAGAAGTAGTGTATTAAAGCTAATTTTCATAGCTGCTGCCTTTGCGGCCGCAGGCTTGGCGTTATATTCGAGCCGAACCGGAGCCGTCGAGCGTGTCGAAGCCTCGACCATCAACGACGAGACGATCGCCGTTGAAGCAGACCCGGCAAAATCGAGGGCGGCCTTCAGCGAAGCAGTGAAGGTTTTCTTTTCGGCACGGTGCGCCAATTGCCATCCCGGCGGCGACGCTCCGACGCAAGGCGACACGATGGCTCCGCACCCGATGGAGGTCAAACGAGGCCCCGACGGACGCGGCATCGGCGAACTGAAATGCGCGACCTGTCATCAGGACATCAATCTCGACGGCGACAATTTGCCGCCCGGAGCACCGAACTGGCATATGCCCGGCGAGGCCAACAAGATGGCGTTTCAGGGCATGACCGCCGGTCAGCTCTGCCGCAATCTGAAAGATCCGCTAAAAAACGGCGGCCGCAAATCCGCCAAAGACGCGGTCCATCACATCGCGACCGATCCGCTCGTTCTCTGGGCCTGGACACCCGGCAATGGCCGCACGACACCGCCGATGTCGCACGCCGAATTCATGAAAAAGATGAACGAATGGGTCGACGGCGGAGCGGCTTGTCCAGAATAAGGTATGACTTTCAAAAATGCCTGGGGTTATCAGGGAAACGCCATGGCTCTGCCCGTTGCAGATGTGGACGAGGCTGTGCCGTTCTACACCGATGTACTTGGCTTCGAGATCGTTTCGAGAAATGATACGCCGCATCGCTCTATCCTGCTTTCGAGGCCGAATGTGCAGATGCAGATCAATGAGAACGGCGGAGATGCCAGCCAGGATGGATGCGCGTTTGAGGTGACAGATGTCGAGGCTGTGCTGAACGAATTCAAAAACAACGGCCTCGCGAAAGAGCTTTCGGATATAAGTATTGAGAAGAATGACAGCGGCACGTGGAGAGTTTTCTATATCATCGCTCCCGACGGCCTTTGCTACTGGATCGGAGAAAAACAACCCGCTTGAGTTTCCAGCCTTGAAAGAAATAAAAGAAATCTTAAAACACGTGTCAGCCCTTGCGGATGGCGAAAAAGCGACACTTGCGACCGTCGTTGACGTTCGCGGTTCGGGCTATCGTCTGCCGGGGGCGCGAATGCTGATGCTCGCGAACGGGGATACGTTCGGCACCATTTCCGGCGGCTGTCTCGAGGCCGATGTGCTGGAACGGGCAAAAAAGGTCCTGAAAAGCGGCAAGTCCGAGGGTTTTACCTACGACACGACCGACGACGAAAATTCCGTCTTCAGCATGAACATGGGCTGCCGAGGCGTGATCGAGATCCTGCTCGAACCGATCGGCAAAGACAGCGAGATCATTGCGAAGATGCGTTCCGCGTATGAAAACCGTGAGCCGTCAGACGAATTTGAAACACCGATCGCCGTTATGCTCTACGGAGCGGGAGCCGATGCAGTTCCGTTCGTCCGAATCGCCTCAGAACTCGGCTGGCAGGTCACCGTCCACGACCATCGGCCGACGTTTTTGACGGAGGAAAGATTCCCCGACGCTCAAAAGCTCGTCCACCAAACCGTCGACGAACCGCCGCAAATTGACGCGGACGACCGCACCGCTGGCGTTATTATGACGCACAATTACGCCCGCGACCGGTTCATCCTGCCGGAATTGCTCGATTCGAACGCTTTCTACGTCGGAGCCCTCGGCCCGAAACGCCGCACCGAACAGCTTCTCGAAGAGATCGCCGCAGGCGGCCGCACATTCGCGGAAGAAAAACTCGCCCGCCTCTTCGCCCCCGTCGGCCTCGACATTGGTGCGGACACACCCGAAAGCATCTCACTCTCCATAATCGGCGAGATCCAAAGCGTCCTAAAAAACCGCCAGGGCACCAGCCTGCGATACCGCGAAGGCTCGATCTATGACCGAAAATAGAGCACCCAAAATAGGCGGAATATTACTAGCCGCCGGCGGCTCAACCCGCTTCGGCTCGCCCAAACAACTAGCCATCTACCTAGAAAAAACCCTCATCCGCCGCGCCGCCGAAACACTTGTTTACTCCGGCTGCGATCTAAACGTAGTAGTTCTGGGTGCCGAGATCGAAGGCTCAACCAACGAGATCGAAGGCCTTCCGATAAATATCTGTGTGAATGAGGATTGGCAGTCAGGAATGAGTTCGTCAATAAAATCCGGTCTCGAATATTTACTAAACATCGAGGCGGAACTCGACGCGGTATTGATCACCCTATGCGACCAACCGCATGTGACAACCGCCTCACTGCAACTTTTGCTCGCAAAGTTTCAAGTAGAATCGGCTCCCGTCATCGCCGCCCAATATGGAGAAACTATCGGCGTCCCGGCGGTATTCTCACGCGAACTATTCGATCAACTTATTCATCTTGAAGGCGATAGAGGCGCCCGCAACCTGATCCGAAGCCGCGACGACCTCGTCACCGTCGAGATCGACACCGCCGCCATCGACATTGATACGCCAGACGATTCTGTTGAAGTGTCGTTTTGATGGCGTCGAGGCCTCCAGCGAACGCTTGTTGAGTAACTAGAAGGCGGCCCAGGAATCAGGCGGTTACCAACTTCTACCTATTCGATAGTTACGGAAACTGGCGTCGACTGCACTTTAGTCATAACCCCGCCGATAGGCCTAAAACTTTTTGTAACAGTGATCGTGTAACTTCCCTTGCGAGTCATTTCGTAAAGAGCAGAAGCATTGATTACGACTTGTTTCCATTTTCCAGGCTGTAATTTCAAGTTCTTTCGACGACACAAACTCTGCCCCATATCACTGTTCATCCTTCTACCTTTCTCTGTCAAGGCGGGCGATTTCCCGCCAAAGTCGATTATGGTAAGTTCGTAATCCAGTTCGACGCATGTCTCGGGCACTAGAACGAGGTCATCTGAAATATTTTCTACAGTGATCGTTAGGGGCATCGGTTTTCCAACCACAAAGATTTCTTCAGACTTGGCCGTCATCTCTAGAATCCTGTCATTAGACTTTGATTGAGCGGCAACTGACGACAACATGATCGCGAAAACCATGCCAAATACGAAAAGTATCCTATTTATATTCAAACCAAAATCACCAAAGTGACCTCGACACTCTTTATGCTCAAACAGGCTCATTTTCATGTTAATTGCTATTGCCTAGAGATTCTTCAACACATAATCCGTCATCATCGTATACCAGTGCTTGACCAGAGCCGGTTCGGCGATGCCGTGGCGTTGGTTGGGGTAGAGCATCAGGTCGAATTGCTTGTCGGCTTGCTGCAGGGCGTAGGTTAGTTTGGTGACGTTTTGCATGTGGACGTTGTCGTCCATGACGCCGTGGATGAGCAGCAGGCGGCCGGAAAGGTTTTTGGCGGCTTTGACGACGTTCGATTTTTCGTAGCCTTCGCGGTTGTTGAGCGGCGTCTTCATGTAACGCTCGGTGTAGATCGAATCGTAAAGCGTCCAGTCAGCCACCGTGCCGCCCGCCATTCCGATCTTGAACGAACCGCTGTGGGTCAGTGCGTAGCTCGTCATAAACCCGCCAAAGCTCCAGCCATGCAGCCCGATGCGGTTCATGTCGACGTAGCCGGTGGATTTCAGGTAATTCAGCCCGTCCTCGATATCGCGAAGCTCAAGCTCGCCAAAGCCTTTGTAGGCGTAAAGCGGCCAGACGGATTCCTCGCCTTTGCCGCTCGCGGTACGGTTGTCGCAGACCCAGATGATGTAGCCTTTTTGCGCAAGCATCTGAAACCACATCCCGCGGTTCCCGGCCCAGCGGTTAGCCACCGATGGAGCATGCGGCCCTGCATAGGTGAACTGCAGCACGGGATACTTTCGCGAAGGGTCAAAATCAGGGGGCTTGATCATCATCGCCTCCATGTTGAATCCGTCGCGGGTTTTTACGTTCAGGAATTCGGGCGTGCTGAGGCGGTATTGCTTCGCGACATCAACTCTATTCTCGTTGATGACCCGCTCAAGCGAGCCATCGGCACGGAAAAGCCGGGTTTGAGTCGGAGTGGCAACGTTGCTCCAGTTCTCGACGTAGTGCGAAAAGGTTTTGTTGAACGCCGCAGCATGCCAGCCGTCGCCTTTCGAAACGCGTTCGACCTCTCCGCCCGTTAGTCGAACGCGGTAGATATTCTCGGCAATGTGGCTGTCTTTTGTGGCAGAGAAATAGACCCAGCCGTTCTGATTATCGACGCCGTAAAGCGTACGGACTTCCCATTTGCCGTTCGTTAGCTGACGGACGAGTTGGCCGGTGCTGTCGTAGAGGTACAGATGTTTCCAGCCGTTACGAGCCGATTGCCAGACCATCATGCCGTTCGCGGCCGACGTATCGGTGAAAGCCGGATTGTCATAAACCTCGACCCACGCGGGAGTGGTTTCGGTGACGACCTTGGTCATTTTGCCGGTTGCGACGCTGCCAGAATTCAGATCAAGCGTGGTCTGCTCGCGATTAAGTGCCTGAAACAGAACGCTTTTGCTGTCAGGATTCCACGCAACACGGGCGATCAACAGGTCGTCGGGTCTGTAGGCGGAGGTGTCGATGAATTTGACCGCATCGCCGACCCGCAAAAGTGTAGGCGGAAGGCGTTCGCCGATCTTCGGGATGCGGCCCGCGTTTGGCAGGATCGAGGTTTTGCCGACATCGGCAACACCGAGTCTAACGATCGGATTTCCATCGCCCGCCTGCGGATAATCGGTCCGCTCGATCACCTGATCGTTCGTCAGGTCGTTCGCGAGAATGAATTTCGGAACCGGCGATTCGTCGGTCCGCAGAAACGCGATAAACCGCGAGTCAGGCGACCACCAATGCCCGCGTTTCTGCCCGCGGCCGTAAAGCTCTTCCTCGTAAACCCAGTCGAGGTAGCCGTTATAGATCGCATTGTCGCCCTCTTTGCCATCGCGGGTCAGTTGTTTTTCGTTGCCTTTTGCATCGACCACGAAGAGGTTGTTTCCGCGGACAAAGCTCACAAATTTGCCGTCCGGGCTAAAACCGGCTTCGAGTTCTTCTTCACGGTTGTTCGTCAGCCGCTTGATCGATCGCGTCGCGGCTTCATACAGCCAAAGGTCGTTCGCATTGCTCAGGACGATCGCCGTCTCGTTCGCGTTGAACTCAAGAAACGGCGAGTTCGCAAGCTCCGCCGCATCCGCCGCCTTGATCCCGGCACGCTGCAGCGCCGCCGAAAGCGAATCTGTATCCAAATACGGCATCGCCTGCGAAGTAACCGCATCGACCCGCATCAACCGCCCGCCGATCACCTGCTTAAACGACTTCCCATCCGGCGACCACTGCACCGAAACCGGAGTCCCGCTAAACCGCACGCGTTTAGCAGCGTCGGGGTTAAAAATGTCGTCGAGGGTCAGGAGTTTGTCCTGGGCAATGACGGCGCTCGAAAGCGCGAAGCAGATGATCGCGAGTGACTGGAGCTTTTTCATATTTTATGGCCTATAGCGAGGCAAAGAACTGTTGAATGATACGCGATTTGAGGCACTTTATTCAAAAGGAGAATGCTACACGGATTAACACAGATGGAACGGGTTAACACAGATTTGCAGCTTTTCCACCGTAAATAAAAACCGTCTTGATCCGTCTGATCTGTGTAAATCTGCGTACCATTTCCTACGCTTTAGGGTGGGCCCGGTCGTAAACCTCGATCATCTTTTCCATCGAAACCTGCGTGTAAATCTGCGTTGTTGTAAGTCTTGCGTGGCCGAGGAGTTCCTGGATGTCGCGAAGATCGGCGCCTTGATCGAGCAGGTGCGTGGCGAACGTGTGCCGCAGGCTGTGGGGTGAGATGTCGTGGATGTCGGCACAGAGCTTGATGTATTTGTCGATCATGCGGCCGACGGAACGGGTTGTGATGCGTGTGCCTTGGTAGTTTAGAAATAGGGCGTTCGCTTCGCGTTTCGTTTCGGGACAATTGTCGAGAAACTTGCCGCGTGTCTGATCCATGTAGAGCAAAACCGCCTGCATCGCCGGTTCGCCAAATGGCACAATACGCTGTTTTTTACGTTTTCCCGTCACCCAAACCAGCTTTTCGCGAAAATCAACGTCTGGGATATTGATTCCCACCAGCTCGCCCACGCGAATCCCCGTCGCATACAAAAACTCAATTATCGCCCGGTCACGCCGCCCGAGATCGGTGTTGATGTCCGGCGTCTCGATAAACCTGACGGCGTCCTCGATCGAGAGATGATTTGGCAATTTCCGTTCGATCTTTGGCGTTGCGACCTGTTTCGCAGGGTTCGCTTCGAGCTTTCCTTCGCGAATCAGGAATTGGAAAAAAGTGCGAAGACTAGCGAGCTTTCGCGCGACCGACGTTTTCTTATGATCCGCATGCAGTTCCGCCATCCACTCGCGGATCGTCAGCCGGTCGATCTCGGCCACGGGCATATCCGCACGCTTTTCGACGCGAAACAGATGCAGCTTGAACTGCTCCAGATCACTCGCATAATTGCGCAGCGTGTGCTCGCTGAGGTTGCGCTCGTATTTCAGGTGCTGGAGAAACTGTGTGAGGTGATCGTTGAGCATTAGGTTAATATAATCCACGACCCGACGTTTTTGGGTCAACCCCGGACAATTCCAAAAGATAGAGACAGGCGTCACGAAAATTGGTTTCTTCAGGACTCCATCTATCCACCATATGATAACGCCCTGCTCGAACTCCCTCCAAAACCCACTGGGCTCCATCATTTCCACTCAATCGTTTGTCAGCCCCCAAGTTCCAGTAATCGGCTGTTTCGAGCTTCTTCTGGAATACACACCAGTGATCGCCTTCAATGATTTTCGTTTTCTTCAACAGTATCGATCCGGGTTCATATCCACCCGCTCCGGTCATTTCGACCACCGTTAATGTCACAACATCGCTGGATCGTACGATTCGTATCGCCATTGGATGATCGAATGTCCGCAGCCACAAGAATCTGTAGACCTCACTTTCCAAGTCCCGGTCTGCGATCAACGAAGGCTCGTCCATTGCCGTCAAGTGCTTCCCATACCAGGATCCACGCCCGTCAAACTTGGCGGGGAAATCACTTTCTCGAAAGTAGCCGAGGCTCGCGTTTGTAATTCCCGAAAGTTTATCAGAAACGCCGGGAAAGCTCTTCAATTCCGTGCAGTCGAGCACCTCATGAATTTCGTGCGTCACATCCATTTCTTCGGCCGTTGGTATTGACAAAATAAGCCGAATATATGCACCTATGCCGAGCAAAATAATGAAAATGGGTACTAGGAGGAGAAATTTGATATTCATCGCGAATTCACCGCTTTGGGACAAAGTAACCTTTACGCGTTCTCACATTCATACTCGGCTTCCCTCTGACAGTGAGCGAGATCGTGCGAAATTCGCCAGGCTTTTGGATTTCGTCCTCCGGGTAATAACTGAGAACGTATTGCTGTGAAAGCTCTGCCGAGATGCGGTCGAAGGCCTGTTTCATTTCCTCTTCGTCGATCGGTGAATAGACAGCTCCACCGGTTTGCTCGGCTAGTTCGATCATACGGCGTTCGGCCGTGAGAGCCCGGATGTTGGCATTGCCGCCGCGAACGCCCGTGCGTTTGAAATTCTCGAAGTCCTTTGTTTTCACCACATAGACTTGGCAATCGTTTACCTGCAACGATTTGACGACGCCCTCGAGTGTGGTTTTGAGATCGCTGTATGTGTCCTCGCCATCGGAAACGATCACGACGACGCGGCGGCCATTGGCGGCTTTGAGATATTCGGCAACCTCGATTATTCCGTCGAGCAGAGCGGTCGCGCCTCTTGGCTCGGGAAACATTTCGATCGACTGCGTAAGCTGCGACACGTCCGCCGTCAGAGCCTGTTCGAGCCGCGTATAGTCGGCTACTGAAAATAATGCCGCTTTGTCTTTGTCGGGCCGGATCACACGACGAAAAAACCTGACAGCAGCATCCTTTTCAAATTCGCGCGCGATCGAAACGCTCGACGAATTATCAAACAACATCGCGAGCCGTATAGGCGTATCGCTGCGTGCAAGCTCGCCGATCTCGACCACTTTGCCGTCGATCTTTAGTTCAAAATCCTTGAGCTGCAGAGTCGGAACGGCACGGCCGTTTTGATCGAGGACTGAAACAGGGATCGGGATTAGGACGGAGTCAATCTTGATAATCTCGTCGCCACCGCTGGTTTTTGGGGTCGGAGTTGGCGTTGGCCTGCTAGCCGTTTCTGTCGGCATATAAACGACCGACGGCCCGGTGATCTGCCGCGGCGTCGGCGTCGGACTCGGCTTCTGACGGCCCGATTGTGCCGACGCGATCGATGCGAACAGCGTCGCCATGAAAATGAGAGTGAAAAACCTCATAAATGCGGTGGATAGAGTCCGCAATGTTTGATTAGATATAGCACCGAGCCGTTGCCCCGACTGGATGGTGAGCATCCTGCTCTACCGTGCAATTCTGATCGTTTAAGGGCGAGCAAGATGCTCACCTCCAGTCAAACGACGATCAGCTTAACACCCGCAAACAACAGGACGACGGCCAAAACCCGCCGCAGCGTCATCGAATCAAACTTCTTACTGCCAAGCGTCGAGCCGATAACGCCGCCGATAACGGCAGCCGCGATCCAGATCCAGACTTCGTTCGGCAGGCCGCTCAGCTTTCCGTTGTAATATTGTCCGGCAAGGCCCGCAGCCGAATTCACGAAAATAAACAGCACCGAAACGCCCGCTGCAACACGAGTTTCAGACCAACGCATCAACAACAATATCGGCGTCAAAAATATCCCGCCGCCCACGCCGACGAGTCCCGATAAAAGCCCTATCACCGCTCCTATCAGCAGACATGCGATCAGGGGCGGATCTTTTACCTGGTCATCATTCTTTAATTTGATAGCGAGCCGGATCGCAGCGAGCATCAGCACGACGCCGAGAACGATCTTATATATATTTGTCGGCAGATGTATCATCCCGCCAACGTACGCGAACGGTATCGACGCAGCCGCAAACGGCAAAAATATTCGCCACGAAAAATACCCCGCCCGATAGAACTGCACCGTCCCGATCGACGCCACGAACAGATTCAAAACCAAAGCCGTCGGCCGCGTAACCTCAGGAGCCACCGCCAAAAACGCCATCACCGCCAAATACCCCGAAGCCCCGCCATGCCCGACCGACGAATACATCACGGCGACGAGGAAGATGGCGAAGATGATTAGGATCGCGGTTGTTTCCATAATAAGGGAGAACCACCTGCGTCAGCGGGTGGTCCGACATTCGACTCGAATCGATTTAATGATGCCGAAAAAACCACCCGCTAACGCAGGTGGTTCTCCCATCACTTTACCTCGATCCCCAACTCCTTCAACTGCGAACCATCGACCTCGCCCGGTGAATCCATCATTAAGTCCTGTGCGGACGCGGTTTTGGGGAACGCCATGACGTCCCGGATGTTTTCGGTCCCGCAGAGGATCATGCAGGTGCGTTCGATGCCGGCGGCGAAACCGCCGTGAGGCGGCGTGCCGAATTCGAGTGCGTCGAGGAAAAACCCGAACTGCGTCCGCGCCGATTCGAGTGACATTCCAAGTGCCTTAAAATTCAAGGCTTGCACGTCTTTTTGATGAATACGGATCGAGCCGCCGGCGCATTCGTAGCCGTTGATGACGGCGTCGTAGGCTTTGGCTCGAACTTCACCGAGCAGATGATGCTGCGATTCGTCGTTCACCGCGGTCTTAAATTTCTCGAGATCCTCATCCATCGGCGAAGTAAACGGATGATGCGCCGCCGTGTAGCGGTCGGTAGCTTCGTCGTGTTCGAACATCGGGAATTCGGTCACGATCAGCGGTTTGTATAGTCGGTACCTGCCGGGTTCAATCTGGTCGATTGCCTTTTGCTCAGCCTCAGCAATTTCCATCCGTTTCTGATTTTCAATTTTTTCAACGAATTTCTCTTGCCTTGCGATTTCGAGCCGCAAAGCCCCCAGCGACTTCTCTACTATTGCTTTGCGTCCGGCGACGATCAATACCACGTCGCCTGGGCTGGCATTTGCGGCGTTGATGAGCCTATAGACATTCCCGAAGCCTACAGCGTTCATTAGAGAAGATCTCACCACGCCGTGCTTTTCCTCAGGTATATCATCCGCAGGATCCGGCCATTCGCTAAAGACACTTTCCGCCTCGTATCCTATTCGGATATTTGCCAGAGCTGTTGCTCCATACCGTTTCACAAACTCTTGGAGACTATCTAAATACTTGCGGTTTAACGTACCGACAGTTTCGGCTCCCTTCCAAACGAGGCATTTCACAAAATGGCCAGCTTCTGCAAATGGCGCAAATCCGACTCCCTTTGCAGCATGGGTTATGTCGGCCAACTCCATCTCAAATCGCAGATCCGGCTTGTCCGAGCCGTATCGACGCATTGCCTCGGCATAGGTCATTCGCGGCCATTGAGCTGGAAGCTCGACACCGATCAGCTTAAAAACATGGCCAAACATGCCCTCGATCTCGCGATATGCCATTTCCTGATGGGCAAACGACATCTCCATATCAAGCTGCGTAAATTCCGGCTGCCGGTCGGCGCGGAGGTCTTCGTCACGGAAACATCGGGCGATCTGGTAATACTTATCGAAGCCCGAGATCATTGTCAGCTGTTTCAATATCTGCGGTGACTGGGGCAGAGCAAAGAACTTGCCCGTGTGAATGCGCGAAGGCACGATAAAATCGCGGGCTCCTTCCGGCGTCGATTTCAGCAAGATCGGCGTTTCGATCTCGATAAAGCCACGCGTGTCAAAATATTCTCGGATCGCCGCCACCGCTTTCGCACGCATGCGAATGTTGTGCTGCAATTGCGGGCGTCGCAGGTCGAGATAGCGGTATTTCAAACGCGTGTCTTCGGCCGCGAGGTTTTCGGAACCCGCGACTTCGAGCTGAAACGGCAGCACGTTGGCGTCGTTCAGAATAAGGATCTCGCTCACCTTGACCTCGATCTCGCCGGTCGGCAGCTTCGCGTTTTTGGCGCCTTCGTCACGTTTGACGACTTCGCCTTTGACGGCGATCACAAATTCGCCACGCAGGTTCTTAGCCTTGGCGTGCGCTTCCTTAGCATCCTCTTCGCTCACCACAACCTGCGTCACGCCTTCGCGGTCACGCAGATCGACAAACGTAAAAACGCCAAAATCACGCTTCTTCGCCACCCAACCCATCAAAACAACCTGCGAGCCGACATCGCTGTCACGCAATTCGCCGCAGGTATGTGTTCTCTCTAAAGTTCCAAGTACATCTAACATAAGATCTTTTTAACCGCAGATAAACGCAGATGGACACAGATTGATCTTTGATTTATCTGAGTTTATCCGCGTCCATCTGCGGTTAACTTCCTTCCAAAAACAAAAAACGCCTTTCGATTTGTGACAAACGAAAGGCGAAGCGTCAATCAATTAACACCCTCGCCTACGTATTATTATTGTCGTCAAATCGAACTGCGTTCATTAAAAATAAAACCTAGCGAAATAATACAGTATCGGTGCGCCAAAGAGCAAACTATCGAGCCGGTCGAGAAATCCGCCGTGGCCGGGGATGATCGAGCCGGCGTCTTTTGATCCAGACCCCCGTTTCATGGCGCTTTCGCAGAGATCGCCGAGGACACCGACGGCTGCTAGGATGATAGCGAGCGGAATGGAGAATTGATATGGAAGTGTTGGGAAAAATGTCGCCGTAGCAAGCGCGGCAAATCCGGCAGCGGCGATGAGGCCGCCGATGAGGCCTTCGACGGTTTTGCCGGGCGAGATCGACGGAGCGAGTTTGTGTTTGCCGAGGGCTCTTCCCGCAAAATATGCTCCGGCGTCGGAGCCAAAGATCACCAGGAAAAAGAAGCCGAGGAGCTTGGTCGAGAGGCCAGGAGCGGTTTCAAATCCAACCCGCGTTGCGACCAAAAATCCGCCTAAAAATACTACATAAAAAATGCCGAGCAGCGTCACGCCCATGCCGGTTAGCATTTTTGTGAAATCTTTTTGGAATCGAAATGTCTGCGAGATCAGTACCGCGATCAGGATCGCCGCAAGCGTCGCAACCAGTAGTTCCGGAGCTTTTGCCGGAGCGTCAAATACAAAACCGATAAATAACGCCGCCGAAGCCAAATATCCGATCGACGCATCCGCCTTTAGCTCGAGTTTTTTCGTCAGCGAATAAAACTCAAACAACCCCGCCGCCAAAGCAAAACCCGCAATCGCCACAAACAGCCAAACCGCTTGAGGCACCCAAAGCGGCAAAATAATAGCTGCGAACACGATCGGCAGTGCGATAAAGGCTGTCAGAATTCGGGTCTTCATAATGAGTGGTCGTCTGGGTCAGCGAAAAAGGGAGAACCACCTGCGTCAGCGGGTGGTTTCTGCTTGAGTAGCCACGCATCAAAGTCATCAAGGTCAGGTCCTTGAGCATTGAGAACGTAATTGCATGCGTACCACAGTGCGTTCGCATTCCACAGAACGCGCTGACTTCCCTTATCGCTCCACGGCGAAGAGTCCAATGTCCAATATCCTAGTTCTCGCATCTTGCGGGTTGAATATGCCTTGAACGCATTCAGTACATTAGAATGGTCCCGGTCCGCGGTTGATGTAACAACATGAGCGTGATTCGTCCGAATATTTATCGCCCGCAATGCCCAGTCCTTAAAATCGCACACTTCTCGGATCGCCATTTCGACAGCCATTCGCATATTAGCGTCGAGCTTTACGGGAGGTCGCTTCATCATCGAACGACCTAGCTTCGCCATTAACGGATTTGCCTCAATGCGAGGAGTACCGTATACATTATGATCCCGGTCCACAGATCCGCGCTCGTCACCATGCAGCCAAGTCCCATAGGTGCGGAACGTTATCAAGAATCCGTAAGGAATATCGTTGTCCTCCCATTCACGGTACGTGGCCATATTGAGCAACTGACCACCCGCTTACGCAGGTGGTTCTCCCTTTCGCCCGGTCCTTGACCACCCGCTTACGCAGGTGGTTCTCCCTTAATTCCTCCAAATCGCCGGTCCCGTTTCTGATAATCCAATATCGCTTCAAATATTTCGGGCCGGCGAAAATCGGGAAACAGCGTCGGCGTGACGTAGATTTCGCTGTAAGCAAGCTGCCACAATAGAAAATTCGAGATGCGAAATTCGCCGCTCGTGCGGATCATCAGATCGACCTCTGGCAGGCCGTGCGTGTATAGATTCCGCTCAATGTCGGCTTCAGTCAGATGGTCGATCACGTCATTTCGTCTTTCAATATCGGCGAAGGCGAGACGGGCGGCCCGGACGATCTCGGCACGAGCACCGTAATTCAGCGCGACGTTCATCACCATACCGGTATTGTTTGCAGTCATCTGCTCTGCTCTCGCGATCTCGTTCCGTACGTTTTCGAATAGTCCGGCAACGTCGCCGATCGCTCGAAATCGAATATTGTGTTCGTGAACCTCTTTCAAATCGGTGCGAATGTAGCGGATCAGCATTCGCATCAGGCCCTTGATCTCATCCTGCGGGCGCTTCCAGTTCTCGGTCGAAAACGCGTATAGCGTGACCGCTTTTATCTCAAGCCTGCGACACGTATCGATGATCGCCCGCACAGATTTTGCTCCCTCCCGATGGCCGAATATGCGGGGCCTGCCCAATTTCTTTGCCCAGCGACCGTTGCCGTCCATGATGACGGCGATATGCTGCGGCATCCGCGCCGGATCGATCCTTGCCAAAAGCTGTGCCTCGGCAGAATTCGGTTTGACGATCCCGGCAAAATTCTCGTGCATTGTTGTTAGTTAACCGCAGATGAACGCAAATCGACACAGATAGAACCAGAAAATTATCTGCGTATATCTGCGTTCATCTGCGGTCAAAGTTCTCTTTCTTCAATTCCAATAATAGCGTCGCGATTTATCGGCCCGTAAATGTGGGGATAGATCTCGCTATTGGTTGACGGCTCCTTGATCATCCGCGACATCAGCCGGTCGCTTTCGATCTCAAGGACAACCACACTCTCGGCTCCGCTGTAATACCTCGCGATCACGCCATCCAGCTGTTCCTCGAAACTGCAATGAATAAATCCCTCGTCCGCGAGGCTCGCGTGCCGATAAAGCCCCGTGTCAAAAACCGCCCAGATTTCCGGTAAAACTATGTGGTAAATGAGCATGTGTATGCCGGGAACGCAGCCGCCCTCGGCTGCATGGCTGGGGCTTCCCCAGCCAGATCTAGTCTAAGTACAAACAATTGCGAACTACCTACGCCATTCACGCCGGAGGAACCGGCGTTTGCAGCCGAGGGCGGCTGCGTTCCCGCCTAATCGTATTCCACCTTGTGCAGCGTCAACCCCTGTGCAGAGGCTGTTTTGCCGGCCAGATCGCGGTTGCCGGTTATGATCGCCGTCTGAATTGTATCACTATCTTTTTCACCGCGCCCGACCTCGAGCATGGTGCCGACGATCGAGCGAACCATGTAGCGCAGAAAGCCCGTCGCCGTTATCCGAAACTCGATCATCACGCCCTGCGCCTGATCGTTCCAACGTGATTCCACGCTGAAATCGAGCACGTTTCGAACGCGCGAATCGCCATCCGATTTCGAAGATGCAAACGCCGTCCAGTCGTGTTCGCCGAGGAATAGACGAGCCGATTCGTTCATTCGCCCAACATCGAGCGGCCGCGTTTCGTGATGGGCAAATCGCCGCCAGAATGGCGACATTACCGGAGCATTTATCACTCGATAGATATACGTTTTACGCTTTGCCGAGAACCGGGCGTGAAATTCATCAGGTGCCTTCTCGGCCTTCATTATGCGGATATCGCGCCAGAGGTTGCCGTTGATCGCGTGTTTGAGCCGTTCGGGTGTGAATTTGCTGTGCAGTTTCACATTCGCGACCTGCCCTTCGGCATGAACACCGGCGTCGGTCCGTCCCGAACCCACTACCGCCACGTCCATATCGGCGATCATCCCGATCACGCGCTCAAGCTCGCCCTGGATCGTCCGGTCGTTTTCCTGCACCTGCCAACCGTGAAAGTCAGTGCCGTCGTATTGAATCAGGAGTTTATAATTCATCTGGAATACAAAAGTTCAAAACGCTCGCAGCAGACGAGCGAGCTTTCATCAAAAGCTATGCCGAGTTCGGCGGCTTCCCGCGAAAAATATCGCCAATGAACGTCACGCCAATATTCCAGCGTCTGATCGCCCTCGCCTTCGTCCGAGGCAAACTCTGCATCGAGCTCGTTAAAAGGCAAATGCCTGATTTCAACCGTGCGGATCACGCACATTGGAACACCATGAAAATCTGTAACGACACTATAGCCATCTGGAATCGGAGTCTCCTCCGGTTTGATCTCGTTCACCGCCGCGAGGCTCGCGGTCGCACATTTCTTACCCGAGATGACCAACTCGGCGAGATCTCTCGCCATCTCTGCCGAATTCCCAAAACACCAAACCTGAAAAGGCGTATCCTTCGGTATCGACGGATCCAGTATAAGAAAATCATTCCAGAATTTCTGAACCTCGGGACTCATGACTTTCGGCTCCCCGGCTTTACGGCCTCGACGCCTTGCTCACACATCGGACAAACTTCGATCGAAAAGCTCGGGACATCGAGGCTGACGAGCGAAATTCGCGGCACGCCAACATCCGCAACACCATTAGATCGATCAATTATCGATGCCGCAGCGACGACCTTAGCCCCTTGGCTTTCCAATGCCGCAATACACTCACGGGTCGAACCACCAGTGGTAATCACATCTTCAACAACCAAAATTCTCTCGCCCGGCGATACGGTAAAACCGCGCCGAACAGTCATCACGCCTTCCTGACGCTCCGTCCAGATAAATCGTTTGCCGAGAGCCTGTGCGGTCGCAAATCCGATCACCAGCCCGCCGATCGCCGGTGAGGCGACCGTATCTATATCGTCCGCCGAATAATGAGCCGCGATCTCGCGGCCGAAAGCCGCCGCATCGTCAGGATGCTGTAGTGCGAGGGCGCATTGCAGATATTTTGGGCTGTGCAGGCCGCTCGACAAAATAAAATGCCCGTCGAGCAAGGCATTGGTTTCCGTAAATCGTTTTAGAACATCCATGAAAGACTAGACTACCGCAAACACCTCTCGAAACTCAATAAACTCTCCAAACTCTGATAAACTCGTTAGTGATGACGCCGTACCCGAATCTAATATCCGAATCGATACTGATTAACGAAACAGTCGCTTTGCTGCGGTCCTTTGGCGGCAAAGCTTCGGCGGTGAGCGTGGTCGATTTTGTGATGAAGATCCGCAAGCCCGACCAGCGGCTCGCCCGTTTGCTGGTTGCCGATCTGATCTCGAGCGATCCGCGTTTGTCGTTGGATGGCGATATGGTCGTGATCCGCGAGGATGAGTTCGAAGGCCGCGAGTTGATGGACACGGAATTCGTCGTGTTCGATCTCGAAACCACCGGAGCCAAAGCCCCGCCGTGCCGCATCACCGAGATCGGTGCGTACCGCGTGAAAAACGGCGAGGTCAAAGACGAATTTCAAACGCTCGTCAATCCCGAAACGCCGATCCCGTCGTTCATTGAGGGTCTTACGGGCATCAGCGACGAGATGGTCGCGGACGCGCCGGTTTTCGCCGATGTGGTTTACGATTTCCTTGATTTTATTGGCGATTCGATCCTCGTTGCGCACAATTCGGGTTTCGATATGCGGTTTCTCAACAACGAGATCAGCCGGGTTTTCGGTAAATACAAGCTTGGTAATCCGTGTTTATGTACCGTCCAGCTCTCGCGAAAGCTGCTGCCCGACATTCTCAATCACAAACTAAAAACCGTCGCCGAGCACTACGAGATCGAACTCGTAAATCATCACCGGGCAAGCGCCGACGCATACGCAACGGCCCACATTTTCGTGAATCTGCTGAATAAGCTCAACGAAAATGGCGTCAACGACCTCGCCGCCATTCGCGGCCTTGGATCGCGAAAGCACCGGTATGTAAGATAGCTCGCTATCGTGGCACAAGCCCGCGCGTAAGCAAGGGCGAAAAGGCTTATTGAGGAATTCGCCATGCTTACGCGCCGGCTTGGATCGCGAAAGCTTCGGTAAGTAAGATAGGGCCGCTGTCGTGGCACAAGCCCGCGCGTAAGCAAGGGCGAAAAGGCTTATTGAGGAATTCGCCCTTGCTAACGCGCGGGCTTGCGCCACGGAGCGGCACCAACCAGAGTAAGAATTATGTTAGACGAAAGAATGCCTGAGGGCGTTAACAACCAGCAATTAGACATCCGCCCGACGCCGCGGGCGGAGATGAACCTTTATCCGCTCGATGCGTTTCCGTATAAATTTGCGGGAAAAGAGATCTGGGTCGAATTCGAGATGCCGGAGTTTACGGCGATCTGTCCGTTTTCGGATTTTCCCGATTTTGGCGTGATCCGGCTGAAATATGTGCCAAATAAGCTCTGCGTCGAGCTAAAAAGCCTCAAGCTCTATATAAATTCATTCCGCGACGTAAAGATCTTTCACGAACACGTCGTAAATGTGATCCTCGATGACTTCGTGGCCGCGTGCGATCCGCTCAAAGTCGAGATCGAGGGCGATTATAACGTGCGGGGAAATATTAAGACGGTCGTGCGGGCAAGTTACAACAAGCCAGAACCGCCTGCGTAAGCGGGCGGCAAGCACTTCGCGATCAAACTTGACTAATATCGGACAATGTTCCGCCCGCTTACGCAGGCGGTTCTGACAGGATGGCGTAGCAGGTGCAGGCTAGGGATTCGAGTTTTTTGGGGTCGAGGATCGAGAGGCGGCCGCGGACATAGTGGACGAGGCCGCGGTGTTGAAGATCCGATGCTGCCCGGCTAACGGCTTCGCGGCGAACGCCGATCATGTTCGACAAAAATTCCTGCGTTATCCGGAACTCGTCCGACCGCATCCGGTCGCGCGTCATCAAAAGCCACCGTGCCAGGCGCGCTTCGATCGGATGAAAGCGGTTGCACGCGGCCGATTGCGATATCTGCGTCATGAGCGAATGCGTGTACTTTTTGAGGATCCGCTGTAGTTCGCCGGGCGTCGATTCGAATAAAAAATCCGTCGCCGTCATCCGCATTGCAACGCCCGAGCCCTGGACCACGGCCCGATTATTGGTTCTAGTTTCGCCCAGGAACAACGGAATCCCGATCATGCCTTCGTCACCGACAATGCCGACCTCGATCGACGAATCTTTTCCGACAACCGCGAGCAGCGAGATGATGCCGCTCTCGGGAAAGTAAACGTGCTCGATCACATCGCCGGCGGCGTAAATGTCGCTGTTATAAATCAGCTCAACGGGTTCGAGCTTTGGCAATATTTGTTCGAAGATTTCCGGCGGCAAGGCGGAAAGTATGGCGTTATTCGATTCGATTTCCGGCATTTGGTCGTTCCTCACTGGCGTTAACAACTACCAGGCAAAAATGTCAGGCTAGAATCGAACCAAAATGCCGTAGTGACACTACCGACCTTACACTAAATAAAATCCTCCCGCTTGTGATTTACCGAACTATTTGCATTATTTTATTTCGCGCTCGATGTGCCGAGAAGGTTTCCTAAAGCCAACTCTCCCCAGCCTTTTTTTCACATAACCGCAAAATACATCCAATTTTTTTTCTGCTTTTGTATGGCAGCTAACACAATTCTGTGTGCGATCCGATCTATCCTAAAGATGGCCCCGCAAGCGATTTTAGTGGAACGGATGCTTGCGAAGACTCTGAGACTCGCCACGGTCTTTTTTGCCGGGCCATTTTGTAGGAGAATGCGGCGCGTTGCCGCATTATATGACATGTGATGGTGTCATACACTGGAATGCCCGGGACGAGACGACCCGGGCATTTCTTTGATTTGCACGTTTTGTTCGAAACTTAATGAACAGCCGCCATCGCCGCGAGCGAGGCGGTCGAGCGTTTCGAACAGGCCCGTTCGACCAGGCCGACGATCTCGCATTCCGCCGGCGGCCGGCTTTTCGGATCGGCGTTGGAGATCTCGGAAACGATCAGGAATTTCGATTTCTCAAGCAGCGTCTGCTCGCGAAACGATAATTT
Organism: Pyrinomonadaceae bacterium; assembly: GCA_040080065.1. Classification (GTDB taxonomy): domain Bacteria; phylum Acidobacteriota; class Blastocatellia; order Pyrinomonadales; family Pyrinomonadaceae; genus OLB17. Next base: position 24,832 of record JBEBJB010000051.1, read on the forward strand.
CTTCTCATGGCTCAGGAATGTCAGCATTTTCAACACCTCGGCGGTCTGAAAGATGTCGCCGGTACGCAGTTTTTCAGTGAAATCGCGCGAACGCGTCTTCCAATCGCCCGAATACGGCTCAAAATCCTCGGCAAGCATTGCGATCAAAAGCCGGCATTGCGACGAACTGATCAGCGGCCGGAGCCCAACGGTGTCCGCATTGCATTCGGGCACGAATATCGTCGAATTATCATGAAGTACCCGGAGCGTGTAACCACTGATCGAAAGCGTGCCGAAAGCATGTTCGCTAAATTCTTCGACCAGGCAAACGCCCTGATTTGGATAAGCTACTTTTTGACCGATGGTTAATTGCATGACCGCTTCTCTCCCAAAAAACTTGAGAACGACGCGATGCGCGTGCGAACAACAAAATTGGTGTCCGGCGCAGGGTTGGTCTGTCAAGATTATTCACATTATAACACGTCTCGCCCGCGACGGGAAACAAAAATCTTTGATGCAAAAGCATGCAAAAGCCCGCGCGTAAGCAAGGGCGGAACACTCAAGTTGGATGTTCCGCCCTTGCTTACGCGCGGGCTTTTGCACGGGCTTTTGCCCCAGGAAAAAGATTTTTCCCCGTTCTGTCACAAAATTTCAGACTGCGGTGTTTTCCTTTTGTAACGCGACAAGCGAAAACAAATCTGACAAAAACCTGGAGGTTTCCATGCGAAACAATTTCAAATCTCTGGCCCTTAGCCTTTTATCTCTTGCATTTATCATCATCGTAATAGGAAAGATCGTGATCGTCGCTCAAGCCCCGATCACCGGCGAATGGAAGGCCGACGCCCGTCCCGGAAAGGAAGGCCGTGCGGACAAGATCCACCTAAACCTCAGCCGAACCACCAACGGCGAAAACCGCAACCAGTTCGGCTCGGATTTCGAATATTCCGCTCTCCAGGGCCTCAGCCGTGAACAGGCGCAGAATGGCCCTGTCAGCTTTAAGCTTGTTCGCGAGGCCGGGACGGTCAATTTCGAAGGAGCGTTTACAAATGGAAAAGGCTCGGGCACGTTTCGCTTCGATCCTGACTACAGATATTTCAGTGCGATGAAGCAGCGTGGTTTTGACTTCGAAAAATCGAACAGCAAGAATGGTCATAACGACGTCGAGGGCCGCATGCTTTCCGCCGCGATGATCAACGTCACGACCGCTCTCGCTGACGATCTTAAATCTGTTGGTTTCGGCGACCTCGATGTCGACGACCTCTTCAAAGCCGCGATCTTTAAGGTCGATTCCAGGTTCATGGCCGAGATGAAGGCGACCGGCTTTCCAAACCTGACTATGGAAGACCTCGTAAAAGCCCGCATATTCAAGATCGACGCCGAGTTTGTGAGAAAGGTCAACGAAATGGGCTTCGGCACAAAAGACTTCGAACAGCTCGTCAAATACAGCATTTTCAAAGTCACGCCGGAATACCTCGCCGAACTGAAGGCCGCCGGATTCGACAATCTCTCGTCCGAGGAGGTTGTAAAATTCCGCATCTTCAAGGTAACACCTGAGCTCCTGACCGACCTCAAAGCCGAAGGCTACGGCAAACTCTCGGCTGAAGAAGTCGTAAAATTTCGCATCTTCAACATCGACCGCGACTTCATCCGCCGTGCCAAAGCCGAGGACCCAAACATATCGGTCGAGGAGTTGGTCAAAATGAAGATTGGCGTCCGCCGCATGAAAACCAACTAAAAAACTAAAGTTCTTTCCTCACTCAATCCTTACTTCGGCTGTCCGCACGCGTGGGCAGCCTTTTTTTTGACTGGAGGGCGAGCATCCTGCTCGCCCATATCGACTGATAAAACTCTAGACACCAAAATCCTACAAATGCTATCCTAAGACGTTGAAACAGTTTTAACCTACGATCTACCCGCCCTGAGGTGTCCTTCAAATGAGAAAGCTGGTCCTATCTTTTTCGCTCCTTCTAATCGCGGTCGCGACAGCAAATGCCGCTTTCTACGAGGTAAAACCAAACACGGCATTAGACACGATCGCTGAGGTTCCCTGGGCTACCTTGCAGCCGGGCGATACGGTTTTGATCTATTGGCGGGCGACGCCGTACAAGGAAAAATGGGTCATCGGGCGGCAAGGAACGGCAGCGAACCCGATCACCGTTCGCGGCGTTTCGGGGCCAAACGGCGAGCAGCCGGTGATCGACGGCAATGGTGCGGTCACGCCGCGAAACCTCAATTTCGCCAGCGAACAACGCGGCGTAATCAAGATCGGCTCGTCAAATATTCCGACCGACACGATGCCGCAATACATCGTCATCGAAAACCTCGATATCCGCAGCGCACATCCGAATTACCAGTTCACCGATGACAGCGGAAACATCCAGACGTACACGAGCGCCGCATCGTCGATCTACGTTGAAAAAGGCGAGAACATAACCATCCGCAACTGCACGATCACCGACAGTGCGAACGGCTTTTTTGTCGCGTCGAGCGACGATACGGTTTCGCGGAACATCCTCGTCGAGGGCAATTACATATACGGCAACGGCATCGTCGGAAGTGCCTTTCAGCACAATAATTACACCGCCGCGATCGGCATCACGTTTCAGTACAACCGGTTCGGCCCGCCGCGTTCGGGTTCGATCGGCGTTGGGCTCAAAGATCGTTCGGCCGGCCTCGTCGTCCGCTACAACTGGATCGAGGGCGGCAACCGCAATCTCGACCTGGTCGACGGCGAAGACAGCATCCAGATCCGTATGGATCCGAGCTATCGAAAAACCTTCGTCTACGGCAACGTCCTCATCAAAACCGACGGCGGCAACAATCAGAGCACGCACTACGGCGGCGACAGCGGCAACGAAGCGGATTACCGCAAAGGAAAGCTCTATTTCTACAACAACACCGTCGTCTCGACCCGCACGGGCACGTCGGTGATGTTTCGCCTCTCGACCAACGAGGACACCGCCGACGCGAGAAACAACGTCTTCTACAACACCGCGGCGGGAACAAGCCTCGCGATGCTAGCCGAATCGGGCGTTCTGACACTCGCCAACAACTGGGCAAAAACCAACTGGCGAAATTCCCACGAAGGAGCGTTCAACGGCCTCATCACCGGCGGCTCAACAATGGTCACCGGCACGTCGCCCGGTTTCACAAGTGAAGCCGGTCAAGACTACCGCCCAACCGCAGGTTCACCGCTCGTAAACGCCGGATCGATCCTACACGCCGACCTCCTCCCCGAAAACGACGTAATCCGCCAATACCTAAAGCACCAATCCAGCGAAGCGCGTCCCATAAACGGCATCATGGACATCGGAGCATTTGAATTCGGCTCAGCAGTCTCGCCAACGCCGACGCCAACTCCAACGCCGACGCCAACTCCAACCCCGACGCCAACACCAACTCCGACGCCGACGCCGACACCGACACCAACTCCAACTCCAACTCCAACGCCAACCCCGACGCCGACGCCGACACCGACACCAACTCCGACTCCGACTCCGACGCCTACGCCTACGCCTACTCCAACCCCAACTCCGACGCCTACGCCTACTCCAACCTCAACACCAACTCCGACGCCTACGCCTACGCCCACTTTCTCGATCAGCGGCCGTGTTTTGACGCCGAATGGCATGGGAATTCGGAACGCCGTGGTCTCGCTGATCGACGCTCAAAACGTGCGCCGAAGCGTAACCACGAGCTCTTTCGGCGTTTACTCGTTCTCAGGTATTCTTTCCGGACAATACACAATAACCGTCTCATCAAAACGCTACCGCTTTACGCCAACGATCATCCAGATAAGTTCGAACCTGATCGATATTGATTTTGTGGGACTGGAATAAGCCCGATCATCATTCGAGGAAGCCGAAAAAATAAAGGTAAGCGAGCGGGTCTGCCGGGATCTGCCGACGGAATATTTTGAGGACGGAAACCACTTCTGCGTGCTGCACGCACCGATAACGTCGAAACGCCAGAAATTTGAGGTGGTTCTGGAAGACAGACTGGAAAAGATGCAGTCCGACCTGCGTGCGGTATGTTTTCCCGACCGTTTTATCCGAAGGGGACGCGGCTTTCAGACGGATCTCGATCTCAGCTACGCTTTTTTTGAAGAAGGGGCTGACTTTTCCGCGGGTTATCGCGAATTCGAGTTTGAGTAATGTGGATTTTGTTGGATTGCTGTGAGATCGAAGTGTATGAAGCAAGAAAAAGGCGACTTAAAAGTCGCCTTTTCCAAAAAATATGCCAAAAAGCGGCAGATTTATTCCTGTCCAACGAAGTCAACGTCTGACAGACTGTCAGTCACGTTGACCACACGCGAGCCGAAACGGTAGCGTTTCGACGTGACGCCGATGACGTAGCTCTGGCCGGCTTCGACATCTTCGAAGCTGTAGAAGCCGAATGAGCCTGTCGTCACCGACCGTCGATCGCCCGCCGAGTCAGTAATAGCGACCGTTGCTCCTCGCACGCCCTGACCGTTCGCGTTAATGACGCGGCCTGAGACCGTGACACCGGCGGCCGTTGCACCGATGATAACAGTGCCTGTTTCGTAGGTCGTTGCAAGCAGAGCCCCTTGAGCACTCGACACGCTTTGAGCGGTCGGGGTGCCTGAGAACGTCACCGGAACAGTCTGCGCCGTAGCTCCTGCTGCGACCGTAAACGTTACCGTCAGGATCTGGCGTGTGCCTGCT
>JBEBJB010000014.1:0-104843 GCA_040080065.1 Pyrinomonadaceae bacterium
ATGTCATTACGGTTTCTCCTGTCAAAGAACAAAATCTTGTCGTTCAACATTGATTCTAGTTCAATGCCCTGAGAAACCGTCTTTTTAACATCAGATTAACACGGATCGACACAGATAAAAACACCTGTGCGGACTCTGTGCACAAGCGCTTGCGTGAGCAAGGCCGGATCGCGTAGGCGAAACATATGTTTACTGTAGCATTCGCCCTGACTAGATCTCGGGCCTGTGCCACTCACGCGATTGCAGTTGCACGATTCGCCCTTGCTTACGCGCGGGCTTTTGCAAGTATTTTTAACGATCTATGAAATCAAACGCCTGCAAATTATTTCCGTTCGCCGAATAGAGCAAACCAGCGGCTTCGTCCGTCACGAACTGCGGATCGGGCTCTGAGACCAACGCAAATCTCGCGTCGCGGCCGGTGTGAACGTTGACGCCGACGAGGCCTTTTTTGTCGAACGGACGCGGCAGGTCGGTGTAGAAATACATGTGGTTCGAGCGAAGTTCGGACAGGCGTTTGCGTCGCAGCAGATAATCCGAAAACCGATCGAGCTGCCGAGCCGGATCGATGCGGTCAAAGATGCTCTCGCTCACCGCCCCACGCGAAGGCGTTACTCGGTCAACTGCCCGGCCAATGATCTGGCCGCGAATATCGGTCGCATTTGGAACCGTAACATTCAGCCCGCGGAAACGGCCGAGATTGGACATTCGTCCGAGCGAGCCGTACGCGTATATGCGACGAGTCGCGTAATTTCTGGCCGCATTTCCCGCAAGCGTCGAAAGATTCACCGTGCCAAACCGATTCTGCAAACCCGACCAGCGGAACGAATTCGCCGCTGTCGCAAGGCTCAAACCGGTCCGCGCAAAACCGATCGCCGAAGTCGCGATGCCGCCGTAGCGGAAATACAACGCGGCCGCACGCAGAGCTATGCCAGTGACAATACGAAAAACTCCCCGAGCAGGTGCGGTATGGCGAACACGCCAAACTTCGACAAGGGGAGAACCACCTGCGTAAGCGGGTGGTACGGCCGCGAGGGTCAAGGCAGCTTGCGAATACCCTAGCCTCGGACCACCCGCTAACGCAGGTGGTTCTGCCTTAGTACCGCCCGATGACGAAGACGGTGGTGTCGCACTGAACGCAGCTATCTCATTTCGGCCACCAACGACGGCCTGGCCGCTTTCGTTTATGAGGACAAATTGCGCTTTGTCGATCTTATGGTCGCGTTTTGCGGTACGCTTTCCGCTGCGAGCGTCGAGCGTGATGAGGTCGTCTTTGTCGGCGATAAGGATCGTGTTTTGGTCGGCGAAAACGAAATTTGTGAGACCTTTGTCAGCACCTTTGTAACGCCAGAGTGTTTTGCCGTTGGTGGTGTTGATGGCGGAAACGCCGAACGGACCTTTTTCTTTGAATTCACCGTCTTTGAGCTGCGTAAATTGGCCGCCTGTTCGCACATACAGCACATTTCCGACGAGAGCCATTTCGGCGCAAATTCCGAGATCGTCGGCTTCCCAATCCTGCTTTCCGGTGCGTCGATTGACCGCGCGGATCTTGCCTTTGCCGGAGACGTAAACATGCTGGTCGTCAAAAACCGGGTCGGCCTCGGTCAGGGCGAGGCCGTCTTCGTTGATCTTGAATTTTTCTCGTTCCTTTTCTTTTCCTGTACGAGCGTCGAACGAGGTCGAGCCTTCGTAGAACAAGAACAGCCGGCCATCGAGCAGCAACGGGGCGCGGTAATTATCGAGCGTGTAGTCTATATCGCCAAGATTTTCGCCAAAACGCGTCGGCATCATCTCGATGCTCGTGTCGAGTTCGCGTTTCCACAGTTCGTCGCCGGTCGAGAGCTGCAGGACGTGAACTGTTGGCTTTTTCTCGAAATTATCGTCCGCCTTCCCACGCGGATCTCTAACCAGAACGACGGCGATCAGATCGTTCTCAGGATCGACCGCGAGCTGCATCACGTCGCCCTTGACCTTGTCGCTCTGCCAGATCCGCGAGCCCGTAAGCATGTCGACCGCCTCAAGCCGCGACTTGCTGCCTTCGTCACGGGAAAAGAGAATCAGGTCGGTATCCGGCACAGGTGTGACCGAGGTTTCGTTGATGTTCCCGGTCGCCTGCCGCCAAGTGCGCTCGCCGGTCTGACCATCGATCGCGTAAAGGCTTCGCTCGGTTCCCGCCAAAATGATGCCGAAATCGGTGGTTTGGTAGAAACGGATTTTGGAATCGAGATTAGATTGCCACGCCGGCTGAGCAAGAGAACTCGCCGCGAAAAGGCACAGGATGCACAAAAGTAGAGCTAGTGCTTTCATGCTGTTAGTTTAACGCGATTTTTACGGAGCGACAGGTTTTATTGAATACGGTAGGCCTTACCTTTCCACATCAATACAACCGTGCCGCCGATCGTGTCGGCGATGTTTCTGAGGCCGCCGTCGAGTTTTTTGTATTCTTCGGTTCCCCGGCGGAAGTTCATGCTCGCCTGATTTTTGTAGGCCGAATCGTACCATGCTCCGTTGCGGTTGTTGAACGTTTTGCCGCCCACAATCCGAGTGACCCCCATGTCGAAGGTCTGGTTCTGGATCTGATTCGACTGCGTATTGAGCGGGCCCGAACGAACAGGGCCACTTTTTGACGGGGCCGGCGGCAGGTCGCGACGCAGCGGCTCGGCTTGTTTACGCTTCATCGAGTCAGCGGTGCTGGCGTCGTCTTTATTCTTTGCTTTTTCGTCGACCTCTTTTTTGCTCTCGCGCTCGCTGGCGATGGCTCCGCCGAGAATCGTTGGAGCTGGAGGCGGCGGAGCGGCTTTGCTCATCGGGCGTGATTCCTCGGCCAGTTTGTCTTCGTCGCGAGATACAACTCCGCTGTCGGGCGATTCGCCGGCGGTTGCGACGGAACCATGTTTTGCTGGTGAGATCGCGCGTTTTTCAGCCAATGGTTCGCCTGGTGTTGCAAGCGGATCAGGAACAGCATTAGCGGCCGGAAGCGCGGCTGCATTTGCAGTAGTGTTTGTCGTTGCGTTTGAAGTGTTTGCGGTTGCGGCAGATTTATTTGCAGATTCATCGCTCGCAAACGGTCCGCCTTTTTCGCGTTCGCTGTCATTAATCTGGGCAACGCTCACGTTTTGCTCGGACTGGCGATTTTGGATCACTGTGAACGCGAAAAACCCGCCGAATGCGAGCACCAGAGCACCCATGGCGATCGCCAGATTTGGCGTGCGGAAGAGCTTTTGGTACCACGGGATCGCTGCCGCGACAACAGGCGCCGAAACGACGGAAGCGGCTTTTACGTCCGCTTCGGAAGCAAAAAGCATTGACTGTGAAAGGATCCGGCGACAGCGGTCGCAATCGGAGAAATGCTCCATGTAGAGCGTTCGTGTCCTGGCCGGAAGAGCGTTCTCGACAAACGCCGCGATCGAATCGGCGTCGATGTGCTTCGGCTTTTCGGGTGGTTCATCGCCCACAAGCACACCTCGATCATACCGCGCACGGCGGAGGATCGCATCCATTTCTTTGTCGAATTCCAGTTCCATCTTAAAAATTAGCCACAGAGGACACGGAGAAAATGAAACCACAGATAGGCACAGATGAACACAGAAGGCCCGAATCAGCCTTTCCGTATCTGTATTGATCTGTGTTCATCTGTGGTTTCATGATCTTCGCGGCCTCTGCGGCCGAGGTTTTCGTAACCCGTCTATAGAACGCCTCCGGCTATGATATCTTGCACGATCGCCAGCATCAGGAATGCGGCGAACATCGTTTCGAGATTAATTCCAAGGCTCGCGGCGGTCTCGCTGAGGTGGCGTTTGACCTCGGTGTCGGTCCAGCCATGCTGCGACCTCAGGCTTTTTTCCACGCCTTTGCGGATCTCGCTCTGCACGCGGGTGAGCTTTCGGCTCGCTGTTGCTTCGTGATAGCCGAAGGTCGCGGCAATGTCCTTTAATTTCAGGCTGTCAAAATAATATAGCTTTAGTATCAAACGGTCCTCGGCCTCGAGCCCCGCGATCGCTGAGCTGAGAGCGGCAGAAACGTCGGCAGTCGTGCGGCCTTCACTGTAAAGCTCCTCCGGATTCTCAATATGCGAACCAAAATGCGGCCCGTCCCCGTTCGAGGCTTCGTTTGCCAGATTCTCAAACTCACGGTCTTCCTCGATCTGGACAAATTTGGACTGCTTTCTAAACTGATCCACTGCCAGTTGCGAAACCACCGCCCGCAGCCAACCAGCCAGTGAGCCACGCCCCGAGTAATACGCTAGTTTGCTCTTCTTATTCCCGTCCGCATCCACGCGAAGACCGTAAAGCTCTGCCCAAATTGAACTTGCAAGATCCTCAGCGTCCTCGTTGTTCGAAGAGATCTTGCGTGCTGCGGACTTAACCGTCGAATCAAAATTCGCAACCAGATCTTCCCAAGCCTTCTCATCGCCCTTTTCGCAGGCCACGATCAAACACAGGTCATCCGCCCTGATCTCATGCACGAAATCCTCTATCTCGACATGAGCCGCACCTGGATTATCACGCAGCAAATACTTCTCAACCGTCGCCTCAACACGCCCCGCTATATCACCACCCGTCAGAGCACGCGAATTCCCGGCGCGAGAGATCAAATGCTCTATCGCCTCGCGAACCGTATTTTTGTGCTTCTCAGGAACCGCGCTCATTCAGAAAAAGGTGTCACGATTTTAACACTGTTTTGATGTTAGGTGGAACGAATCGCGTTGTTTCGTTCCTTCGGAATAAGTGAGAGGTTAAAAGTCTTAAGTTATAACTTTGAACCTATCACTTCGAACTTATTTCGGAAGAACACCACTATTTCAAATGCCTCCTCAAAAACGAAATTATCTTGTACCCGTCGTAATAGACCCACGGTTTTACGCCTAGTGTGTAGTGCCCGCACGGGATCGTAACCGCGCTGTGCTTGACCTTATGCTGATTCAACGCATTGATCGTGTCGCGGGAGAGGTCGACCGGGAAGCTTAGGTCGTAAAGGGTGTAGATGTAGCGTTGGGGACGCGGCGGCAGTTTGGCTAGGCGGTCCATGTACGCCATGGGCGAGATAGGCAGCCAGTATTCGCGGAGTTCGTCGAGGGTGACGTTGTCGCGAAACGCTTCTTTGACGTGATAGGTCGAGAGGCCGTGCCAGACGACGTCGGCGGGATAGCCGGAGACGTGGTTAAAGACGGCTGTGTCGATGTCGAGATCGTGTGTAAACGCAAAAAAGCCGACGCACGAGCCGATGCTCGTGCCGACGATGCCGATCTTTTCGTAACCCTGCTGCTTCAGCCAACGCACCGCCGAACGCGTATCGACGACTGCCTGCCGGAGCGATTGCAGCGTTCTTCCGACGTTTGGAGCGACGAGATAATCGGCTCGTTCCAGCTCCGGCGGCATGCGTTCTTCATGATAGGGAAGCGTTAATCTGAGGGCGGAAAAGCCAACTTTGTTGAATATTTTGCAGAGGTCGTAATACGTTCCCGCCTTCGCATTCCAATGCGGCAGGACGAGAACGGCGGATTTTTTATTCGTCGCGTGCGGGAAATATTTGGCGTAGACGGTGTTATTTTCCGGCGATATGGTTTGGATGCCGCTGGTCCACGTCAGCTTATTTTCGTTATCTGAAATTTCAAATTTGAAATCTGAAATTTCCGGATTGATGAAAAAATCTTCGCTGTGCTCGACAGTGTTTTTCGAATATTGGCTAAACAGCTCTCGCGGGTCGTCGCCGTTGGCGTGATCAGTGATGTATTCCGTTCCCCATTCGAATTCACGCACAATTCGGTTATCGTCACGCATCGCGTGCTCGCGTTCCTGATTGTGCATGTAGCGTTTTAGCATTACTGGAACGCGGACATCCCTGTCCGCGTGTAAAAATGAAGTGTCCAGCGGACAAGGATGTCCGCGTTCCGTCATGCAGCCGCAGCTTTGGCTTTGTTTACGATCTTTTCATAAAAAGCGATGTACTGCGGAATGATCTTCGACGTAGCGTATCTTTGAACAGCCAATTCGCGGCCTCGTTCGCCGAACGAGCGTCTCAGGTCCTCATCATTCAACAGTCGCAGCGTATCGACGCTCATTTTTTCGACGTCGCCGATATCGCTGAGAAAACCGGATTCGCCATCGTTTACGACCTCGGGAATTCCGCCTATTCGGGTCGCGATAACGGGGACTTCGCAGGCCTGGGCCTCGAGCGCGGCGAGGCCGAAGGATTCCAATTCGGACGGCAAAAGAAATATATCTGCGATTCCGAGATAATCGGCAATGTTCGCCTGTTTGCCAACAAAGACGGTGTTTTCTATAACGCCGAGCTGTTCGGCTCGATAACGGACGGCAGAAAGCTCAGGGCCGTCGCCAACCAGGATGAGCGTCGCGTTTTGACCGGCGGCCCGAACTTTGGCAAGTATCTCGACGCAGTCATTCGGCCGTTTTACGTGGCGAAAATTCGATACGTGAACGAGTAGACGTTCACCATTCGGAGCGAGTTCGCCGCGCAGAGGTGAATCAGGCAGCCGCATGTAATGCTTCTCGCAAATAAAATTCGGAATTACCTCGATCTCGTCAAAATCGAAAGTCTCGATCGTCGCTTGCTTCAAAAATTTCGAAACCGCCGTCACGCCGTCCGATTGCTGCAAACCGTAACGCGTGATCGGCAGATAGCTGCGGTCGGCGCCGACAAGCGTTATGTCCGTGCCGTGAAGCGTTGTGATCACAGGCACGTAGCGTTTTTGCTTGATGGATTCTCTGGCCAGTATCGCCGAGATCGAATGCGGTATCGCGTAATGAACATGGAGCAGATCGAGCTTTTCGGCCCGGGCGACGGTGGCCATTTTGGTCGCGAGGGCGAGGTCGTAGGGCTGATGTTCGAACAGCGCGTACGACATCATCTCCACCTCGTGAAAGTGAATGCGTTCGCTCAGCTCGGTCAGCCGCGTCGGCAGCACCGACGAGATAAAATGCACATTATGCCCGCGTTCCGCCAGATCGCGGCCGAGTTCTGACCCGACGATCCCGCTGCCGCCGTAGGTTGGATAAACTGTGATGCCGATGTTCATAGAGCCGCAATTTCCGCAAACATTAATCGTAACAGTTTCTGTTACAAGACTCTATTCAAATGCGGATCGCATAGATTCGTTCGCCGTACGCAGTTTTCTAAACGGCTGTTCAGGTGGCTTAGTTTTCATCTGATCCTTCATCTGGTCCTTCATCTGATCCCGGCGTATCAACGCACGGACGTATTCGCTCGTGGAACTATAATAGCCCTCGGCGGCACGGCGGCGGATGAAGGCGAATGTCTCTTCGGGAAAAGAAATATTAAGTGTTTTTCGCATGATATAAACTCCTTTTTTAGAAATATTTTTGGGGCAGCAAAAGTCCAGAATACGCGTAACATGCAGTATATAAATCGTTTAAGCCGTGTATACGACCAGGCGTGTCCCACGTGTCCCACGTGTCCCACGGTTGTCCCACGGTATGCGTGGGACATGGAATTGTTGCAATAACTAGACTTAGCACTACGTTTTTGTCAGTTTCGGTATTTTTAAAAACGCGCGCCACAAACGCGCCGTATTGTGGCGCGTTTTTTGGCGATCTTCGGAACCGAAAAGGCTCTTTTGGCAGAGCAATTATCCTTACAATGTCCATCATATTAAGTGCAACGATGTTGCAAGGATAGCACGGTTATAGCTAAAAGTCAACGTTTTTCATTAGATCTTCTTTCGTACAACGTAAACGATGCCGGTGAAGTCATCGGTTAATAGGAAGGAGTTGGCGTCGAGCTTCATGATGTCGCAGGGGCGGCCCACGACCTTGCCGTTTTGGAGGAATCCGGTGATCAGGTCCTGGAGCTTTTCGCCTTTGCGCATGATGACGACCTTGTAACCGTGGCCCATGTTTTTATCGGTCGAACCGTGGAGCGAGACGAGGAAGGCGTTTTTGATCAGCGGATCGGCGTCGGCATCGTCGAAATAATCGAAGCCGAGTGCCGACGAACGCGAAGGGAAAAATGCGTACGGAGCGACGACATTTGCGCAGCCGCTTGCACGTTTGATCTTTGGATCGGCGAATATCTTGCCGTTTGAGGAGTGGCAATATGGCCAGCCGTAATCGGCTCCTTCTTTCAGAGCGTAGAATGTTTCATCAGGTTTTTGAAGGCCGAGATGGTCGCTGCCCTGGTTGGTCGCGAAGACAAATTTGCCGATCGCCCGCAGGCCAACCGCGTTCCTAAGCCCTTTGGCAAATTCGTGCTGGTCGCTGCCGTCCGGGTTCATCGAGATGATGCTCGCTCGCACTTTCTCCTTCTCAACGCACGAATTACAGCTCGAACCGACCGAGACATAGAGCCGTCCGTCCGGCGAGAACGAGATCGTCCGCGTCAGATGCCAGCCGCCGTATTTGTAGGAAAGGCCGTAGTCGGGAAAGGTGGCGAGGACATCGGGTTTCGTGTCGGTCGGCTTCGTTTCGCCGCGGGTGAATTTTCGGCGTGTAAGCTGGTGCGTTTCGGCAAGATAAAACCATTCCTGGCCATTCGCGTCACGATAGAACTGGACGCTGTTCGGGTTTCGCAGCTTTGTCATGTACGGGATGAGCTTGCTGAATTTGCCCGTTTCCGCATTCCAGCCGTCGAGGATATAGACCGTGCCACGAGTTCCGTCGGCGAGGTTGTACATGTCGGTTACGAAGATGCGTCCGTCCGGAGCTTTTGCAAAAAAGCGAACGCGTTTCAGGCCCTCCATCGCCGGGATCATTTCGTAGCCCTCGGCGATCTTTAGCGTGAACGATCTTCCATTTTTTAGCGATATACGCTGGTCTACGAGCCTCGCTTGGCTAAACGCGTAAATCGGCAATAACAGAATCGTCAAAAACAGTAGCTTTTTCATATCTTTTTATTAACGTTTGGTCTGTTCAAAATAGCTGAAAACTGATAGCTTTAAGCTGAAAAATCTGTCAGCGATAAGCTATTAAGAAAAATGAAAATAGATAAATTCCGCGTTGGCGAAGGCTCTAAAGTTAACCTCAAAAACCACGGAACCGACTTTACCGGCGATTATACTGATAAAAAACAAGCGGTAAAAGACCTTGAGAAAAATGTTGCGCGAATGCGTGAATTGCAGGACGTTTTATACGCTCAGGACAAATATTCGCTGCTAATCATTTTTCAGGCGATGGATGCGGCGGGCAAGGACGGAGCGATCGAACACGTGATGACCGGCGTTAATCCGCAAGGGTGTCACATAATCTCGTTCAAACAGCCATCGAGCGAGGAACTCGATCACGATTTCCTCTGGCGTTGTCAGAAAAACCTGCCGGCGAGAGGCATGATCGGCATCTTTAACCGCTCGCATTACGAAGAGGTTTTGGTTGTGCGCGTTCATCCTCAGATCCTACAGTTTCAACAGTTGCCGGACGAGACTCTGAACGACAAGGACATCTGGAAAAAGCGCTTCAAGCATATCCGCGACTGGGAAAACCACTTGGTTGAAAATGGCACACAGATAATCAAGATCTTTCTTAATGTTTCTAGGGATGAGCAGAAGGCCAGGTTCCTGTCGCGAATTGCGGAAGAGGATAAGAACTGGAAATTCTCGCTCGGCGACGTCAAGGAACGCGGTATGTGGAACGAATACATGAAATGCTACACCGAGGCGATGGAAGCGACATCGACGGAAAACGCGCCGTGGTATATCATTCCCGCCGATAAAAAATGGTTCACACGGCTCGCGATCTCAGAGATCATTGTAAAAAAACTCGAATCTCTGGATCTGAAATATCCGGTATTGACTGACGAACACAAGGCCGAGCTTTTGGAAGCGAAGAAGATGCTCGAGTCAGAACCGCCTGCGTAAGCGGGCGGTTCTGACAGTATTAGTTCGGTACGATCCGCATGATCCGGTCGTCGTCCTTCGAAGGTGAGCCGCGGCCGTCGCGGTTTGAGGTTGAGAAATAGATGTTGCCGTCCGGGCCCTCTTCCATTTCGCGGATGCGGCCGAAAACTCCGTCGAGTAGGTTTTCCTGGGAAACGACGTTGCGGCCGTCGAGTGTGACTCGGACGATTCGGGCGCTTCTGAGACAGCCGAAGAAGAAGTTTCCTTTGAATGCAGGGAAGGCTGCTCCGTTATAGAACATTCCGCTTCCCGGCGCACACGCGGGCGAATATTCGAGCAGCGGCGAGACCATGCCTTCGCGTTTCTCGGTGTGGTGGATCTCGGACCAGCCCAGATTTTTGCCTTTTTCGACTATATTTACCTCGTCGCCGCCTGAACCTTTGCCCTCGAATGTGCTCGGGCCGTGTTCGGTTTGGAACATCAATCCCGATCCCGGCTGCCACGCGAGGCCCTGCGGGTTGCGATGGCCGTATGACCAAACCTCGGGCCGGGCGTCTTTTTGGCCGACGAATGGATTGTCCTGCGGCACGCTTCCGTCGTCATTCAGCCTGAGCGTTTTACCGGCGAGCGAATCGAGCCTCTGTGGCAGCGCCCAATCCGTCGAGTCGCCGGTCGTGACGTATAGCTTGCCGTCCGGACCGAAGCGGGCACGCATCCCGGAATGATTGGGTGCTCCCGGGATGTTGTCGATGATGACTTTTGGTTCATTGAATGCATTGTTCGCGAACCTGTACCGAACTACTTTTACGCGTTTGCCGTCGTTGTTGTAGGAATAGGCGAGATAGATGAAATTGTTTTTGGAGAAATCCGGATGAAGAGAAATGTCCATCAAACCGCTTTCGCCGGTTGGTTCAACATCGGGAACAGTGAAAACAGGCTCGGTACGCAGTTTTCCGGCTTCTATTATGCGGACGCGGCCTTTTCTTTCAGTGAAAATGAGATCTTTGTTCGGCAGCCAGGCGAAGCCCCATGGAACTTCGAGGCCGCTCGCGACGGTTTCTACGCGGAATTTTGCCTGTTTATCCTGCGTCTCAAAAACCGTGTTCTCGAATCCGCCCGCTGGGGCGGCGTTCGAACACGCCATTGCAAAAATTGAGGCCGCAAAAATTAGAATGCTCTGGATCGTCATATCGAAAGTCCTCGCCTATCTTAGGATTGTAAACTTTCGATTAGACGTTCGCGAGGCGGATCTTATTCCAAATTATTTTTGTATCACGTCTTTGCGGAATCGATTTGTAGATGCAGTCAGTTGCGATAAAATCAGGGAGTTCGTAAGTCAAAAATTGATGAAAAAGATACGTTGGGGAATGATCGGCGCGGGTGATATCGTGCGAAAGCGCGTCGCACCAGCGATGCAGGAAGTCGCAAACAGCGAACTCGTCGCCATCAGCCGCGGCCGCGCCGAGCTGGCGGCGGCATTTGCCGGGGAATTCGGCGTCGAAAAATGGTATGCGGACTGGCGTGAAATGCTGACGGATACTGAAATTGATGCGGTCTACATCGCTTCGCCGGTATTTATGCACGCCGAGCACACAATCGCGGCGGCCGAGGCCGGGAAACATGTGCTTTGCGAAAAGCCGATGGCGATCGACGTTGCTGAATGCGACCGCGCGATAGCGGCGTGTGCAGCAAATAACGTCAAACTCGGCGTCGCGTATTACCGCCGTTTCTATCCGGTGATCGAGCGAATTCGTCAGGCATTTCGAGATGGCGAGATCGGAAAGCCGGTTTTTGCGCAGATAAATACATTCGAATCATTCAATCCCGGCCCTGATCACCCTCGGCGGTGGTTCGTCGAGAAAGCAAAAAGCGGCGGCGGGCCGATGATGGATTTTGGCTGCCACAGATTGGAGATATTGCTCGATCTTTTTGGAAAGGCGAGCCGTGTCGAGAGCATTAATGCGAATGTCGTGTTCGAACGCGAAGTTGAGGACACGTCGGCGGCGTTGATCCAGTTCGAGTCGGGAACGTGCGCTTCGCTCGTGGTTACGCATGCAGTTCAGGAATCGCTGGATACGTTCGATATCTTCGGCACTGCGGGGGCGATCCACATTTCTTCGCTCAACAGCGGCGAGATAAGAATTGTGAAAGGGGCCGAAACCAAAACCGAATCTTATCCGCCGTCGCCTAATTTTCATTCTCCGCTGATCGAGGATTTTGCCGATGCCATTCTGAACGGCCGCGAACCGCGAGTTTCCGGAGCGACGGGCCGGGATGTCGCGGCGATCGAGGACGCAATTTACGGGCGTTGAACAGAAAAAAGGTGCAGCCGGCAAGCTGCACCTAAGGAGGAGGATCAATTGAGAAAAATTGGTCCCACTAGAAACCTGTGTTTGTGATGGTCAGAAAATTTCTAACCGACGAGTTCTCGCTCATTACTTTCTTCTGAGCCTTCGTTTTCATCAGCTCATTTTTTGAAGCCGACCCTTTTACGAGGATCTCTGAAAGGAAATTGGTGTCGCCGACGGTGTCGAAAACAAGCTGAGTGGTTGCGGCAGTTTCGTTACTGTTCGAAACGACCGTATCAAAGATGATCGCGTCGCCGTTACCGCGAAGGATAAGGAGCGACGGGGAATCTGCGGTGTTCGGCGTGCGTTCGATGGTGTAAACGCCGGCTTCGAAGGTTGAGTCTCTGACTACAAAGGAATTTGGAACGCTGACCGTGATCATCGAACCGTTGCTGATCTGTGCGTTAGCGGCGACTACGCCGCCGAGGAAGAGTACTGCTGTTGCCAATAAGGATTTTGCTTTAAGATTGAACATGATAATTTCTCCGTTTTGTTATTAATTTTCTTGTCCCGCGAACATTCCCACTTGATCGAATAAATATAATGTTTGGCTAATACAGCTCGCCCGAATTCCGCGTACAACTAACAATACGAATCTTTTTGACGTTTGGATGTCAGTTTTTAGCTAGGTTGTGTAAAGTTGTGTAAGAAAACAGGAAAGATAGGAATCTTGCAGGGTTTTTTCGTTAAGGAACGAAGTTATAAGTAATGATCCCAGCGACTTTAACGGGTTGTCCCGACAAAAGTGTGGGTGCGAAGTTCGATTTGCATGCAGCAGTTCGAGCTGCCGATCGTAATAGTGGATGGCCCGAAATCGGCTCCGCAGAAAGTAAGGTTCCATCCACATCGATTACAACCCGCATCGCAACCGTTCCGCCAGCCCGAACTGCCCTCGCGCCCGCCGGATATATCGGTTTTTCAAGGGATTCGGCCTTGCCATTTAAAATTCCCGCAGTCGAGCCATTAGGAGGGTCAACGACTGCAGCACCTGGCGAGTCGGTTGTGTTAAGTTGTGTAAGGCGGTCAACCTTGGCTCCTGATGGCTTCTCGGGCCTTGGCTTTGCAAATAGGTAAGTCAGGATCGCGGACGAGGATATTGTCTCGTTATTCTGTTTTGCCGGGAGGAAACTAGCTTTAAGAGCGGCCTGCCGTGCAGCCTCCCGAAATTCCACTACTGCCTTGTTTGTGACGGTCGGGCATGACCAACCAGGACCTTCGGCAAATTCTGCGGCAGAAACTTTGCCTTCTTTGTCTATCGATGCTTTTATCGAAACGCTTCCATAAACACCAGTTGAATCAGTACCCTTTACGGGTTTTGGGGATGGCTGTTTAAGTACTTTTGGCTCTGTCCGCGTGTCGGCTTGAGCCGCCACTTGAAATGCTGAACCAAGAAGCAAAAAAACGGTTGTGAGAATGAGGTATCGTCCTGCGAACATCATCAACACAATATCACGCAAAGACGAAGTTTTTAAAGTTATGCTAATCTGACAGTTCATTTATGAAGCTTAGATGGCGTTTTGGCATAATTGCGGGGCTTTTTTTGGCGGTATTTTCGCTGTATCCGCAGTTGAAGATGGTGTATGTGCGTGGTGCCGACTGGAACGGGCACTACGCGTACAACGATATCGACGAAGTCGCCTACGGCTCGTATCTCAAAGCCCTGATCGACGGGCGGCCGCGTAAGAACGACCCGTACACGGGTCGGGACGATTCACCGACAGATCCACAGCAGGAATCTCTTTTCTCTATCCAATTCGCTGGCCCGATGACGATCGCGATCCCGGCACGTATTCTGGGGATCGGTGCGCCGTGGGCGATGACCATTTCGGGCGCCGTCGCGGCGTTTCTGACGGCCCTCGCGATATTTTGGCTACTGGGAATGATAACCGGCGACTCGATCTTCGCGATGGCGGGAAGCCTGATCGTTCTGGCCGGAGGCGCACTGTTTGCGGGTGAGGGAGCGATCGGCGAGATATTAGGAACGAGTTATTCGTATCCGTATTTTCCGGGTTTTCGTCGATATATACCCGCGATGGCCTTCCCCGCGTTTTTTGCGTTGGTCGGGCTTGTGTGGAGGTTGGTTGCTCACGAAACCCGGGAAATGCAATCTTCTGCGCCGCTATCTCCAACCGGACTCTCCTCATCTCCTCATCTCCTCGTCTCCTCTTCTGTCTTAGCCTTCAGCTACATCGTTTTCTCCTACTTTTACGTCTGGACAACTGCAGCGGCGTGGCTTGGGTTGTTGGGGTTGTGTTGGATAATCGCCCGGCCCGACGGGATTTGGAGCGATCTTAGGAAATTGGCTCTACTCGGTGTCGGATGTTTGGCGGCTCTGGTGCCTTACGCATGGCTGTTGTCGAATCGCTCGCACACGATGGACGACGTTCAACTGCTTGTCCTGACGCGGGCGATCGATCTGGTGCGCCCGCCGGAACTGATCGGTTTCTTTGTTCTTGCGGTGATCGCGATCGGAATTACAATGAAGATCCTTGTGCTGCGGGATAAGGGGACGCTCTTTGCGATCTCGCTAGCGCTCACGCCCGCGATCGTCTTTAACCAGCAGGTGATCACGGGCCAGTCGCTACAGCCGATACATTATCAGGTGTTTATTGGGAACTACGTCGCGGGGCTGGCGGTCGTTGTGACGATCGGCTTGATATGGCGAACGGCTGAAAAACGTCACAGGATGTCTGCGAAACTCGCGATGGCTATGGTCGCGTTGGCAGCGGCGGGATGGGGCTTTGTGGAGTGTCATTACACCGTTCGAGTCCTGGATGGCGTTAATGTGATCCGTGACGAAGCCTATCCAGTCGGCAAACGGCTGACCGAACTGGCCGCAAACGATCCGGATAAGCACAAACGGGTTGTTCTCCATCTCGGCATTGCCGAGGGCGACGATCTGCCGTCGATCGCTCCGCAGGCGGTCCTGTGGGCACGGCATCAGCACGTTTTCCCGGGTCTTGACTGGCAGGCGAGCAAGGAGCGGTACTATCAGCAGCTTTTGTATCAGGGTGTCGGCGAAAAGCAGTTGGCCGACGGGATGAAGAAGGGCGACGATTTTGTGTCGATGATCTCGCTGTTTGGCTGGGGCAGGCACACCGACCGGCTAAATTCCGGCTACAAACCGCTCACGTATGGCGAGATCGATGACGAGGCGCGAAAGTACGCAGAGTATACCGCTAAGTTCGACGCGAGAAGCGAGGACATTCCGCGGCTCGATTATCTCGTGCTGCCAGTCGAACTTGATCCGTATCTTGAGAATATTGACAGGTGGTATGCGAGGAGTGATCGAGAGCAATTTGGAAAGTACATTTTGTATCGCCTCAGCCTGAAATAGACGCAAAAAAAAGACCGTCCAACCGGACGGTCCTAAACTGGTATTACTAAAAAAATATTAAAGCTAAGCGGCCAAGAGGTCGTTTGAGGTTTCGGCAAAAACACGTCTGCCGTTGAGGGCGTCGTCGATGATCTCACGAACAGCCGATGCATCAGGATTTACGTCCATCCGCGCACACGCTCTGAGATGTCTGATGATGCCTTCTGCGGCGATCTCCACCGCGTCACCCGTCAGTTTTGAAAACCGACGTGCCTGTATATGGTCAATTTGCAAAACTCTGTCTTGCAATGTCATTGGTCTAGCTGCTGCCACGTTTATTCTCCTTGTTTCAATTTTTACCCTTTCGGGAATGAGTCGCAATGTCGCGTTGACACGACCCGTACGAAAAAGCGTGAAACAAAATGCTTTTTCGGCATGAAATAGTCAAGATCTCCAGCCCACAAAGTCGCTGAAAAAAATCAATACTCTCGGCTTTCATCTCAACTGTAACGTCATCGTAACAAAAAAATATCGGAATGTCACTACTTTTTTTCGGCGCAAGCCAAGAAATATTTAAAAAAGAAAACCGGCAAACCACAAGATTTGCCGGTTACTTATAAATTAGTCACACGATGCTGTGTTTATGCAACAGCGTCTTTCATAGCTTTACCGATCGTGAACTTGACCGTCGTCTTTGCCGGGATCTTGATGACTGCCCCCGTTGCCGGGTTGCGTCCTTCACGAGCCTTGCGAGCGGTCTTCTTCAGTTTGCCGAAGCCGGGCAGCGTAAATTCGCCGTTCTTTTTAACTTCTTCGGTTGCGAGTGAAGCAAGTGCGTCGAACAAAGCCTTAACTTCCGTCTTCTTTGCACCGGTAGTTTCAGCCAAGCTGCTGATAATTTCAGTCTGTGTCATACGAGCCATAGTTTAAGTAACCTCCAGTTTTGGTTGTGAATATAAATCTACTTTACCAGTAAATCATTTGCCCTAAAGTGCCTAGGCAAAAATTGGAAAAAAAAGCCAATCGGGAAAAAGATTGGTCGGGGCGGCAGGATTCGAACTTGCGGCCTCTCGCTCCCAAAGCGAGCGCACTACCAGGCTGTGCTACGCCCCGATACGTCTAAACTAAAGACGATTCCAAGGTTGGAATTCTAAGCGCCCGAAACGGCAAGGTCAAGTCAACCTACGTTAAAATGCCGTAAAAATGGGATTATTTGTTGAAATGCCCTCGACCGGTGGCTAATTGTCTGCTTTGTGGAGATGTCGAGTTCGCCAAATGTTTGATCGAAGCCGTCGGGAATGAACAGCGGATCGTAACCAAACCCGCCCGATCCGCTCGGAGATTGAGCGATCCGCCCTTCGCAAACGCCGTCAGCCGCGAATAATATCCGGCCCATAGCGTCTGCGATGGCTATCGAGCAAACGAATCTTGCTCGCCGATCAGGCGTGTCTGCCGACCGCATTTCAGCGAGCAGCAGCGACATCTTGGCAGCAAAACTCGTACCCTCGCCGCCGTAGCGAGCTGACAACACGCCCGGCCGGCCGCCGAGAGCATCGACCTCAAGGCCGGAATCGTCCGCCAGGGCGAAACTTGATGTTTGAAGCGCGTAGCCCGCGGCCTTAAGCCGGGCATTCTCGGCAAAGGTCGATCCGGTTTCATCCACTTCTACCGCGGCCGGGAAATCAGCCAGACTAAGCAATTCGATAGGGAAATCGGCGATCAGGTCTCGCAGCTCAGTGATCTTTCCGTTGTTGTTGGTCGCGATCAGTAATTTGGGCAGTAATTTGGGCTTCATTTCGTCTATACGTCTGTCGATTAGACTACCCTCGAAAAACCGCGCCTGCAAATGCGGGTTTTACGCCGCCGCCGCCACTTTTTTATTGCCAACTCCGTCCGATAAAAGGTATAAATGAAGTAGCGGTTTTCCCGCCGTGTCCCAGTCGTACCTGCTCAGGAATAGGAAATCCCCTTTTGTCATCAGTGTTTGTAGAAAATCAAGTGGAAGTTCGCTCAGACAATGACATCGACGAAGCCGTTAGCTCGTCGAGCGTTAAGCCGTCTGTCGGCGACGTCACGATCGTTGTTGAGCTGGGAATATGGCTTTCCGGGCTCGAGAGTTTTCTCGCGTCCGGGCACCATTCTTTCTCAGACCAACGGGATGCACGCGAAACTGCCGATTCGACTAAGGAATTTCGCCTCGTCCATTCCGCATTGCAGCGGTGCTCGATGCTGAATTCAAGATTGATCAGCGCCAACGGGCGAGATCACAAATACGGCGACCTTCGCGAACTCGCTTCGGTGCTTCGCGACACGACGCTGCTCTCCGAAGGGTTTATCCACTCGACCAAACTCGGGGCGGGCGAATGGAAGGCGTGGAGCAACCTGCTTTCGCACCGGTTCGCTTCCGTTCCCGCGTTGTCGAAACTCATCAAGTTTGCCGAAGGCGAGGGGAGAGAATATCTTCCGGACGCGCTGAATGAATTGTCAAAGAACACAGGATTTCTCAGTGCAGAGCATGCCGAACTTGCACTGGTCCTGCCTAGATTCGGCATGATCCTGAAATGGCTGAGCGTCGTCGGTCGCATGCTCGACGCCGACGAACCGCTCAAGCCCGCGCTTCTTATTTTTTCTCGCATCAACGAGCAGATCTTTGAACTGACCAGCTATATAAACAATCGCCTCGAACGTTTCCCAAATGAAGAGGCTGAATTATTTGCTTCGCTCGACGCGGCCTCGTATACCGCGTCTATTGAGCTGAAGAAGGTCTATTCGCAGGAACTCGCCGGCATTGCCCGCGTGCGGCCTTCGCCATCAATCTACGCAAGGATGGAAACTGCCCACTCGTTGTTAAAAGAGGGTTTTCAACAGATCCTTGCCAGCTTTGCCCGGCTCGTTGACCCAGACACAAACATCTTTGAACTGTTCCCGACGTTCCACATCAAGCTCGAACAGTCGATCGCTCTGCGGCGTGAACTTTGGGACACAGTGAAGGTCGTTCAGGCCGCTGAAACCAATCCCGAAAAAGCTCAGATAGAAAAAATGCAGTCGGAACTTCGCACCTTCATGAAGGGGAGCGTGAGGTTCCTTTTCTACAAAGACACCGAGACGGTCGAACGCTTTGTCGAGGAAATTCTCATAACGCAGCAAAATAAAGATCTGGTTCCTATCCTCCATCGTTTCGGAGCTTATCTTGAGACGCTCTTTGGGCAAGTGAACCTGCGCGCCGTTCTGGTTGAGCATCCGTTCGATCCAAAGGGCGACTAATTGGACCGTACGCATCTTGTCTGCTTGTCAAAGATCAATGGCGGGCAGGATGCCCGCTCTCCAGTTACTGCGACCGCAGCGTTCCGAGCGGCTTTCTGAAAAGCACATCAAAACTCGCTGCAACGCCCACCAACGTAACCAACAAGGCTGTTACTATCACACCCAAGCCTGCGATCACCGGATCAAATTCCCAGTCGATCCGCATGAGATATTTTGATACTACATAAGAAAGCGTAACGCCGAAGCCGCTTGCGATAATTCCGGCGAGCACGCCGAGAATGCCGTATTCGGCAAACAGGATCGTGGCCAGGGTTTGCCGCTTGGCTCCGAGCGTCTTTAAGATGGCATTCTCATAGATCCGCTGTGATTTTGTCAGAGCGACCGAGCCGATGAGTATCAGAATGCCGCTCAGCAGGACGAAGCTGCCGACAAACGAGATCGCGATCACAAAATTATTTACCAGCCGGTTAACCGCGGCGATGATGTCCGCAACATCGAAGATCTGGACGTTCGGGAACGTGTCCAGAATCTCCCGCTGCAGACGTTGACGGTCGGTCGCCGGAATGTGATTGAGCGTCGTCACCGCAAAACTCTGCGGCGCTTTTTCGAGGCTTCCGGGTTTGAAGACAAACACAAACGCCGTTCGGGCGTTTCGAACGTCGATCTTTCTGATATTCGCGACGAGTGCCGTAATCTTGCGGCCTGAGATGTCGAAAGTGATCGAATCGCCCGGTGCGATCTTCAGCGTTTCCGCCATTCCTTCCTCGACCGAAACCTCGGGCAGGTCGGGATCTTTGCCCGTTTGCCACCAGTCGCCGGCGATGATCTTTTCGTTCTCCTCAAACTTTTCGCGATAGGTAATAGCAAATTCGCGACCGATCTGGCCCTGCTGCTGACGAACCTCACGCTGCTGATAGTCGATCGGTTCGCCGTTAACGAACGAGATGCGTGCCCGGACGGTCGCGGTTTGTTCCGGTTTTTCGCCGGTTCGCTGCTCGATCATTTGAGCAAGTTCGGTGATCTGGCTCTTTTGAATATCGACGAATATGAGGCTCGGCAGACGGCGGTTTCGTGAGAAATCGAACTCACGAACCAGATTCGTTTGCATGATCTGAACAGTGATCACAACAAACGCTCCAAGACCGACAGCGAGCAGGATGATCCGCGTCTGATTCCCGGGGCGATACAGCGAATTCACCGCCTGGCGGATCGAGAACGAGCCGAGGCTTTTGACCTTTTTCAGGAGCCAGGTGAGAGCCGCAGCCGAAACATATAGCACCAAGCCCGTTGCCGCGAGGCCGCCCAGAAAAAATGCTCCCACCCGAATCGATCCTGCCTGCCAGATCGCGAGGCCGAGCAAGCCGAGCAGACAAACGAGCCCGAACGTCCATTTCGTCCAGTCGAGTTTTGAGATGTTGACGTTGTTTTCGTCGCGAAGCAGCAGTTTGGGCTTGATCGTGCGAATCTGCAGCAGCGGCAAGGCAGAGAACAGCAGCGAGATCAAAATGCCGAGGATCATTCCCTGAACAGCGGTCGAAAGGCTGACTGCGTAGCTCATTTTTGCCGGAAGTTCCTCGACAAAACGCCACTTTGCGATCAGAAGGCCGCCTTGAGCGAGCACGGCTCCGAAAAGGCTGCCGACCAGCCCAAGCGTCAGTATTTGGAGCAGATAGACCGTAATTATCTTTGTCCCGCTCGCCCCGAGGCACTTGAGAACCGCTACGGTTTTCCGCTTTTGCTCGACAAAGGCACGAGCGACGTTCCAGACGCCGACACCGCCAAGAACGAGAATTAGAAGGCCCGTGAGCGATAGATAATTCTCGGTTCGCTCGAACTGCTCGCTCAGGTTTTCCTGCTGTTCGCGGTACGAATTTACCTGCACAGTCGTGCCTGTCAAAGCTGTTCGCAGTTCTTTGACAAGCTCCGTTGGGTTGTCGGACGTGCGATATAGTATGCGACGGCGGACGCGGCTCGTATTACGGGTGATGCCCGCGTCATCAAACGCCGTTTTCTCAACAAAAATTCGCGATCCGAGACGGAAACCGCTCGATCCGCCGGGCTCCTCGTCAAACGTTCCGCGTATATCAAACTCGCTCTCGCCGATCTTGAGTTTATCGCCGACCTTGACCTTGAGTTCCTCGAGCAAAATGCGGGCGATGACCGCCCCTTTGTTTTCAAGCAATTTGAAATCGAACGGTTGGCCGTCGGACAGCTCAAATTTCCCAACCAGCGGAAACGGCGGCTCGACGCCTTTTAGCTCGACGAACTCGAGCGATGTATTTGCGGGATCCGATGGACGGGCCATCGACGCGGTCGTGATCGTCTCGTTTCGAGCCTCGACGGACGGGAAACGCTTGATGACCTCCTCGATCTTAGAAACGTCGGTCGGCGAGAAATCGTTGGTCGATGTAACCTCAAGATCCGCCGTCATCAACGCCCGCGCGTCATTGCCCACGACCTTGGTCAGATTCTGTATCAGCGACCGCAACGCAACGACCGACCCGACACCCAACGCGATGCACAGAAAAAAGAACAGCAGCCGTTGCCAAGAGGAGCGTATCTCGCGTCTGGTTAGGTTGAAGATGAACTTCATAAACGGTTACCAATTACTGACACTGTCCCATGTCCCACTACCTCGACGCGCGCAACTTTTGGGCTATTTGAACCTAGCTGCATTACAGCCTTGTTGCGAAACGTCCCATATTTACTGGGTTTATCAAAGCTTGTCCCATGTCCCAGCACCTCGACGCGCGCACTTTTTGCTTTTGCGGTAGGCGAAACTGTAATACAGCTCGCATACAAATTGTTACAGGTGGTCGGGTGGATCATCGTGATTAGTATATGCAAACGCGTTGCAAGTATAGCACACATATCGTCAAAAGTCAAGAAGATTCTTCGCTATCCGACTCAATTCCTCACATCCGAGATCAGCCGTCCGTCAGCCAAAATAATCTGCCGCTGAGCCTTCGCCGCGAGCGCACCGTCATGCGTAACGAGGACGAGCGTCACGTTGTTTTTGCGGTGGAGTTCGGTCATCAACTCGAAGATGTGCTGGCCGTTTTTCGAATCGAGATTCCCGGTCGGTTCGTCGGCGAGCAGGATCTTTGGCGAATTCGCGAATGCCCGGGCGATGGCTACTCGCTGCTGTTCGCCGCCGGAGAGTTCGGCTGGGTAATGATGGCCGCGGTTCGTCAAATCGACTTGATCGAGCAGGGCTGAGGCACGTTCGCGGACGCCCGCGAGGCCGAGTATTTCCATCGGGATGAGGATGTTTTCGTATGCGGTGAGGCTCGGGATCAGGTGAAACGATTGGAAAATAAAGCCGATCTTTTCGCTGCGGATCTTTGCTAGACCGTCCTCGGTCATCGCGGTGACTTCGTCTTCGTCGATGAAGATCTGGCCGGAACTCGGTGCGTCAAGGCCGGCAATAAGGCCGAGCAAGGTCGATTTTCCGCTGCCCGACGCACCGGTAACCGCGACGAATTCGCCATCCGGAATCTCGAACGAGACATCGTTGAGGATAGTCAGGTCTTCGGTGCCCGAACGGACGGTCTTGATGACATTTTTGAGCTGGATCATATTCTATCTTGCACAAGCCCGCGCGTAAGCAAGGGCGAATCGCGCACGGGGTCATTCTCTCAGTACTTTACGGCTTCGATCACGATGTAATTATGTTGAAAACTTTCCATCATCACGAATCGCGCTCGCTCACGCGCGGGCTTTTGCATGTTTGCATCTTAGCTTGCGAAAAATAGCCGAACAAGTTCCAATAATTTTTGCATCATATTTAGGTGTTTCGTCGTAATAGCAAACTATCATGCGTTCTTTAATGCGAAATTTATTAGTTATTAGTTTCAGCTTTTTGGTGGCGCTCGGATTTGGCTGTGCCGCGGCGAAACCCGCGCAGAATTCTGCAAATCGTGTCGCCAGGACTGTTTCGACTCCGAAAGCTGTTTCGAACCGGCCCAAGATAATTGCGTTCGGTGACAGCCTGACTGCCGGATTCGGTTTGGCGGAAAAAGAGTCTTATCCATATCTGCTGCAAGAGAAGCTAAAGGCTGACGGATTTGATTACGAGGTCGTAAACGCGGGCGTTTCGGGCGATACAACGCTCGGCGGGCTGGAACGGTCTGATTGGGTCCTCGAACAGGACAACGCTCAAATACTGATCCTCGAACTCGGAGCCAATGACCTGCTACGCGGCATTCCGGTCGAAAAAATGAAGGAAAATCTCGACAAGATCATTCGCAAAGCCAAGGCAAAGAATTTGAAGATCCTCTTTTGCGGAATGCTCGCCCCGCCGACGATGGGGGCACAGTATCAGCGTGATTTCCTCCAAGCTTTTCCCGATCTGGCTACAGAACACAAAATCGAATTCCTTCCGTTCCTGCTCGATAGTGTTGCAACCATCAAGGAACTTAATCAGGCGGACGGCATCCATCCAAATCCCGAGGGCGAAAAGATCATGACGGATAACGTCTACAAAGCCCTTAAACCCCTTTTAGTAAAATAGAAATCGCCGCGAAAAGGCACAGAAAACACAAAATTGTATTTTCTCTTGTGCTTTCTGCGCCTTTTTGCGGCTAAAATTCTCAACATGAACGTTACCCATCTCGAATGTGCCTTGTGCAGTCTGCGTCACGAGGCAAATGTGCTTCAGAATCTTTGTGTCGAATGCGGCAAACCGCTGCTTGTTCGTTACGACCTCGAAAAAGCGGCTCGAACCTTAACAAAAGAATCGCTCAAAACGCGGGAATCTTCGCTGTGGCGGTATCGCGAGGTTTTACCGGTCGAGAAAGCAGAAAATACGGTTTCGCTCGGCGAAGGCTGGACGCCTTTGTTCAGGACGGACGCTCTCGCCGCGAAGCTGCCCGTCAAACTGGAACTTTACATCAAGGACGAGGGCCAGAATCCGACGCAGAGCTTTAAGGCACGCGGGATGACCGCAGCGATCTCGATGGCGAAAGAACTTGGCGTCAAGAAAGTTGCTGTTCCGTCCGCCGGCAATGCTGCAGGTGCTCTCGCTGCCTATGCGGCCAAGGCCGGGATCGAAGCGAATATTTTCATGCCCGCCGACACGCCGAAGGCAAACATCGTCGAATGCGAGCAGACCGGAGCGAACGTGACGCTCGTCGACGGGCTGATCACTGATTGTGGCGCGATCGTAGCTAAACGCAAAGAGGAAGAAGGCTGGTTCGATGTTTCAACACTCAAAGAGCCGTACCGTGTCGAGGGCAAAAAGACGATGGGCTACGAGATCGCCGAGCAGATGGATTGGACGCTGCCGGGCGTGATCATGTACCCGACCGGCGGCGGAACGGGCCTGATCGGCATGTGGAAAGCGTTCGACGAGATGGAGCAGATGGGCTGGATCGGCTCGAAACGACCTCGAATGGTCTCGGTGCAGTCGGAAACGTGTGCGCCGATCGTACGTGCCTTTGAAAAAGGCGAGCGATTTGCTGACGAATTTGAGAACGCGGCGACGGTTGCTTCCGGGCTTCGCGTGCCAAAGGCGATCGGCGATTTTCTCATCCTTGATGCCGTTCGAGCTTCGAATGGTACTGCTATTTCCGTGACCGATGCCGAACTCGTTGCGGCCGTTCGTGAGATCGGAGCGGCCGAAGGCATTTTTGCTGCTCCCGAGGGAGCAGCTTGCCTTCCGGCGCTCAGAAAATTGATCGCCGGCGGCTGGATCGCTGAGGGCGAATCGGTCGTGATCTTCAACACCGGGGCCGGCGTGAAATATCTCGAAGCTTTCGAATAAATATCACGTTTTTTCGCAAATAAATCCCATTTTCTGCTTATGTAGATCTGCTCTTTTGCCGATAAGAAACGTGCGTTCCCTTCCAGCGCTCGAACGGTGGCCCGTTTCTTGAGAGCAATTATGTTAAATAGCGTCGATCTTCAATTTTTTTCCATAGAAAATCTGGTTAAAACCGGACTTCCGTCAATGCCATCGAGCGTGATGAGGATCTCATCGCTGCTGGCAGATTTTAATGTTTCGCAGCAGCGGATAGCGGATGCGATCAGTCTCGATCCGGTCATTTCGTCGCGAATACTCAGCCTGGCAAACTCGCCGATCTATGCCCTGCACGGGACGATCACCAATCTCACCGATGCCGTCAACGTCGTCGGCAACGGAGCGATCGCCGAGCAATTGCTCGTCTGCGGCGTCAGCGATGCGTTTGGCAGAAAAGTCCTTGATTCGGCCGCCGGGCGAACGATCTGGGTCCATTCTCTGGCAACGGGGCTAACCGCGAGCGAGATCTGCAAAATGGCTAAAATGCGCGGTGCTGAGGATGCCTTTAGCTGCGGCTTGCTGCACGATGTTGGCAAGCTGATCCTCTTGCGGGCAGACGCGCCGTTTTACACGGAGCTGATAAAGCAGGGCGAAGACGCCGGTGACATTTCTGTCATCGAGCGGCGCGTGCTCGGATTCGACCATGCCGAACTCGGTGCCGCGGCCGGCATCGCCTGGAAGCTGCCGGGAGCTGTTTGCCACATGATCCGTAATCATCATCACCCCGGAACTTCGACCGCCGGCGTTGCTCTCGCGCACGTGCTACAGACGGCGGACCAATTCGTAAAAGGAAGGATCTCATTTGAGGATCCTGAGTACTTCTTCGCCAACAGTGACCTGCGTAAATTCGGGCTCGGCGAAGTAGAATTTGAAGACATTTGGGATAACGTCACATTGAGATTAAGCGAAATGACCGACCCCGGACGCTAACGCAGATCTCGAAAACTCGCTTAGACAGCTTTATTTTGCTAAGATTCGCCCTTGGCTTTTGGTGCCAAGCGGAGTTTTTAGTGAATAGCCTCGTCTTCTCAAACATGCTTCATCGCCCGGCTCGAACCGCCGTGAGCGTCATTGGTATCGGCATCGGCATCCTGCTAATCGTTTTTACGGTCGGGCTGGCGAACGGCAGCCTGCGTGAGCGTGCCGAGCGCGATAAAAATGTCGGCGCCGAGATACAGTTCATGGCCGAAGGGAGCTTTGGGATGAGCGGTATCGAGCCGCGGCTCGCGGTCAGCAGCCGCTCCGAGGTTGAAAAGGTTGAGGGTGTTGCCTCCGTCGTCCCATTTCTGCAAAAAAGCGTTCCCGCCAAGGACGGCCTGACGGGTAGCCGTCTGCTGGACGGCATCAATTTCGACGAATATGCCGCGATGGCAGGTTTGCAGGTCGTGCAGGGCCGCAAATTTACTGAGGGAGCCGACGAGATGATGTCGGATTCCGCGTGGCTTGCGCGGCGGAATATGAAGATCGGCGACAAATTTCAGATCTACGAACGTGATTTTACGGTCGTCGGAACATACGAACCGAGCGCCGGGGCGAGGATCAAGATCCCGATCTCGACGATGCAGACCCAGCTTGGATCCGAGGGTAAAGCGTCCGCATTTTTGGTTAAGCTAAAGCCGGGATTTACGACGGACGTTGTCGGAACAGCTCTCTCAGAGAAGTTTCCGGCAAGTCAGATCATCCGCACAAGCGAACTCGAAGAGCTTTACATGCAGGGCGTTCCAGCTCTGAATGTATTTCTAAACGTCGTCATCGGCGTCGCGGCGGCGATCAGCGGGCTGATCATTTTGCTCACAATGTACACGACCGTCACCGAACGCACGCGGCAGATCGGCGTGCTGAAATCGCTCGGTATGTCCAATTTGAGCATCGGCTGGACGATCGTTCAAGAAGCGATCCTGATCAGCGTCGGCGGAGTCGTTTTTGGCGTGGCGGCAACGTACTTGCTCAAGATCGCACTCGCGAAATGGACGACGCTGACCGTCGCTATCGAGCCGCGTATCGTGCTCACCATAGTCGTGATCGGCGTCGCGAGCGGCATCGTTGGAGCCCTTTATCCGGGCATGCGGGCAGCGAGGCTCGACGCGGTCGAGGCGTTGAATTACGACTAGCTGTCGGCCAGGACGTGGCTGTGAAAACTTTGGTTGTTATGGTCACTCCGCCCGCTTATGCAGGCGGTACTGACCCGGTCGCTATTCGTCTGATTGCGTTTTCGTCAACGTTTTCAAGTTTATAAATTCTCGCCGCCAATATTCCGTTGATTCTTACTTCTTCAGGAGCCGTCAACGAACTTTTGAAATACTCAACGTACTCCGAATTACTGACATAACGTCGCCCTTCCACAAGAACAATAAAGTCTCCTGTCCCGACTAATTTGCCCAGATTCGATCTATCAGAAAGCGAGGTAAATCTAAGATCACGCGACCCTAGCCGTTCCGCATAATGGGCAAAGAGACCCGGTGTCTCACAGTATGTGACTGCTCCCGGGTGGGCGGTTGCGATTATCTTTTCGACGATCTTGCGCGTCGCCGCGTCGTAGAACTCGTCATGCGGAAAGTATGATCCGACGGGAGCCAGGCTGCTTCCGATCAAGTTTGTGAAGAGCCGGAAATGCGGCGTGACGGCGAGAGAATTGGTCAGTTGCGTGGCCAATACCACAATTAGCAGGACAGCCTGAGCATATCCCCGAACCTGCGAATTGCCGAAAAGCTTTTCTGTTAGAAATTTCACCACAAAACAAAAACCTATTGCTGCGATGATCAGAACTAGCGGTTCGACGAACGTGAAGTATCGTGTGAACTTACCGCCCAGAACCGAAAACGGCACGAACCACATAAACGCCCAAAGATAGAGCAGAAAGCGTCCGTCGCCGAGCTTTTTGCGAAACAATACCGGCAAGCCCATCAGGAACAAAACGAGCACCGGCAGCGACGTTTTGACGGCCAAAAAGACGTAATAAAACGTCCACGGCACACCGGCGAACCACGCGGTCATTTTGTTTGGATAAAGGCCGCCCATGAATTCATAGCTATCGTGGCCGATGCGGTTTTCGCTCGAGAATTTGAGCATCTCACGCCATGTGTCGGGCAGGAGGATGGTCGGATTGAGGATGAGGAATGCAAACCCCATCACCGCGAAGAATTTCAGCCAGCGCACTCCTTCCATGCGCCATTTTGTGGCGGGAATGTACTGAAAAACTATGTAGTATCCGCCAAGAATTGCCAGCAGATGCGGGTAATATTTCGACGCCATCAGCCCCGCAAAACCGGCTGCGGCCGTCCACGCGTACCGCGTCCAATTTTTATTACCGTGTTCGGCCTCGGTTTGGCCGCGAACCCAGAAATACATTGTGAATAGGAAAAAGAACACGACGAGGCTGTCTTCCTTGGCGATACGGTCGGAGGCGATCGCGATAGGTTCGATCGTCCAGAAAATCGCTGAGACGAGGCCGATGCTTCGCCCGAAAAGTTCGGAAACGAGCAGGAAGATGAGAAGGGCCGTAAATGTGCCGAATAACGCGACGGGAAACCGCAGCGCGGCTTCTTCTGAGATATTGAGCGAAGCGGAAGCGGCAATTGAATTAATTTTCTCGGCCGCCGAAACGCTGACGGTTTGCAGCCCCTTCATCAAAAACGGATGTTCGCCGTTCTTGCCCGACAGGACGTTCTGGCGGTATTCGCCGACGGTTTCGAGCTTGTTCAGTTCGTCCTCGCCGAGGCTTTCGGCTCCGAGTTGATTTACCCGCAGCCCAAAGCCCATAGCCATGAAAACAGCTAGGATTAGCCCCGCGATCTTCTTATTTTTCGCAAAAAACAGGTCGTCGGAAAACTGTTCGGGCTTGGTGCCGGCGGTCGTTATAGGAAGCTGTTGCAAAGACAATTTCTTCTTACTCTCCTGAGATACTCAACATTCAGACCGGTAAATAGCGGCCGTGTCCAAACCATAAGTCGAAGCAAAAGCTGAATTTGCAGAGTATCCGATTGCCTTCGCCACTGTCAAAAACCTATGACATCCGTGTTAAATCCGTGTTATTATCTAGGATGTTTTGCGTAAGCGAATTGATGTTGATGGGCGGTCTGGAGTCGTGTTGAAAATAATCGCAGCTCTTTTGCTGATGATCTGGCTGGTTTTGGTTCTGCTCGGTAAGGGCGGATTCGTTCACATTTTGCTGCTTAACGGCCTCGGCGTTGCGGCGGTCGAGGCTCTCACGATGTACCGAACGCGTATGACAGCCTGATTTCAATATCGAACTTTTCAGCGCGTTTTTGCATCAGAACCACTAATTGTATAAACATCGTGCTCTCAAAATGCACTTTACCGACATAAAAAAGCCGTTACAGTGGTAAATATTTGAGTATTCCGGCCATGAAGTTGACCAATATCCAATATAAAGCTCGGCCCGTACGATTCTTCACGGTCGCCTTCGTTTTGTTTGCGATGATGCTTGCGGGCATCAGGTTAGATATAAATGCTCAGGTCGTAAGCGGTTTTCCTGAATCAAGAGATCTCAACAAGTCGGAGGAAAACTCGGGATTCCGGGTTGAAAAGACGCCGGTTGCGGGCGGGTCGGAGCTTATCACGATCTTCGCCAAGCGCACTTTTCATGATGGCCCGATGCCGGGCCCGGTCAGCGAAATTCCTCTCGTGAGCGTGCTTCGCGATACGCTTGGCGACGGCAAAACCGAAAACGACCGCCTGCGATACGTCTGGATGCTGACATACACCAAGCCGACTTTTGCCCAAAAAGCTTCCGCCTTCATTCCGTTTCTTTATACTCGCACGACCAACAAGAACAACATCGGCACCGAACCGCCGCCGCCCGTGATCGACCTGAACCGGTCGGGCAAGGCGATGTGGAACCAGGTTTTCTGGACCATTTTCAAGCGGCTCATTTTCGATGATATCGGGGTGGGATTAAAGGCATCGACCCTGCAATATCGCCAGAATAAGACGGATTACCGGCGTTCGGGCATCGCCACCGCCGCTGCGGTGCTCTCGCTTTATCAGGAAATGGAAGGCGAAAAGGTTCTGACCGACACCGAGTTAAAAGACATTCAGGCCCGCCTTTTCCTGACCGAAAAGCCGCTCGGTTGGCACATGCAGAGCGAGAATCTGGGCCGCGTTTACGACAAGGAAACCGGGATGATGCGCGACTATCGCGGTCACAACTGGGAACTGCTCAGACAGTATTCCGAAGCTCAGGGACTCTATTTTGAACCGCTCGAAATGCCTGACGGCTCGGCCCGGCACGCGATCGTTTGGGTTTCGGCGTCGGACCTACAGGCCAATAAAGGCCGCAAATTTGACCGGAGGTTCCTGAACATCAAGAACCCGTGGGACGACGGAAAGCTTGCGAATTGGAAGGGATATTCCGAGGTCCGCTGGTACGATGACGAGGATCGGCAGGTCGAGCCCGATACGCCGAACGCTCATCCAAAAACGATGATCCCACTGGCCCTGTATGGCCTCGATCATCCCAAAGTGCCGGTTATTCTCGTCGATTTTCGTGACAACGGCAACCCGAAGTTTCGTGAGATGTCACGCCGCGTGCTAAACGACCTGACGGGCAACGTGCTCTCGCTGTCCGCGTTTGGCGGCCTGCCGTTCTTTGTGGGCCGCTTTGTTTATGATTTTGCGACCGGGCGTCGAGGAGCGGATCTCAATCAGGCCTCAAGGCTTCGGTCGTACGCTCAGTTAAAGCTTCTGGTTTCTCTCGATGATTCGCTTGATAACGGGTTTAAGGCAGAGATTTCCGACCGTGTTGAATCGGCCACGCTGAACCCGCTGCAAAACGACGCAGAGGTCGAGGCGCGGCTCGCCCATGCTCAGTACAAGAATCTGATGGCCTACGCGGCCGATCCCGAAGGACTGCCAAAAACCATCGCGAACGACCGACGCGAGGAGATGACCAAACTCAAGCACAACGGCAAAACACGGGCTTTATTTGCGTTGGGACACCTGTTCTCATTTGGGCTCTACACGCATCGCGAAACGTCTTCGCCCGAGTTGATGGCAGAGCTTGATACGCGGCGGCAATTGGATTATCACGAACGATTCCTTCGCGAGGTTGCTTTCACATCTGCCGATCCCGAGATCGACAGCCGGCCCGACGCGATCAAGGTATCGCTTTCCTTCGTTTCACACAACGGCTCGGCGGCACAGGAAAAAACGACGCGTGCGCTTGCCAAGATATTTTCGATCAGCCGGGACGACGATATTCAGACGCTCTGCCTGATGGGGCTTTACCGTATCAACAGCTCGGCGGCGAAGAAAGAGCTGCTTGCGATTTACAAGAATTCCAGAGTCGAAGACCGCTGGCGAAACACCTCAGCCGAATATCTGCGGCTCGCGCTCAAAGAAGGCCAGCGTATGTCGGTAAGCGACGCCCGCTTGATCGCGAATATTGCGTCAAATTGAGCCTCTCCAAAAAGTAGATACAGATGACGTTCAGATCCAAAGCCCTTTGCGTGTGTCTTTCGCTCCTGTTTTTGGCGGGTTTCGCGCACGATGCGAGCAGCCAGGTCAAACGGGTGGTAATTGTAAAGATAGACGGTTTGCCGGCCCATTACGTCGACCGTTTTGTAAAGCAGAAAGATCCCGTTACGGGCAAATCGATCCTGCCGTGGTTCGAAGAGGTTTTTTACAAGGGCGGCACGCGTGTCCCTAATTTTTACACACGCGGCATGAGCCTTTCGGGGCCGTCGTGGGGCCAGCTCGATTCGGGCCAGCATCTACAGATCAAGGGCAATGTTGAATACGACCGCTATACGCTTCACGCGTATGACTATCTGAATTTTATCCCCTATTACATCAAATATGGACTGAGCAAGAAGGCCGACATGCCAGCGATGGAGGTTATGGACCAGCTTGGGATACCAGTTCTGACCGACGCCTTTGACTACGAGCACCGCTATACGAGCGGACAGCTTTATCAGCGGGGAAATAGCTGGGATGTGCTGGCGAGCGGATTTGTAAAACTGTATCCGGGCACGCCGAGTGATTTTATCGACGAATGGACGATCGGTCTAAATTTCCGCAAGATAACGGTCGATCAGGCCGAACGCGACATCCTGGGCAAGGTGGTCAAGCGCCAGGACATCGATTATTACGACTATTTCGACGGTTCGTTCGACCACGTTTCTCATCACAATAATGATCCGGCTTCACGCCTGACAACGCTAAAAGACCTGGACCGGCTGATCGGAAAGTTCTGGGTCGCGATCCAGTCATCTCAACGGGCGTCCGAAACGGCTCTGGTTTTGGTCTCGGATCACGGATTCAACTCCGACGAAAAGGTTTACAGTCAGGGATTTAACCTCGTAAGGCTGCTCGGAAGCACAGCCGGCGGCGGCCATCACGTCATTACAAAGCGGCGTTTGATGCTGGATTATTCGATCAAAGGGATCAACCCGCTCGTGACGCTTATTAAAAACGCATCGGAAAATTCGTATTACCTAAAGGGCGAATCGAACGACTATGCGACCGCTCTGCTTGATTTCGATGGCAACGAACGATCGTCCATCCACCTGCGCAACAGTGACCTGAATATGCTGCACATTCTCTTGCAGCAGCTTCGCCACGAAGATCTCTCGCCGGAAGTGCGAAAGGCAGTCACTAACGCGTTTTTTGACATCATCGACGAGCACCGGGCCGAATGGCGTCAAACCGTTGATCAGGTCAACGAAGAGCTTGGAGCCCTGCACCGCTGGATCGAGGTAAAGCAGAAAATAGTCGCTGCTCAGCCAAAAAAATTTACGACTGATGAGTCGGCCCGCGGCGTCGATAAGGAAGCCACAAGGCTTGCGGCTTTGACCGGGATCGCGGTCGAAACCGAGGCAGATCATCGAAAGTACGCGGCTACGCTCAGAAATCTCGCGGCACTTCGCCGTGACGCTTTCGATCCAAAAAAAGGCGAGATCGCCGATCTGATCGCTCCGGGAGCGATGGGCGATTCAAATTCGATCAATCAGCTGCAAAACTATGTCGTCGGCCTGTCTTCCGAAGGTTTGACTCTGAATTCGAGCAAAAGGCTCGACCTCGACCGCACTTTTGCCCGCGTAAATTACTTTGACCTGCTGCATGGTCAGCGGGTGCGGAATAACGTCCAAACTGGCGTGAGCAATCGCCCGGTAGATTTTGTAGCGGTTCGCATCCCGCTCGAATCGGTGACAGATTCGCTCCCCGCCGGGATTAAACCGACCGAAGATCCGATATGGCTGTTTGGTGGGCTTGAAAAACAGGCGGTGCTATTAACGTCCGAAAATGCTGATGGAGTCAGGTCGTACAGGTATTTGCCGGTTGCTCGTTTACAGCAGGATTCGACCGGAAAAACGACCTTTCAAACAAAAGAATGGGCAACGGGTTTTCCGCTTAAGTATCTTGAGGACGATAATTTCGGAGTTCCGCTCTCGGTCCGTGCGGCGTGGCTCAGCGAATGGCATACCGAGCTCGAATGGCTCGACGCCTCGCATAAATGCTTTTACTCAAACGCGATAATCGGCCTCAACGAGCAGCTCGACCGCCATCCGGTTTTTGGCAACGATGATGCCTCGGCCGATGATAAGCTGATCCAGCGTTTTCGTCAGCGTCAGCGTCATTTGACCGAGGCGGATCTGTTGATTCTCGCCAATGACCACTGGAATTTTGACGTCCGCGGTTTTAATCCGGGCGGTAATCATGGCTCGTTCTTCCGCATTTCCACCAACTCGACCTTTATGATCGCGGGCGGAGCGAGCACCGGCATACCACGCGGCCTTGCCGTCGAACGGCCGTACGACAGCCTCAGCTTTATGCCGACGCTGCTCAAATTGATGGGAAAGATCGATGATGATAATCAGCCGAATGATGAAATGAGGCAGCGAGGTTTTAGGCGCTTTCCCGGAAGGGTAGTAAAGGAAATAACAGGTTCGTCGAAATGATCAATCGTCGGTTTTCGCCAGATGTTTCGCCCCGCGTGCGGCGCCACGCCACAACAGAACGATCAACCCAACGGTGGTCGAAAAGAGGATCGCCCCGCGTCTCACAAGAGCAAGTGAGACGCCAACCGCAGTTGTATAACCCAGCATTTGCAGGATAATGGCGTTTCCGCCCTCATACACGCCGATCGTTCCCGGTACGAAGCTAAAGGCAACATTGATCACTTTCGTCAGGCTCTCAATGATCAGCGACGTCGAGGCTGACGCGTCGTAGCCGAGGAATTTTAACGCGAGAAATACTTCTGCCACACTCAGTGCGTGGACGCCTAAACTGATCCCAAAAACTTTAAAAAAATCTGCCCGGCGGTCGTGGTAGAACTGAAAAACATTTTTCTCGACATCGAGGATATGATGCTGTTTTCGCGATAGAAATCCCGGAGAAACGCTGCGTTTTTCGAGCGTTCTAAGAATTGAGGTAAGCGGTGTTACGCGATATTTGATCGCGAGCGAGAGACTGATAAAACCGATGACCGAGAATACGACTATCAGGATCAGAGCATTTTCGATCCCATTTGCACCCGATCCGAAGGCCGAGACAAGGATCGCGACACCGACGAGAATTACAAGAATTACTGTCAGATAATAGAGAATGTTATCGATGATTACGGCCGAAGCTCCGTGCGTCAGCGGCAGATTTCTCTTCAGCAGCATGGCTTTTGTGGCGTCACCCAGAAACGGCCCGGCGAACGAGAAAAAGTTGACCGCTTCGCCGCCGAACCTTGCCGCGACGACGTTTATATAGCGTCCTTTGCGGTGTTCAGGCTCGATAGCCAAATATAAACTTGCTGCACGGCAGAAGTGACGTGTTACATTGAGAGCAAGCACGGCGAGAAAGCCCCAGCCGACCGCCGAAAGCGAATCCAGAATCTTGTGATATCCGATCTTGTAAATTACAAATGCGAGCAGCACCAATCCCAGCAAAAACGTAATTCCCTGTATCCAGATAAGAATCTTTGTTTTGTTAGATCGCGACCGGGCAGCGGGGAGTTCGGGCGGCGTTAAATCGGATTGTAGGAAATTCTCGCTTTGCATAAAAACTGACGAGCAAAAGGCGCGACCTTGGTAGTATAACCATTTTGAACGCCTAAACATAAGCAGACAGAGCACATCCGGCAGGTAATCGGTTACTTAGCTGGAAATTCTGCATTTATGCCAGTTTATTCAAAAGGGCGTTACGGCCCATTCCCTTCGCAAGACTTGTATGACGGTTGCTGCAGGATTAAAAAAATTCGGTTTGTTGGGCATTTTGTTCCTCTTCCTTTTCGCTTTTTCGAGCGTGCCGGCTCAGAAGCGGTTTTATATTGCGCCCGACGATCATACGGATTACTTTTGGATCGCCGATGACGTGACATATCGCCAGTCGTTTCTGACGATGATCGACTATTACCTCGACAAGATGGACGCGACGCAGAATAACCCGTCCGACACGCAGATGCGTTGGAACTGCGACGGCAGCCTGTGGATGCGGGAATATGAAAAG
Source organism: Pyrinomonadaceae bacterium (assembly GCA_040080065.1). Taxonomy (GTDB): domain Bacteria; phylum Acidobacteriota; class Blastocatellia; order Pyrinomonadales; family Pyrinomonadaceae; genus OLB17. Next base: position 34,986 of record JBEBJB010000014.1, read on the forward strand.
AACCGCACGCCGCAGCAGTTTGAACGTTTTCTGTCGCGCATACGCGACGACCACATGAGCGTGGCTCTCAATCCGTTGGTCCTGGTTCAAGGCGGCGCACCGGCTGAGACGGTTCTTCGCGGAATGTATTATCCGGGGCTGATCGAGCGGCGTCATGATGTGAAATTCCCGATCGCCCTCGCGATGGAGGATCAGACCGTGCCGCTTGGGCTTTCATCGCTCTGGTCGGGCTCCGGTGCAAAATACAGTTGGAAAGGCGTTTGCAACTGCGCGACCGACATTCCGGGACTCAATAATCGCGACCGCGAGATCTACTACGCGGGCGGGCGCGACGGCAGCAAAGTGCTGATGAAATGGCAGTCGCAGCTCACGACCAATCAAATGTTCGGCGGCTATGCCGAGGCGTTCGACCCGATGCAGTCGATCCTGTTTGCCGAAAATAACACGACCTTTCGCAATAAATACCCATATCCGGTCGTCGGAGCATTCGGCGCGGGTTGGGACGATCTGCAATACACCAGCGACGAATTTGTTAACATAGCTCAGCAAAATTCGAATCCGAACCGCCGCATCATCGTTTCTAACCAGGAAGATTTTTTCAAAGATTTTGAGACGAATCACGGTTCGGGTCTCGAAACCTTCTCCGCCGCGTTTGGTAACGACTGGGACATCCTTGTCGCATCGATGCCCGAGGTTTCGTCGCGGGTAAAGCGTGCCGCCGAAAAGCTCCGAAGTGCCGAGGCGATGGCGACGCTCGTTTCGCTCGATGATCCGACATTCATGACTGAGCGAACCATTGCTCGCGATGACGCGATGATTGATTTCGGGCTCTATTTCGAACATAACTGGACGGCGGACAGCCCGATAATTTCGAGAGAAACGAGGGCAAACTGGAGCCGCTCGGTTGAAAAGAACATCACATCCTACGTCAACGATCTCTACAACGACGCTCGCTACGAACTTGGCCGCCGCATCTCGCGAACCGGCACGGAACAGCATTTTTACGTATTCAACCCGTCGAGTTGGACGCGGACCGATTTTGCCGACGTAACGCTCGGGCCGTTCACCCGGAAAGCTAAGGCGGTGGACGTCACAACAGGACTCGAAGTGCCGTCGCAGATCATCCGTCAGGGAGTGAAGACCGTTCTGCGGGTTCTCGCGACCAACATTCCATCCGCCGGATACAAGGTTTTTGAGATTCGTCCCGGAACGGATACGACAAACGGCCCGGCTGCTACCGTAAACGGAGCGACTGCCGAGAACGAATTTTACAAACTCACGCTCACCCCCGACGGAGCGATCACGAGCCTGATCGACAAAACGCGCGGCAACCGCGAGACCGTCAGGCAGATCGACGGCAAGGTCGTCAACGATCTCGGCGGCGACCGCAGCGGCAATGTAACGGTCGAAAGCTCTGGGCCGGTCAGCACGACTCTGATGGCGTATTCCGAAAGCCCGGTCAGGCACATCACGCGTGTCACGCTCTTTCGCGGGATAAACCGCGTCGATATCAGTAACGAGATCACCGAGAATTTCAGCGATGTGAAGACCTGGAATTACTCGTTCGACATCAACTCGCCCGACATGTGGCACGAAGAGGTCGGGGCCGTGATCCGTGCCAAGCTTCTCGCCAACGGCGGCCACTACGCACCACGAAACGCTCGTTACGACTGGCTGACGATGAACCACTTTGCCGACATCAGCGACGGAGCGGTCAACAATTTCGGCGTGACGATCTCGAACTGGGATAACTATTTCATGAAATACGGCGACAGCGAACTTAATTCGCTCGACACCACACGCCCGCAGATCAACGTCCTCGCCGGTGGCCAAACCAGCGGCCCGACGCTGGGCATTCCCGATCAGGGCGGCGATTCGTACTTTTTGCAGCGATTTGCCCTCTCGACGCACGGCGCGTTTGACCAGACGACAGCGATGAAATTCGCACTCGAACACCAAAACCCTCTCGTCGCCGGAATGATCGAAGGCACGGGAACACAAACCCGTGCGTACGCCGCGAACACCTTCTCGTTCCTCAACATCACAAACCCAAACGTCCTGCTCTGGAGCCTAAAACCCGCCGAAGACGGCATAACCCGCGGCATCGTCGCCCGCGTCTGGAACCAAAGCAACACACCCGCAACCTACCAACTCTCGCTCGCCCAACCCATAACCTCAGCCAACCGCACAACCCACATCGAAACAACGATCGCCCCGGCAGATGTTATATCCGGAGCTTTGAATGCGACGATCAATCAACAGCAAATACAGACGCATTTGTTGAAGGTGCAATAGCCCCGTTCCGATTTACTCACCACAACCAAAATTGATCTTGGTTTTAACAGCCCGTTTCCGCCCGGCCATACGAGCCGTGAGAAATACGGGTTCGCAGCCCACGTTCTTTATCCAAAAACCAGCGTAAGCCTTGCCGGTTTCTGAGCCGTTGCGGATCATTTCGGTTTGGCGGAAGGTTATCGACCGTTGACCGCCGTCGAACGGGATGTACTTTGCCGTCAATTCGATCTGCCGATTGGTTTTCAGATATTTCGGCACTCCATCAATCTCGACCGTCACGAACGTTGAATAAACCCAATCAAACGGCGTATTCCAAAGGTCAAAACCCTTGTTCGTCAGGACATTTTCTGAAAATGTTCCCGTATTCTCGTAGAAAAGCCGGGCTTGGATCGAGCCGATCTTTATGTTTTGTGCGTAGCCGCTAACGGCGAGGAAGACCATAGTGAGAAAAACGAATTCGATTTTCCGTATTCTTAATTTCATGAAACAAGAACGATCCTCGGACTCCACTTTGCGTTCTTTGCCTACTTGGCGACTTTGCGGGAAATTCTCTCGCCTAACCGCAAAGTACGCAAAGGAAGGCATCAGCTAATTGCGTCGAGGATCTCGCTGAGGCCGCTCGATACCTTCGCTCCCAAATGAACCCGCAATGCTCGCCGTCCACGATCTAATAACACCTGAAAATCGCCGCGTGCCTGGGCGGCTTTGACCACTCCGAACGTATACTTTTGCCCGGGAACCACTAGATCTGATGCGTCGTCGGACGTGATCTGTAGCACGACACCGTTGTTGCCGCCGCCCTTGTAGGCCTGGCCGGTGGAGTGGAGAAAACGCGGGCCGAAGCCGAGACAGGTGGCCGCGTGGGTGCGTTCGAGGACGGTTTTGCGGATCTCGGCGAGCAGCTTTTCGTTTTCGGCGTTCATTTCGACATAGCCGAGCAGGGCGATATAGTCGTTCGCGACGATCTGGCCGATGTGGGCGTTCAGATAGTTTTCGATCGATGGAAAATCAACAGTTGAGTTGAGCGTTGCAATGTATTCTTCGCTCGAAAACAGTGAGACGCCATTGGCTGAAAAGAACGGCTCTTCCGGTGGCAGCGAGCCCGTTTTCTCGTATTCGTCGGTGATCTTGCGTGCCTCGATCTTGGCGGATTCGACGTCGGGCTGGTTGAACGGGTTGATCTGCATAACGGCACCTGCGACGGCAGTCGCGAATTCCCAGCGGAAAAATTCCTGGCCCAGATCGTCTATCGAATTCAGCTCGATCCGCACCGCCGGATGTCCTGCGTTCGTTACGGCTGAGTATTGTGAATCGAGACTGTCGTTGCCAATCACGGTCAGGAACGCAAAAACGCGGTCGTCTCCATAGCCGTTTGGAGTCCCGCCTTTAGGCGGCCCCATGTCAGGCCGCCTAAAGGCGGGACTCCAAACGAACGGTTCCCGGTCAACCGGGATGATCGCGACGCCCTTCTTTCCGGTCGATTCGGCAACGAGCTGTTCGAGCCAGGCTCCGACATCGTGGATCTCGGGTGTGGTGAAAATGGTTAGCTTATCGCGGCCGTGAGCGTGGCAAACGCCGAGGATCAGGCCGAGGATCGCTCCGGGATTTGAGTTCGGGTCGGTGGTTTTACACGCCTCGACCATTTCCGCCGAACTCGTCAGAAACGCCTCGACATCAAGCCCCATCGAGGCCGCTGCCGTCATTCCAAACGCCGAAAGTGCCGAAAATCGCCCGCCGATCTCCGGCTTGCCGTAGAAAATATGACGAAAGCCGTCGTCTTTGGCGATCTGCTCCATCTTCGAGCCCGGATCTGTGATCGCGACGAACTGTTTGCCGGCATTTTTCGCTCCGACTTTCTCCGAAACACGTTCGAAAAAATACTGTTTGAAACAATTCGGCTCAAGCGTCGAGCCTGATTTGCTGGCGACGATGAACAGTGTTTTTGTCAGATCGAGTTTATCCTCAACCGTTTTCACCTGAGCTGGAACGGTCGAGTCGAGAATGTGAAAATTTGCCTTGCCAAAGGTCATCGCCAACACCTCAGGGCACAGCGACGAACCGCCCATTCCCATCAGCAGAACGTCGGTAAAGCCCGCGGCAACGATGTCGTCGTGCAGTAATCGATAGCTCCCGGCGAGAGCGAGTTGCTCTTCAACCACATGCAGCCAGCCGAGCCATTTTGCTTCATCGTCATTTGTCCACACGGAAGCGTCTTTTGCCCAAAGCCTTGAGATCTTACTTTCGGTTTGCCACGCGGCAGCCGCAGTCGATACTTCATCGCGGATCGATCCGGGAAGCAGGTATTTGAATGTGTTTATCGCCATGTGACAATTCTCACGCAAAGCGTACCGCAAATCAATGATAATGCGGGAAAATGAGCCTCCTTTCTGTTAAATCCAATCTTCACAATAATTTGCACGGAAAACCCCGATTGTTTTGTCCCATCTTGTCCCACGCTTGTCCCACGGGTCTCGTGGGACAAATAACTCTTTTGTTTCCAACTAATTACATCGCGTTTTGCTTGGGTTTTCCGATTTTTTTAAAAAACTTTTGTAAGACAATGTAAGATGACCCGTCCTGAAAAAAGTTGACACTTTTTGATGGTTTGTCCTCCTATAAGTTTACTGACTCGCCCTGAGTGAATAGAATAAACGTTTCAATGATAGCACAAAATTGCACAAATGTCAAGAATTCAATCACCACGGTCGTCGATGCAGTGTGTCCTGATCTTGTGGTGTCGAAAAGTAGTCCTTGAATTTAATTGACAATCGTAAACTGGAAAATTGTTAATTGGTAGTTATATGCAACCACCCAATTAACAATCGACCAATTTACAATTGACAATTCAAAGGGGTCGAGCCAGACACACATCCAGCACCACAAGATCAGGACATGACCCGTCGATGCGGTTTTTGGCCAAAACCTGTGAAACAGGCGAAATCATCATTCCGCATCCTGGTGCGGGCCAACGACTTTCTCGTTATTCGTCGTCATTTCGCGTAAGCAGCGGGCGGTGATCGGGGTCGGGCTTAGTTGTAGCGAACATTTGCGAAGAAATTCTAAAAAACTGAATAAAACCGATGATCGAGCCCAGAACAATGCCGGCGACAAGGCCGTAAGGCGAACTGCCAAGCAAAAGGTCGGCTCCCCACCCGACGAACATCATGAATATCACCGATACGACAAACACGACACCGATCGAGAAGGCGAGCCCGTTATTGCGTACGGTTTGCTCGGTCGTTTCGGGCGTGTAGGCGACGGGAACGAACGGAGCCTCGAAAGGCGCGTCGAATTTCACATCGCCTTCTTTTTCGACGGGAACGCCGAACGGGTTGTCGTATGGCGGCGGTTCGGACGCAGCAAAAGCCGATTCGTTTTGAACCGCGTTAAACGGCGCGGTTTCGTCCGGCCAGAGTTCGTATGGCGATCGCGGGGTTTCTTCTGTAAGCTTCGGTTCGGTCATTACGCTAATCCGCAATAATGACAGTTTCGGTCGGTGATTTCAATTCGTAAACGGTCCCGCGCCATGTCATCCGCCGCGAAAGGCTAGCTGCAACGCAGTTATAGAGGAAGATCGCGGGTGTAACGATCCACAAAGTATTCTGCAAAAAGAACTGCTTTTTCAGTGCTTTGTGATGCTGCGGCAAAGCGAGTTTTACTGCGGTCAGCCGCAGCCAGGCTTTTCCAGTGCTGCAAATGATGACGATCAAGAGGGTCGCAACGGCGATGTAAAACGGCACACTGTTTGGCTGGTTCAGGATCGCGATCAGGAGTGCTGCGATCATCACGACGTTGAATAAAGTCGCGCCGAAGTATGACAAAACCCATAATTGAGTCGCATAAACACGCGTTATCTTCATCTGCCGCGTCGTGAACTCCAGCATTTGCGCGAAAGTGCAATCTTCCACCGACGCTGTCAGAGCCCGGGGAACGAAAACGATCGGCAGTTCTGCCTCGTTCATCGCTCGCGTGACCGCAAAATCGTCGGACAGCGTGCCTACCCATCGATCACGCATATTAAGTCGATCAAACGTGTCGCGGCGAATCGCCATCGAGCCGCCCCAGCAGAAGTTTGACTTTGTATTGGGGCCGAGTGCCGTCGCTATCGAGGCGTTCCAGGCGGAGCGAAGTTCGGATGCGAGGCCCGGTTTTTTTGCGATGAACCATCGATAACCGGTCGCCGCACCGACATTTTCATTAGCGAGCGGAGCGATAAGAGATCGCAGCCATTCGGATGACGGACGAGCATCGGAATCGACGAAGGCGAAAGCTTTTGAATCTTGGGATGCGTGGAGTACGGCTTCACGGAGGTTTTCGACTTTTTGGCTACAGGTTTTTGCTTTGTTGGCGATTACTAGCTTGGCTCTCTCATGTTTACCGCTGAGACGCTGAGACGCAGAGGTAAGAGAAAAGCTCTCACCGGTCGCTTGCTTCGTTTCTCTCAGCGTCCCGGCGTCCCGGCGGTTTAAAACTTCATTAATGACTGCCACCGCCGGGTCGCCGGCATCGTCAACGACAAAAATAATCTCGTAGGCCGGGTAATCCAGCTCGAAAAGGGCTTTCAGATTAACGTCAATTTCCGGGTCGAGGCCGCGACAAGGTGCGATAACCGTTACGAACGGCGTGAATTCCGATCGCGGTTTTGCTAATTCCGTCTCGAAAAATCGCAGATACTCGATGCCGCCGAGCAGCGATTTGACGCTCAGGAGTACCAAAATCGCGGCGAAAAAGTAGAAGACGAAGATCATTGCGGTTCGGCGGGTTTGAGCAGCGGAGCGAGATATTCGACCGTGCGGTTGACCGCTCCGCGATTGTGGTCCATGACCGTGAGAGCGTTCATTCCGAGTTCGGCGGTCCGTTTTTCGTCGGCAAGCAGGTCGCTGAAAGTATCGACGAGTTTTGGCAGGATCTCTTTATCCGCGAGTTTGGGAAGCTGAATTAACGCGTCTTTTTCGAAAAATTCACCAACGGCCGCGGTAAAGTTAGCGGTGTGCGGGCCAGTAATTATCGCCTTTCCAGCCGCCGCAGGTTCGTAAATGCTCTGGCCGCCGTGCGGTATCAGGCTGCCGCCGACAAAGACGATCTCGGCAAGCGGATACGCTGAACGAAGTTCGCCGATGCTGTCGAGCAGGATGATCTCGGCGGCTTTATCGTTTTCCGATGGCGGAGCGGACCTTCGCGTCCACGAAAAGCCCGTTTTTGCGACGAGCGCCGCAACCTCAGCGAATCTCTCGGGGTGACGCGGTGCGATCATGAGCCGTGGAAGCTTTACCGTTGATGTTTTCCATACCTGTTTGAAAGCTTCGAGAATGTAAATTTCCTCGGGCGAATGGGTGCTGGCGGCGATGACGAGCGGCGCGTCAGGCGATGTGCCGAAACGTTCACGTAATTCGGACGTCAGACTTGTTTCCTGATCATCCAGGTCGTGATCGAATTTCAAGTTGCCGGTCACCTTGACCTTGATCGCCCTGATCCCGATCTTCATCAACCGCGTCGCGTCCGCATTTTCCTGCATCAGGGCAAGGTCGAGGTATGCGAGGATGCGGTGCATGAAATTTTTGATGTAATTGTATCGACGGAAAGAACGTTCCGAAAGCCGTCCGTTAACGATCGCCAGAGTTGCACCGAAATGATTCGTTTCCCGAATGAAATTGAACCAGAGCTCGGTCTCCATCAACAGAACAACCGATGGTGAAAGGCGCTTAAGCGAGCGGCGAACAGTCGATTTCCAGTCGAACGGGAAGTAGAAAACCAGCTCGGCGACGTCGGCAAATGCCGTTTTTGCAAGTTTTTGGCCAGTTCTGGTTGTGGTCGAGATGATGAGCCGTGAATCGGGGAAATCGGCTTTGATCTTGAGTGCAAGCGGCCGTGCGGCGTTCGTTTCGCCGACCGAGACACAGTGCAGCCACACAACCTTTCGTCCATCGGATACAAGCGTTGGAGTAAAACCGAGCCGCTGTTTGAAGCCCGCAGCATATTTACCCTTAAATATCGCGTCAAAAACGAACTGCGGAAGCAGCACGATAGAAGCGAGAGTAAGTAGAATGCTGTAAAGAAAAAACATCGCTAAACGAGTTCCGAGTACCAAAGTGCCAGAGTTTCAGTGTAGGAAAACGTCTAATACGCCTAAATTCCTTAACTCTGTAACTCTGGCACTCTGCGTACTCTAAATCTAATTATTTAACCCTTTCGAGATATTTTGCCTCGGTCGGGTTAACGCGGATCTTTTCGCCTTCAAGAATGAAGGGTGGGACCGAGACCGTAACCCCGTTTTCGAGGGTTGCGGGTTTGTTTGAATTCGAGGCGGTCGCTCCTTTTAGAGGCGGATCGGTGCGGGTAATGGTTAGATCCATTGTCGCAGGCAGTTCAACGCCGATCGGTGTGCCGTTGTAAAACTCGACCTCGATGATCAGTCCCGGCATCAACCACTGGGCCGCGTCGCCGAGTTCGTCCTCGGTCAGCGCAACCTGCTCGTAATTTTCATTGTTCATGAAATGGTGATGCGAGCCGTCGGAATAGAGATATTCCATTTTCTGCTGATCGAGCGTTACCTTTTCGAGCGTGTCGTTTGAACGAAAGCGATATTCGAAGGAGTTTCCGGTCAGCAGGTTTCGCAGGCGAGCCTGGACCATCGCCCGCAGATTGCCCGGCGTGTGGTGGTGAAATTCCATTACTCTGACCGGCACGCCCTCGTGCACGATTACCATTCCCTTTCTAATATCGTTTGCTGAAAGTGCCATAAATACTTATCGGATCTCCGTTATGTTAAAAAATGCGTGTAAACACAAAAGAGATAGTTTAGTGACGGCTCCCGTGTTTTGTCTAGTTAACCGGAGAGCGGGCATCCTGTCCGCCTGCGTTTTCGCTGCATCGTGCCGGAAGGATGCCGGCGTTCCAATTACTTTTTGAACGGCAGCGGCGGCGGTTCTTCGCCTTCTTTTGGCGAGGATTTATTCAGCCCGTCGTAGATCATGATGATCTTGTCGATCCAGTCTTTTGCCTCGGCGTTCGCCGGGTCATTTTTGACTGCCCGGCGGTAATCGCCGAGAGCCGAAGCATACTGACGGGCCTCGGTGAGGGCGACGGCACGTTTGTAATATGCGTCGCCTAGAGCTTTTGCAGGCTTGCCGCCAGCGGCTTTTTCGGCCGCCATGATCGCCGAATCGAATGCTGTCGTATCAATCGGGTCGCCGCTCGCGGTCCACTTCGACTTTTCGCCCGATGCAGGCGGTGCCGTTTGAGCTGGTGTCTGATTTTCAGACGAATGTGCAATCGCGGTCTGCGATTTTTCAGGTGATTTCGTTACGGTCGCGCTGTTATTGCTTTGGACGACGGGTTTCGCGGCGTTGCAGCCAAAAGCAAAACAGGCAGCCAGACAGATAATTGCTAATTTCATTTACGTATTCCTTTTCTTAGGATCAAACCAGGGTTATTTTTTGTCGATATATGGTCTCGATTGGACGACAAAGATCTTATCATTCAAGATGCCCCATTCGATATCCTGCTCTTTTTTTCCGCCAAATGCACTTCGAATACTGATCGCGGCCTTCGCAAGGTTGCGGGCCTGCAGGTCGGTTAGGACCCGCTTTTTGGCTCCGGCACATTTATCGACAGTTTCTTTGAGGTCGCCGTTTGCGTCAAACGCAAGAGCATTTTCCTGCTGCGAGAGCGTCATGACGATCACGGAATTCGACTTCGGGTTGAACAGGATCTGCTCCGGAATTCCGACGTTATCGACGACTTTTGAATTATGCCCGCAGACCGCGCTGATGTAAACGGCGTTGCGGTTTCGCTCGTCGAATGGATCTTTTGTGATCATCACACCGCCTTTTTCCATATCGATGCCGATCTGGACGAGGGCTGACATGTAAACGTCGGTTTGGCTGACGTAATTGCGAACGCGTGCCTCGTAGCCCTGAAAATTCCACAGTGAAGACCAGACTTTCTTAACCGCCTCGATCAGTTTGTCTTCCTCGATCACGTTCGCGACGCTTGAATAAAGTCCGGCTCCGCTGAAATTCGGCAGATCTTCAGAGTTGGATGAGCTGCGGACAAACACCGGTTTACCGCCAAGCTGCGTTTTCCATTTTGAGATGACCTCTTTGCGGAGTTCGGGATCGAAGGTACCGTTTTGGATCGAACGTCGAAATTCCTCAAGCTTTTGTCGGCGAATGCGTGGATTATGGACAAATTCGTTGGTGTCCATCAGCTCCTCGATAATATCGTTGAGCTTGTTGTCCTTCATGAATTTGTCGTACCAGTGATAGGGAATCGAAAATCCATCGGGAACCGTGATACTCGTGAGTTTTGAATTGAGCATTTCACCCAAATTGGCAGATTTTGCGCCGTAAGCGATGCTGTCTTTTTTCCGCATTTCTTTTAGGCCGAGTAGTTTGGTTGTCTTGAGATCGGCGGGCGGAACTTGCTGATCGGGCGATATGAACGAAGTTTTGAGCTCGTCGAGAGACGCCGGGACGAGCTTATAGTCGGTCAGATCTGCATCGAGCCGGTAAACGAAGGTGTCGTATTCGCGAAGCAATTTATCCGCGTCTTTGATGTAGACATTCGGGATGTTCCAGCCTTTGGCAAGAATGTTGATGTGCGAGAGCGGCGACGATGGCTTGGCGACGATCACGCCACGGACGGGCGGCAGGTTGAGCGGTAGATCGCGCAGCACGATTATCTCGTTATCACCGATCTCTACCGTATCGTCGAGCTTGTCAATGATATGAATTCGCCCGACAGCTTTACCGGTGTTCAGCGCGAGATACTCTTGATTGCGGTTAAGTTCGTCCTGCAAGACACGATCTATGCCGATCGATGACGACGCGTCTTCTTGCCGGATCGAGTTCGGTTTATAGTAAACCTTTTGGAAAAATCCTTTATTGATCGCGTCGTTGGCGGCTTTAATTATCTCAGAAGATCCGAGATCGCCTTCGTAGAGTTCCCATGTGAATTTATCAACCGTCTTTTGCCAGGCGATCGTTCCAACTATGAACCGGCGGTCCTGATCGACATAGATCGGCTTAAAAACGTCGGCACCTCGCGGGATGAGATACGAGGCAAACAGGAAATCCTTGTGAAAACGGAATCTTTGCGAATTGACGAAGTAAACCTTGTTCCGGGCACGACGGTCGATGACGAACATCGCATGCGGCATCGCGTACGGCGTTCCGCTGTAATAGACGCGGCGGATCGAATCGAAATCTTTCTGCGATGCGATCTTCGAGAGCGAATTCTTGCTCGAATCCGGAGTCTTGTCCATCGCTCCTTTTGGCTCGCGGGTCGGCGAAGGTTTGCGCGACATTTGGCCAAGACCAGTGATACAAAAAGCGGCGAGCATAAGAGCCGCAGCAGTGGAACGAATGAGATGGTTAGAGGTCAACATATTTCCGAAAGACTAGTTTGATGACTGAGACGCTCCCTGGCGTTTGTAGCTGAAAAGAAAGGCGTTACGAAGCCCCTTGAGCGACGCCTCGCTATCGATCGTAATGTCGAGGTCACGAACGAGCCCGTCCTTTAATCCATAGATCCAGCCGTGAATTTCCAGCTCCTGACCATGGCTCCACGCGTCCTGAACGATCGTGGTTTCGCCAACGTTTTGCACCTGTTCGGCGACGTTTAGCTGACACAGACGGTCCAGTTTTTCGTTCGGATCTTCGATGCCATTGAGCAGATGCGAATATAAATTCGCTGTGTCCTGAATGTGCCGCAGCCAGTTGTCGATCAGTCCGTGGCGTTTTTGTTCCATCGACGCCTGCACACCGCCGCAGCCGTAATGGCCGCAGACGATGATGTGCTCGACCTGCAAAACCTCGACCGCGAACTGCAGGACCGAAAGACAATTCATGTCGGTGTGATTTACGAGATTTGCGACGTTGCGGTGGACAAAGATCTCGCCAGGTTTGAGGCCGACGATCATGTTTGCCGAAACGCGGCTGTCCGAACATCCGATCCAGAGGTACTTTGGATTTTGCTGGTCGGCAAGATCAGAAAAAAAGCTGGGATTATCCTCGGTGATCTGCTTGGACCAACGCTTGTTGTTTTCGAGAAGATCGCTAATTCCTTTCACGCTAACTATCTTATCCGCTGCGGTCATTTACGCAAAATATCTTCGATCGCATCGCAGGCCATGCTATGGCGTCCATCGTGTTCCGGATTAAGCCTTGTTGAGAGGACGATTCTCGCCATTACTGATCTTCTGGTTCGGCCTCCGCATTTTTTCGGGCCTTATCTTCGTCGAGCCGGGCCTTGATCCGGAAACGCATTCCCAGAAAATAGCTGCATGCCCCGAGGACGAACAGAGGAAAAGCCAATTCGGTATTGTTGGCCCACAAAAAATACGCGGCGAGTCCGCTGAGGATCACCGCGAGTATCTGAAATGCAAGTATCATCAACTTCACCCCGCCTTGCGTGCGACGGTCTCAAAACTATCGCCCCGGAAAAATCCTTTGACAGCCTGAAAAAGGCGCCGCACGGCGCGGAAAATTTTGGGGAAAAACCACAGGAACGCGATCACGAAGATGCCGAGGAGTCCGGCAATAATGAATGGTGCGAACACAGCGAGAAAAGTCCCGAGAAACGCGATCGCATCCTCGACCAGCGATAGAACCCAGTTCGAAACAGGCTCGGGCGAAAGATTTGCACCGATGCGTGCCGCGGCCTTGGTTCCATGCGACGCAAATGCCAAACCGCCGCCAACCAGCGTCGCCGGGATCGCGATGCTCGGGTCCATATCCGTGGTCGCCGCATACGCCACGATCGCCCCGGCCGGAACTCGGATAAACGTATGCACGACATCCCAAACGCTATCGACATACGGTATCTTGTCGGCAAAAAACTCGACCAGATACAACCCGCTGGCGAACCCGATGATCCACCAGTTATCCAGCACATCCAGCCCGCCCGGAAGCTTTGTCGCTCCGAATTTTTGAAGTAAGCCGAGAACTGTCACGGTTGCGTACAGATTAATGCCGGAAGTCCAGGCTGTTCCGAGAGCTAGGCTAAGTGTTGAGAACCATTCCATAGTTATCTTGGATGCGTTTTTAGCCAATAACAGCGAGCCCGCACCTGAAATACGCTGTTCATTTTTAATCTGTTGACGGTGCCAATTCCGATGCGTGTCAGTCCCATAATTTCGGCCGTCACGGTGTCGAATCGAAAATGGTCGTCCCATGAATCCGACCTTGGATTGTAAAGCCTTGTATCTGCCGAATCCGTCAAAACCCCGAACAAATGATAAGTCTTGAACACATTACAAGAACGACAGGCGAGCACCAAATTTTCGACATCTTCGGAGCCGCCTCGTGAAGTCGGAACAAAATGGTCGATCTCAAAGGGGAATCCGGACGTGCTCTCCGGCGTCATACAATACTCGCAACGTTCGCCCGCGCGGTGCGATACAAAGAAGTGGTTCGGATTCATCCGGCTAACTCAGCTAGTTTCGCCGCGCGTCGAGCCATTCCGTCGAGTTCCGCGTTGACCAGACTCTCAAGTTCGATCCGCTCATCAATGCTCAACTCGTAGGTGCCCGCTTCCATTTCGTGAAGCTTGTCCATCAGATACCTCAATCGCTTTTGCTGCTCAGCCGAAAAAAATTCGTCAGGTGAATAACGTTGAATAATATACAATGTGTCGCGCTCGGGTTCATCGAGCTGAGATGTCAAGGAGTCCAGGGCCGAACCAACGGTCTGACCGGTTGATTCTTTTCCCTCGGCGATCGCTCGGTAATTTCGCCCATTATGAATTTCTTGGGTAACCAAAACAGTTCTCATATCGCCGCTATTCTAGCACAGAAGTCCAATCTATCTCACGCATTGTAGACCCAATACGATAACCTTATCTACGCTTCCTGATCCTCTTCGGTTCCGCCTGTTTCGTCCTTTTTGTAACCGAATTTTTCGAGGCGATATTGCAGTGTTCGAAACGTCAGGCCAAGCAATTTAGCGGATTTCGTGATGTTGTTATCTGTTCGGGCCATTGCCTGCATTATCAGGCTGCGTTCGACGTCTTCGAAATTTACGCCGTCGGGTGGGAGTTTGAAAAGTTCGTTGGAATTTGAAGATTGCGAGCCGCCGCCGTGGGTCATTTCGGGCGGGAGGTCGTCGAGGGTTACGTTGTCGTCTTCGCACAAGAGGATCGCCCGTTCGAGGGCCGATTCGAGCTGGCGGACATTGCCGGGATATGAGTAGTCGTCGAGCAGTCGCCGGGCGTCGGTTGAGAATGTGATCTTGCGATTTGTGCCGCGCGTGTGCTTTTTGACGAAATATTCGATCAGGACCGGAATATCCGTTCGCCGTTCACGCAGGGCGGGAAGCTCAATTGAGAGAACATTTAACCGATAATAAAGATCCTCGCGAAAACGCTTTTCGCCGACCATATGGAGCAGGTCGCGGTTGGTCGCGGTGACGACGCGAACATCGACATTTAGTTCGCGAACGCCGCCGACGCGGCGGATCTGTTTTTCCTGCAAGGCACGCAGGATCTTTGCCTGGAGAGCGATGTCGAGTTCGCCGATCTCGTCGAGGAAAAGCGTCCCGCCGTCGGCGATCTCAAAAAGGCCCTTTTTGTCGGAAACGGCACCCGTGAACGAGCCTTTTTCATGGCCGAATAACTCAGATTCGAGCAGATTTTCGTTGATCGCGGCGCAGTTCACGGCCTGGAAAACCTCATTCGAACGCAGGCTGTTTTTGTGGATCGAGCGGGCGATCAGTTCCTTTCCGGTGCCGCTTTCGCCACGAATGAGGACGGTCGAGTTGGATTTCGCGATCTTAAGGATCAGCTTTTTAACCTTATCCATCTCGGGCGAGACGGAGACGATCTCGGCATCGAGTGTCGTCAGTTTCTTTAACGCACGCGAAACAGTCTCGAGCAGCTTTTCGCTGTCGTAGGGCTTTTGCAGATACTCGAACGCACCGAGCCGCAGGGCATCCACGGCCGAATCTATCGTCCCGTGAGCTGTTAAGAGAATGACAATGATCGATTTGTCGAAGTCCGTAAGCGATTTCAGCAAGTCAAGTCCGCTCATTCCCGTCATCTTTAAATCGGTCAAAACCAGATCAAAATGCCGGTCCGCGACAAACTTCATCGCCGCCTCGCCCGAACTAGCCGTCGTCACGTCATAACCCTCGCCCGAGAGGATCGTTTCCAGTATTTCCCGTTGATTTTTCTCGTCATCAACGACGAGGATAGATTTACGTGCCATAAGAATTTTTCACCGCGGAGACGCGGAGACGCGGAGAGAAAAGAGTTAAAAATTATTCACTATGCGTTTGATACCATCCTTGAGAACAGGAGAGTGAAAATTAAGAAGAAGGCCGACCTTCATTTTTAACATTCTGAGATAAGACAGAAGCTGAGCTTCGTGGATCGATATTAACCGCTCCACGGCTTTGATCTCCAAAATAACGGACTCTTCAACAATGATGTCCAGTCTGTAACCGCAGTCCAGACTAACTTCTTTGTACACGACAGGAAGAGGTATCTGACGGCGGAACGCCAACCCACATTGAGCCATTTCGTAGCAGAGACATTCTTCGTACGCGGACTCCAACAACCCGGGTCCGATCGCACGATGAACTTCAATTGCACAACCGATTATCTTTTCCGTAATGAAATTGATCTGGTCGGGACTTAGAACGATGTTAGACATTGGAAAACTATCTCCGGCTATCTCTTTTCCTCTCTGCGCCTCCGCGTCTCCGCGGTTAACCCCTTTTTGGTAATTTTACGGTAAACTTTGTTCCCTCACCCTCGACCGATTCCACCTCGATTTTTCCGTTATGAGTCTCGACTATCTTCTGCACGATTGCGAGGCCGAGGCCTGTTCCGGTTTCTTTGGTCGAGAAGTACGGTTCGAATATCTTTGAGAGGTTTTCGGGCGAGATGCCGTTGCCCGTATCCGTTATCTCAAAGTTTACAAATTCGCCGCCATCGTCAGGCGATATTTTAATGCATAAATGACCGCCGCTCGATTCCATCGCCTGAATTGCGTTAATGAATAGATTGTTGAAAACCGAGCGGAGAAATTCCGGATCTCCGAGAATTTCCGGCACGTCTTCGTGCTCGACGATGCCGATCGTCACGTTCTTCTCCTCTGCTTCGGCTTCGGCGATACGGAGCGAATCTTCAATGACTTTTCGGGCACCGATCGGTTTCAGATCGGCTTTTGCGGGCCTCGAATAATTCAGGAAATCTGAGATCTGCTGATTGATCCGTGCAACCTCGCCTTTTAGCTGCGATGTCAGTTTATCGAATGTCGCTTTCTTTTCCGGATCGGCCGGCGCGTATTTAGAACGCAGGTGGTCGAGCGTTAAGTTGATGTAATTCAATGGGTTGCGGATCTCGTGAGCGATCGCGGAACCGAGCCTTCCGACGACGGCGCTTTTTTCGGCCTGTTGGAGCTGAGCTTGCAGATCGCGTGTTTTCTCAAGCTCGGCCGCCATTTCGTTGAAGTTTAGAGCCAAGCGCCCCATTTCGTCGTAACGATGAGCGTCGGGAACGCGGACCTTAAGATTGCCCTCGGCGACCTCGCGGGCAGCGTTCGAGAGATTCGCGATCGGACGAGCGAACCGCCAGACAAGCAGAAATGTTATAAGTGACGAAACCACCAGCGTTCCCAACGTGAAAACTAGCGGCTGAGCCGCCCGCCAGGCGGATTCGCTTTTCTGATTTTTAATTAAAACCATCACATACCAACGGCCTTTGCTGGTTTCGATCGGGATGGCGTGAGCCTCGTCGTTCGCCTTTTTATTAGCCTCTGTTTTTCTGTTTGGAAAATACTTTAAGTCGTCACTGAGTCTTGAATCTTCTACCAATGGCGGCAGTGAAGTTATTTCGGGCAGGCGTTTATATGTGACATCGCCATTTTCTTCGGCGACAGGCAGGAGATCGGGGTTGAGGCTGTCGGTGATGTTCCAATCATTGTCTATAATAATAATGTCACTTATACGCTCGCGGGCATTTTCGTCTAAAAATCTTTGCCCGGGCATGTCGACAAAATCCTGCAAACGGTCTTTTTCCGCAGTCATGCCCGTCAACCCGAGCGCAAATCCGGCGGCGATCGCCTGTTCCTGTTTTTCGCGAAGTTCGGTGTTTTCGTTCTGAGTGCGCAGGTTGAGATAGTACTGGACGCCAAGAGTCGCGATCAGCAGGATCGCCAAAATTAGCAACAGACGTCCGCGGAATGTATTAAAGAATCTCATTGAGTCCACAACCGGCGCTGATAATAGCACTTGCCTCACCGCGTCTTGAATGTTATAGTCATCCTTAGTTCGTAAGCAAACGCCCGAAACGGCTATCCAAAAATCTCCAAAATCAAGTCCGAGGATCTGAGGTAAAGCATGAAATTTATGTTCCCGAAATATTCTTTTGTTGGCCTGTTGCTGACAGTTTTCGTTCTTAGTCTGGTTTTCACCGGCAGCCTATCGGCCCAGTCGAAAAAAGCTCCTGCAAAAAAAACTGATGTTAAAAAGCCCGCGGCCAAGGCAGTAGCTAAGAAGAACGAAAAGCAGGCAAAGGATGCAAAGAAAGATCGCGACAAAGCGAAATCTAAAGCATCTGCAAAAGATACAAAACGGGACAAGGCTTCGGCCAAAGACAAACAGACTGCTAAAGAGAAGGCAAAAGCCGACTCAAAATCAGCTAAGAAAGATACAAAAAAATCAGCAGAATCAAAGGCGGAGGCTAAAAGAGCCGCTGCTGAACGCCGACGCATCGAGGCCGAACGCCGTGCCGCGGCTCTGGCAGAGGCCCGACGCCGCGAACAGGCCCGTCGCGAAGCCATTGCTCGCCGCTTAGCATTCGAACGCGGACTTCGCACCGAGACTGTCGCAAACATATCAAAAGATCAGACCGAAGGCGAAGACCTCAATATTCGTCAGGCCGCGATCAACGCGCTCGGCTCGCACGCCGGTTCGGTCGTGGTGATGGAGGCTCAAACTGGAAAGGTTCTGACGATCGTCAATCAGGATTGGGCAGTTCGCAGCAGCATTCGCCCTTGCTCGACGATCAAGCTCGTAACCGCCGCCGCCGGACTAAATGAAGGCGTGATCAGCAAAGAGGACGGTTCGGTCCGCAATACAGCGACCCGCCGCAAGCTAGATGACGCGATCGCGTATTCGGATAATGCATATTTTCAGCGTGCCGGTGCGAGCATTGGTAATACAAAACTTGTCGAATACGGCAAAAAGCTCGGTCTTGGCGAGCAGACGGGCATCAATCTCGAAGGCGAAACGCCAGGCCGCTTACCTTACACCAACAACAACGCACGTATCTATTCGCACGGCGACGATACCGAGGTTTCGACGCTTCAGCTCGCCGTCATGGCGGCGGCGATCACGAATGGCGGCCATCGCGTGCTGCCGCGCATTCCGCGTAACGAGGTTGAGAAAGCAAAATTCCAGACATTCTATAAAGCAAACGTCGACGTACCCCAGCAGAACGTGCGCCGCATGATCCCGGGCATGATGGGAGCCGCCGAGTACGGCACCGCTCGCCGCAATATGAACCAGGGCCTCGGCGTCGCCGGTAAGACCGGCTCTTGCCACGACAAAGGCTCGTGGGTCGGCCTGTTCACATCGGTCGCTCCGATCGAGCAGCCGAAGTATGCCGTTGCCGTTATCACTCGCGGCCCGGGCGAACGCGGACGTGCCGCCGCCGCCGTTGCCGCTCAGGTCTATAACGCTCTCAGCAATCACATCGTTCGTACCGATCGCAATCTCGCTCAAACAGAATTTAAGCTCGCACCTCGCAATCCGGCCGTGATGAACAACACTGCCGTAGCTGATGCTGACGAAGACGAGGACGAGGCCGAGGCAGGTGAGACGAATGCGGTCGATATGACGGGTATCGACACGGCGGGCCGCAAGGTGATCATCGTCCCGAATGCACCGCAGACAAAGAAGCTCGTGACGCGGACCGGTTCGTCGAAACCGGTTCTGCCGCCGGTCGTAATTACTTACAACAAAGAGAATAAGGGAACGCAGACCAAGCCGGTTATCAAGCCATAACATTTTTGTTGCGGAGTTTTGGTATTTAGGACATCTTACGCTTTTTAGCGAGATGTCCTTTTTGTTGGGCAACATCGCTTTTTAGCTTGACAGAAACAGGGATACTACGGGATTATTTAGCATCTCAAGAGATTTCTTTTGATTCGTCATTTAACTAACTTTGTCTGATATATTACGCAAATTCTTGCAACGTTTTTGCATAATAGATTCATCTGATGAAAGCTGATTCGGAAAACACTGATTTTCCGGCAAAGCGGGTTGTTTGGCAGGAATTTTTAGGAGGGATCGTCCCGGAGGAAGGTTTTAAATGAAAACGATTTTTAGATACACAAACATAGCGCTTCTGACCGCCGCAATATTCGCGGCAGGAGCAATGGCGATTTTTGCTCAGGATGCGTGCGCGGATACCGCAGGACAGACGGCGTTGTACGACACTTTCCTGGCGAAATTCCCAACCAAAACGATCGAGGGCCGAAAAGCCTTCATCGAAATAGCTAAGCAGTTCGTGGATAAATACGGTGCTTGTGATACCACGAAAGAAAACACAACGTATTTCAAGGACAACATCCCGAAGTGGGAAGCAGCTGTGAAGAAAATGGAGGAGCAGGCTATCAAGGATGCTCTCGTAAAAAGGTTCGACGGTGCCATTACTGCCAAGAACTGGGATGAGGTTTACGCTTCAGGTAAAGAAATTCTCCAAAAGTATCCTGAGGAATTCAGGACAGTAGAGATCGTGCTTGCCTCAGTTGGGGGAGAAGAAGCGTTCAATGCGAACTTCAAATACGCCGATGATGCTATCCGTTATGCTAAAGTTTCGATCTCAGACTTGGAAGGCGGAAAATCATTCATGGTCAACGGGAAAGAGGTGCTTGGTCTCTTTGCTTACTCGTATAAAACTAGAACTGAGGCTGTTGGCTGGATGAATCTTTACATCGGCTACATAACGCAGGTCGCCAAAAGGAATAAGGCGGAAGCGGCGCCTTACCTCTATAAGGCTTCGCAGTCGTCCAGCGATGCTGCCAAGAACCCGGTTTCGTTCGAGCTGATCGGAGCCTATTATTTCGAAGAACTGAACAAGGTCGTCGAAAAGATTCAAACCGCCATTAAAGGGCAAAGTGACACTGATGCTCCTGATGTCGCGGCGAAGAAAGTGGAGGATATCAAGGCTCTGGTTGCCATGTCGAATGGTATCTCCGAGCGTGCGATGGATGCTTTCTCACGAGCGTACACGCTTTCCACTAGTCCGGCAGCCAAGGCAAAGATGAAGAAGAACGTTGTCGATGCTTACAAGGTTCGTTTCGCAAAGGAAACTGGTGTTGAAGAGTGGATCGCAACGGCTGTTGCAAAGCCGTTTGTTAACCCGACGACACCTGTCGCTCCGATCAGCGATCCTGAGCCGACTTCGACTACCGGAAACGCCGGAACAGGTATTGGTGCGGCAAATGGCACAGGCACTGGCGCGGCAAATGGCACAGGCATTGGTGCAGCGAAAGGAACGGGGATGGGCGGAGCAACCGGAACGGGAATAGGCGGAGCGAAGCCGGTAACGACGACCAACGTGGTTGCTAAGCCGGCAAGCGTACCAGCAAAAACCGCGCCTGTGACCAAGACGGCAAAGCCTGCTACGCCGTCCAAGGGAGCGGTTGCAAAGAGAAAAACGAAGTAAAATAATTGATCTGCGATCTAAAAATCGGTCGGGCGCATCTTTGAGATGCGTCCGACTTTCTTTTTTCCGTCATTCTTCATAAAATTACCATCGATGTCAGCCAAACTCGCTAAGCTCGAACACCTGATCGGCCATACCTTTCAGGACCTGAAGATCCTCGAGCGGGCGGTGACGCATCGTTCGTGGGCGTACGAGAACCTTCCCGGTGCTTCCGAGGAAGCGGTGCGGGCGGTTGAGAACGAATCGATGGAGTTCGTCGGCGATTCAGTGCTCGGGCTTGTTATCGCAGAACAGCTCTATCAAGGTCACCCAAAAGGCAGCGAAGGCGATCTGACGCTGATGAAGCACCATCTGGTGAGCACGCTGACGCTCGGCCGTCTTGCCGAAGCTTTGAGCCTTGGCGAATTCCTCCGGGTCGGGCGCGGCGAAGAAAAAACGGGCGGGCGAAAGAAGCAGGCATTACTCGCGAATACGCTCGAAGCCGTGATCGCGGCGGTTTTTCTCGACGGCGGTTACATTCCGGCACGGGCATTTATCGCGCGGCTTTTCGCGGACGAGCTGAAAAATGCCTCGCCGCGTAACTCGATCGATTACAAAACGAAGCTCCAGGAGCTGCTGCAAGGCGAAAAGCTCGCGGCACCGAGCTATCACGTCGTCAAAACCGACGGCCCGCCGCACGACCGCACATTCTCGGTCGAGGCAGTTTGGGCGACGGGCAAGACGCGCGGTACGGGAAATTCGATAAAATCGGCCGAAATGATGGCCGCATCCGAGGCCCTGGAAATGCTGAGCAAAACGCGAGCCACAGGCGCGAACGCAATTTCAATAACCGCCGCGAAAGATTTTACGTAGTAAACTAACTATCAATGAGTAACGAAGAAACAGAGTCACAAACCGCCGAAGACAAAAAACCGCTCGGCCCGCCAAAATCGACCGCCCGCGAATATTTCGAATCGTTTGCCATAACGCTCGTCATGGCGATATTCGGAATGACCTTTATTTTGCAGGCGGTCACGGTTCCGACCGGCTCGATGCAGAATACTATCCTGGTCGGCGATTATCTGCTGGTCAACAAGTTTATTTTCACGCCGGGCGGCTACGAATTGCCGTTCCTGCCGCAGCGTGAGATCGAACGCGGCGATATCATCGTCTTCAAATATCCCGGCAACAAGGTCCACCCGGAATCGGACCGCTCGCGAAACCTGATCCCGTTTCAGATAAATTACGTAAAACGCGTCATCGGTTTGCCGGGCGAAACGGTCGAGTTTCGCGATAATCAGGTTTTTATCAATGGCAAACTCTTGCCCGAGCACCGGATGATCGGCGATGCGGAAGACAGCCAGTCGGCACTCGAAACGTCGGAATTTGAAGAGCGACGACCGGAGGAAAAGTACACGGTCTATTACGAGAAGGAGACGATGGACGCGGTCAAGGCCGGGAAAAAGATCATGCGTCAGGGCTACGAATTCGGTGTGGCGGGCAAAACGATGGTCGTTCCCGATAACAGCTTTTTCGTTATGGGTGACAGCCGCGACAACAGCGAAGACAGCCGCTACTGGGGCTTCGTCCCACGCGGCCTCATTATCGGCCGGGCGATGTTCGTCTACTGGTCCTGCGACCGAGGAGCCTCAAACGGCAGTATGGTCGGCTGTATCACACACCCGAGGCTGAATAGGATCGGGAAGTTTGTGAAGTAATTTGAACAGAAACCACGAAATCGCACGAAAAGGACACGAAATAAATCAATTCTTTTTTGTGTCCTTTTCGTGTTATTTCGTGGCAAAAAATTCTTAATGCTTATCAAATTCAGTCCCGAAATCTCAACCGCCATCCGCCATGGCGAGCCTGTCGTGGCTCTCGAATCAACGGTCATCGCCCACGGCCTGCCGTATCCGCAAAATGTTGAGACAGCGATGAAATGCGACGCTGCGGTGCGTGAAAACGGTGCGGTTCCCGCAACGATAGCCGTTTTCGACGGTGAGTTTTACATCGGCCTCGATCATCAGCAAATCGAGCGTCTCGCCACTGATAAAAACATTAGAAAGATCTCGCGCCGCGATCTGCCCGTCGCCGTGGCAAAAAAACTCAACTGTGCGACAACCGTCGCGACCACAGCCTACATCGCCCACAGGGCCGGAATCAGGGTATTTGGCACCGGTGGCATCGGAGGCGTTCATCGCGGTTTTGACGCTGATATTTCAGCCGACCTACCGGAACTTGCCCAAACGCCGATCACGGTTGTTTGCTCGGGAGCAAAGATAGTTCTCGACCTGCCCAGAACCCGCGAATGGCTCGAAACGAACGGCATCACTGTCCTCGGCTGGCAATGCGGCGAAATGCCCGCATTCTACAGCCGCTCGAGCGGACTTGCCGTCGATGAACGAGTAGAAAATGGAGCCGAAGCAGCAGCCATCGTTCGGGCCCGCGACGAGATGAAGCTGCAGAATTCGATCCTCGTAACCGTTCCCGTTCCCACCGAATTCGAACTTGACCGCGACGACCTCGAAAAGCACCTTGCCGAAGCCCTGAAACTCGCCGACGAACAAGGCGTCATCGGTAAAGAGATCACACCGTTCCTCCTGAGCCAGCTATCAGAACGAAGCAAAGGCAAAACGCTCGCCGCGAATATCGCACTGCTTGAAAACAATGCGAGAGTTGCGGGAAATATTGCGAGGGCAATGTTTGCCTAGCCGGGATAACACCGGGAACGCAGGTGCCCTCGCCTGCAAGCGTTCCGCTTCGGGACGCTGACGAACGCCGTGATCACACAAGTTGAAAAAATACGGACATCATCACGCCGGAGGAACCGGCGTTCGCAAGCAAGATGCTTGCGCTCCAATCGCCGGTCATTTCGTCATTTTTTGCGTCAGTGCGTCCAACCTTTTCTGAGCCTCAACCGCCTCAACGGACGCCGGAAACTTACTCACGATCTCCCTCCACGAAGCTCCGTCATAGTGGTAAACCTTTGCGACAGAATTAAATAGAAAGATCACGCCGAGCTTTCGGTAGCGGTCGAGCATGTTGAAATTGAGGTATTAGCTGTGCAGCGGAGCACCGCTCGCGGCCATTTCCTTGCGGCTGAGCCGTGATGTGGCGTTTTTTGACAGTGTAGTAGCGGTTTCCTCCAGAAGGTCGCCGTAAAGCAGCAGCAGCGATGGTTTGAATTTGGAATCGGGGTAAAGCGAAAAGAATTCGCCGGCGATCTCGATCTGCTCAAAACCGTCGGAAGCCTGAACGAGCTTCGCCAGACGCTCCTCATCACCCGTACGAAACCTGCCAAACACAGCATCAGCCTGCACCCAACCGTAGTTCTTTGGCGGCACTGTCACCTTAAAAAACTTTACACCGTCTGCCTCGCTCACGCCCTGAATTTGGACCTTTCGCCCGCGTGACATGCGATGAACGGATTCTGAGAACAGGCTCGGCACTTTTCGCAACACGGCTAGAGTTTCGTCCACGACGACGGCGGTTTGGCCGATCTCGGGCGATTTCGCGGCGGCTGACCTGGATTTTGCCGGAACGGCTGATTTCTTTTGCGCAAACGACGATCCCGAAAAGAGAATGATGAAAGTTATCAGGAACAACGAGCGCGTCAGCGACGATGTCAGAACCGCCTGCGTAAGCGGGCGGCACGACGCTGAGGACGCATCCAACATTGTTGTCTTTCTCAACATATGCTCGATCGATCTGGGAGACCGATATCTATTTATTATTTAGAAAGCGATTATACCCGCGACGTCGTTTTCTTGTCCAGACGATGTTTGATGCTATCGCTGGTTCCGTCCGCTTACGCAGGCGGTTCTGACCCGTGCACGAAGCGGTTGTGACGTTTAGCCCTTCATCCGCTTCAACTTATCCTGCAAACCCGCATGATGAAAATGGCAGATCGCGATCGCGAGCGCGTCGGCCGCGTCGTGGGGTGTCGGGACGGTTTTCATTCGCAGAAGGAGCTTTACCATTTCCTGCACCTGATGTTTTTCGGCGTTGCCGTAACCGACGACGGTTTGTTTGACGAGCCGCGGAGCGTATTCGGCGATCTCGATGCCGTACTGCTCGGCGAGCAGCAGCATCGTGCCGCGAACCTGCCCGAGCTTTAACGCGACACCGACATTTACGGCGTAAAACGTGTCTTCGACCGACAGAACATCAGGTGAATGCTTGTCCAGTATCTCCGCAACGCCGTTGTAGATATTGAGCAAACGCTTGGAAAACTGTTGCTTCGGGTTAGATTTGACTGTGCCGAAATCGACCAGAGCGTATTTCGACCCACTCCCGTCAACCACGCCCCAACCGAGCGTTTCACTGCCGGGATCAATTCCTAAAACACGCATTAAATTCCTTGTGCTAACCGAGTTTATGAAACGATACTTCAGACCTTCAATGGGATGCAAGATGGGACGATGAAATTTTCGATGGGTCCGGAGATTGAATCGCGAAAATACACGAAAGGCACTAATATTTCATTTAATTTTCATGTCGTTTTCGTGTGGATTCGCGGTTACAAAATCTGAGTCCTGTTTGTAAAAAACATACAATATTCTTATTATCAAATTTTGCGGTTCGCCTTTCCGATAAATGGACAATCAAATTACTGCCCCTAACGTTAAGGAATCCGTACGCTCGCTGCTCGCGGGTGCAATCGATTACGCCGGGCTCTTTCCGCCTGCCGGTTTGTCGATGTCGGAGGCGGTAATCAACTACGCGATGTACCGCAACAGCAACTACCGCTGGATGCTGGGTAATTTTGTCGTGCCCGCGGTCCAACTCTATGAGTTTATCGAGAACGCCGGCGATTTTGTCTCGCGCGATGCAAATGCAGCCTGGCGGCTGAGCGTTCTCGCCGGTGAGGACCTGACTGAAACATTTCACCAGATCCGCGATTTTACGAGCAAATACAGCCCCGGCGTGATCGTCGATTCGATCGAGGTTCGGGCAAATACGGTCTCCAAGATCGCCAACACGGTCACATCGCTGCCCGCCGGTATGAAAGCCTATTTTGAACTCGGCCTCGGTAAGAATTTTCCCGATCTGCTTGCAAAGGTTGCCGCGACGGGCCAATTTGCCAAGCTCCGAACCGGTGGCGTCACGCCGGGAGCCTTTCCGGATTCGGGGGCAGTTATTCGTTTTGTCCGCTCATGTCTGGCCGCAAATGTGCCGTTCAAGGCAACCGCCGGGCTGCATCATCCCATCCGCTGTTTCCGGCCGCTGACGTACGAGAACAACGCTCCAAAGGGCACGATGCACGGCTTTTTGAACCTGTTTCTTATGACCGGTTTCGCCCGCGAAGCCTATCGGGCAAGCCTGCTCGAAGACGTGATGGAAGAGGAATTTGACGAGGTTTTTCGCTTTGCCGACCAGTCGGTCACGTGGCGAAACGAATACCGCCTAAACACGTTTCAGATCGAGTCGCTCCGCAAATTCGGCCTACATTCCTTCGGCTCCTGCTCCTTCGACGAACCGATCGCGGATCTGCAACGGCTAGGGATATTATAGGCAGAAACACGACCGGTAGGGAGTGTGTTACTACGTGATGAAAGAGCTGGATTGGGACGACAATGCATTTCCCCTTGGCTATCTGATCACCGTTCGAACTTACGGTACATGGCTTCACGGCGACGAACGCGGCTCGGTAGATCGGCATGGGAAGAATATCTACGGAACTCCGCGGATTGTTCAAAATGAGAATCTTCGGAGCCAAATGGCTGAAGAGATGCGGGCTGAACCGTTCATTCTCAACCGGGAGCAAATTTTTGTTGTTGATAGCGAAATCCGTGAAGTCTGTCTAGTGCGAAACTACCTTCTTCGGGCGCTTAACGTCAGGACGAATCACTTCCATGTCGTCGTATCTGCTCAAAAAAGGCCGGAACTGATAGCAAGTTCATTCAAGTCCAATGCGACCCGCTCCCTTCGAGAAAAGGATCTGGTCTTGCCTGAATCAAGGATTTGGTCGCGTGGCCTGAGCCGGAGATATCTTTGGAAACCGCATCATGTGGCCGGAGCCATTGACTACACTCTTAACCGCCAGGGCCCCGATCTGCTACTGTCCTTTGATTCGTGGATGGAAAAGTATAAGTTGGACGACTAGACACGCAGACCGCGAAAGGCACACTCCTACCGGTCGTGTTTCCGCCGGTATATGAGGCAGAAACACAAGTGGTAGCGAGTGTGCCCGTCGCTAGTTGACCTGTTAAGATAAACGCACACAAGCCGCCAAGGGCACACTCCCTACCGGTCGTGTTTCCGCCTATGTACGAAATAAACGAAACCCACGACCCGAACCTCAAAAGCTGGGTCGAATCCGCCAATGACCCGAATACGGATTTTCCGATTCAGAATTTGCCGTTTTGCAACCTTGAGTTCATGGAAACTGGCGACGATAAGGAGGGGCTAGTATTAGGAGACCAGATCATTCGGCTCAAGCCGCTTTTTGACGCCCTTAGTCTCGATTGGGATGAACTATCGATTCGTGGTGAGCTTATGCCCCTCCTGTCCTCTTATGAATGGTGGGCAGCGGCCCAAGCCGACAACACCAAAAACTATTCTGGTGAAGGGATGGTGCTCGGCCGCAATTGGGTTCCGATGGAAAGACTGCGTCCATTTATTCAGGAAATCTTTGGCGAAAAGCAGGAACTTGCCGTCGTCGAGTTTTTGACCGAATTCTTGATTCCCATATCCGATGCTGAGCTATGGTTGCCGTTTGATATCAATGACTACACCGATTTCTACTGCTCGATCTATCATGCGACAAATGTGGGGTCGATGTTTCGGCCGGACAATCCTTTGCTGCCAAATTATAAATATGTGCCGATCGGGTATCACGGGCGGGCTTCGTCGATAGTGATATCGGGGACGGACATCAAGCGGCCTAAGGGTCAGAACCGGAGCGACGCCGAAGCTCCGCCGGTGTTTATTCCGTGCAAGAGTCTCGATTACGAGATGGAGGTCGGATTTTTTGTCGGGCAGGGCAATGAACTGGGAACATCAATCCCGATCATCGAGGCGGAGAAACATATCTTCGGCCTATGCCTCGTCAACGATTGGTCCGCCCGCGACATACAGGCGTGGGAATACCAACCGCTCGGGCCGTTTCTCGCCAAGAATTTCGCCACGACGATATCGCCATTTGTAGTAACGATGGAGGCACTTGCACCGTTCCGGACAAAGGCTTTCGAACGCGAACCCGGCGATCCGGCACCGCTCGATTATCTTGCCGACGAGACAAACGAGAAGTTCGGCGGCATCGACATCAATCTCGAGGTCTTTATTCAAACCGAGAAGATGCGGAACGAGAACATCGAGCCGCATATGCTCTCGCGTTCAAACATGAAAGACCTCTACTGGACGATCGGCCAGATGCTGACGCACCATGCATCGAACGGCTGCAATCTCCAGACAGGCGACCTGATCGCGACCGGCACGATCTCAGGCAAAGAAAAGTCCGAACGCGGCTCGATGCTCGAACTAAGCTGGCGCGGAACCGAACCGATCGAACTCCCCAGCGGCGAAGAGCGCCGCTTCCTCGAGGATGGCGACGAGATCATAATGCGTGGCTACTGCGAACGCGAAGGCTTTCGCCGAATCGGCTTTGGCGAATGCCGCGGGAAAGTTCTTCCTGCCGATTGACACATCGATTACAATGTTCTTATGGATACGTTAGTTGCATACAGATATATTGACTCGGTCCCCGGCGTACAGGGCGGTGAGCCTTGCATTAAAGGAACACGAACGCCTGTGCGTTCTATTGTCCAAAACTGGCGTCTCGGCAATTCTCCCGAAGAGATCGTGGCTGCTCTGCCCCATCTGACACTCGCTCAGGTTCACGAGGCAATGAGCTATTACTACGATCACCAGTCCGAGATCGAGGCATTGATAGAAAAACATCGGATACCCGAAGAACTCCTTTGGGTCAATCGCCAAAAGTTGGGGTGACAAAACGGACAGGAAAAGTCTATCTTGACGAAGATGTAAATACGGTCGTCGCTGCTATGTTGAGCGCTGAGAACATTGTTGCTCAAACTGTTTCAGGACTCGGAAGGAAAAGCCTGCCCGATGACCAGCAGCTGGAATTTGCGGTCGCGAACGAAAGCCTGATCGTTACCCACAACCGGGTGGATTTTGAACAACTGGCCGTAGAATATTTCAACGAAAGTAAAATCCATCACGGCATTATTATTGCTACTTTCAAGTCACCGAGAGCCATTGCCGACGAACTTATCGAAATTCTAAACCGCTATTCCTCCGAGGAATTTATCAATCAGATAATCTACATTTAGACTCTTGTGCACTGACTTTCGTTTCCGAGGTGACTCTTTTGTTAAGATTCATCTATGACATTTTCGAAAGGAGTTATGGAAGCTGGTGTTCGCAAAGTTTCCATGACGGGCGATTCGATGGCCCCCGACCTTTTAGCTGTCGAGGAACCGCTTGAGATCCGCATTGGTTTGCCCGTGAACGGCAAGATCGAGCACAAAGCCGTATCGATCACTATGAGGACGCCCGGTGATGATGGCGAGCTTGCCGCCGGATTTTTGTTTACCGAGGGCATTATCAGGGATCCCGAGCAGGTGAAACAGATCCGTCATTGCGGGTTGAAGATCGGCAAGGGCAGCGGGGCGATCGATCGTGCGTCGGCATTGAATTCCAACACAATCCGTGTCGATCTGAACGAAGGCGTTGACGTAGATCTAAAAAGCCTGGACCGACATTTTTACACAACTTCGAGCTGCGGCGTGTGCGGTAAGTCTTCGATCGAGGCACTCTCGACAGGGGTTCGAATGCAGGTATCGGACGGCCTGCGTGTATCAAGTGACATAATTCACAAGCTGCCGAAAACGCTTCTCAAATCACAGGATGTGTTCGAACGCACTGGCGGCCTGCACGCCTCGGCCTTGTTTACGCCGGACGGCGAATTGGATATAGTTCGCGAAGACGTGGGGCGTCATAATGCTCTAGACAAGGTGATAGGGGCGAAGTTTCTTGCGGACGAACTTCCGATATCAAACCGCATCTTACTTGTCAGCGGTCGTGCGAGCTTTGAACTGGTGCAAAAGGCGCTGATGGCGGGCGTTCCGATCATGGCTGCGGTGGGTGCTCCCTCGAGCCTCGCGGTCGAGCTTGCAGCCGAATATGGCATGACGCTGATCGGCTTTGTTCGCGACGGCCGGTTCAATATCTACTGCGGCAGCGAGCGAATCAGCACTTCTTAGACCAATGAGCGAAAAGTCTCCAAAAGTAAAAGTCACACCGCCACCGCGAACTTCAGCGGGCGTTCACGCCGTGACGAATGCCCTAAAACACGTATTTGGCCACATGGGCCTTGTACGCGGAACCCGCGGCCTGATGAATCTCAACCAAAAGGGCGGCATCGATTGCCAATCGTGTGCGTGGCCTGACCCGGATCGGCGGACGATCAACGAATTCTGCGAAAACGGAGCGAAAGCCCTTGCTGACGAAGGCACGACGCGGCATATTGGCCGCGAGTTCTTTGCGGAGAATTCGGTGAAGCAACTTTCTGACCAGACCGATTTTTGGCTCGGACAACAGGGGCGTCTTACGGAACCGCTTGTGCTACGTGACGGAAGCGAGCACTACGTGCCTATCACATGGGAAGCGGCTTTTGAGCTGATCGCAGGCGAGCTGGATTCTCTCGCTTCCCCTGACGAAGCGATCTTTTACACGTCGGGCCGTACGTCGAATGAGGCGGCGTTTTTATACCAGCTTTTTGTGCGGCAATTTGGGACGAACAATCTACCGGATTGCTCCAACATGTGCCACGAATCGACCAGCGTGGCTCTCTCGGAGTCAATCGGCCTTGGCAAGGCGACGATACGGCTCGAGGATTTTGAAAAAACGAATCTTGTTATCGTGATCGGCCAAAATCCCGGCACCAACGCTCCGCGGATGCTCTCGAGCCTGCGTGCCGCGAAACTCGCGGGAGCGAAAATGATCGCGATCAATCCGCTCAAGGAAGTCGGGTTGACTGCGTTCGTCGACCCCAATCCTCAGCATTACAGTAATCTGCTTACCGGCCCAGTTACGCTTCTTGCGAACAAAGCGACACCGCTGGCTGACCTGCATCTACCTGTCCGCATTGGCGGCGATATGGCGGCCCTGAAAGGGATCATGAAACTCCTGCTCGAACGCGAACGCCTAAATCCCGGAACGATCTTCGATCAAGGTTTCATCGCAGCCAAGACCGATGGAGTTGATGGCCTGATCGCGGAGCTTGATGCGACATCCTGGGAAGATATCACCGGCTCAAGCGGCCTTACGAGAGAGCAGATTGACGAAGCGGCCTCGATAATAGCGGCTTCGCGGTCGTTCATAACGTGCTGGGCCATGGGCGTTACGCAGCATGAGGATGCCGTGGCGACGATCCAGGACATTGTAAATCTCCATCTGCTTTGCGGAGCGATCGGTCGTCCCGGTGCGGGGCTTTGCCCGGTTCGTGGGCATTCTAACGTGCAGGGCGACCGGACGATGGGAATTTGGGAACGGATGAACCCGGTTTTCCGTGAGAATCTCGAACGCGAATTCAGTTTCCAAGCACCCGAAAAAGACGGGCTAAATACCGTCGAATCGATCGCCGCGATGCGTGACGGGCGGGCGAAGGTATTTTTTGCGATGGGCGGCAATTTTGTGACCGCATCGCCTGATACCGAAGTGGTTTCCGCCGCGATGCGGAAATGTAATCTGACGGTCCAGGTGATCACCAAACTCAACCGCACGGCCCTGACGCCGGGAAAAACCTCGCTGATCCTGCCCTGCCTCGGCCGTACCGAGATCGATCGTCAGGCGAGCGGCGCGCAATTCGTTTCAACTGAGAGCACGATGCTCAATGTTCAGATGTCGAAAGGCATTTTCGAGCCCGGTTCAGAATATTTGCGGAGCGAGCCGTGGATCGTCTGCCAGCTTGCGAAAGCGGTTCTTGGTGAGGAGACAACCGTTGATTGGGAAGCGATGTGCGGTGATTATGACCGCATCCGTGACGCGATATCGCGGATCGTTCCGGGTTGTGAGAATTACAACGAACGTATCCGGGTTCCAGGCGGATTCTATATGCCGAATCCGCCGAATGAAGGGAATTTTACAACGCCGACGGGGAAGGCCGTGTTCGCCGCGAACCGTTTGCACAGGGTCGAACTGCCGCCTGGCCGATTGATGCTGACGACGATCCGTTCGCATGATCAGTTCAATACGACGATCTACGGCCTGGACGATCGTTATCGCGGGATAGACGGCGGCAGGAATGTGGTTTTCATGAACTCCGACGACGTAAATGACCGGGGCCTAACAGATGGCCAACCGGTTGACATTGCAAGCTATTTTGACGACGGCGAGCGCCATATTTTCGGATTTACCGTAGTGGAATACGAGATCCCGCGTGGCTGTGCTGCGGCCTATTTTCCCGAGGCAAATCCGCTAATTCCGCTTGGCAGCTTTGCAAAACGGAGCTTCACACCAAC
Source organism: Pyrinomonadaceae bacterium (assembly GCA_040080065.1). Lineage (GTDB taxonomy): Bacteria > Acidobacteriota > Blastocatellia > Pyrinomonadales > Pyrinomonadaceae > OLB17. Next base: position 67,421 of record JBEBJB010000014.1, read on the forward strand.
GTCGAAATCCATAATTGTTTCGATCCGCGCGAGCGGCGGGCCGCATGTTAAATGAGATGGGCGTAGAGGCATTCATTCTGATCGGCGGACGGTCGTCGAGATTTGGCGCGGACAAAGCGTTTGCCGATTTCGAAGGCAAAACGCTGGCTCAGCGCTCTGTTGAGGTCGTCGAAACGGCGCTTCCCAGTGCTAACCCCAGATTTGTCGTCAGTAATGAGAGCCAATTTGCGGTCGAATTGATCTTTCGCCTCGGCCGCCCCGTTGTCGCGGATCTCAAGCCCGGCTTTGGAGCCTGGAGCGGCCTGCACGCCGCTTTGGCTTATTCGTCGAGTGAATGGACGTTCGTTCTGGCATGCGATCTGCCGTTCGTTTCAGCCGAATTGATACGCAGGCTCGCAGATCATACCGGCGAGGAGTGTGATGCGGTAATTCCGCGGCAGCCGGACAGTCGTCTACAGCCGCTGTGTGCGTTCTATCGACGCGATATGGTGCTGAAAAAAGTTGAGCGACAGCTCGGGGAGACGGGCATATTGCCCCGATTGACTGAAATAACGTCGGCGGTAAACACGCGGATCGTTGAGAAGGCTGAGTATTGTGATCTGGCAGGCAACGAATCGTTTTTCCTGAACATTAACTCCGTCGGCGATCTGCCGCCGAATATTGCTCCGAACTAATTCCTGTGCAAAAATAGCGATTACCATCACGATTAACGACATTTAGGAGACAAATATGCGGAACGACTTTCATCCACAAGCTCGCTCGGAAAATTTGGTGATCCAGACGCTCCCGAGCGAAACGCTCGTTTACGATCTGAATTCGCACAAAGCTCATTGCCTCAACGAAACTTCGTCGTTCATCTGGGAAAACTGCAACGGCGAAATGTCGGTCGATCAGATACTTGAGGCTTTCGAAGCTCGCTTTGGAAAGTCGGCCGGGCGTGAGCTGATCGAACTGGCATTGACGCAATTGCACGAAAGGGAACTCTTAACGAACGGGTCGTTCAAGATTTCGGAGATGCCCACCCGCCGCCAGGTCATAAAACGTATCGGACTCGCTTCGGCAGTTGCGGTCCCGATAATCGCATCGTTAACCGCTCCGCCGGATGCTTTATCCATCGCGTTTAACTGTGCGTGCACAAGCCCACTTCAGTGTCGTAATCAGGCCTGTCCGAGTACGACAAATTGTAATGCTCAAGGGGTTTGTGCCCCATAGAGGCCTCCGAAGTTGTTTAGTTTTGTCGAAAGCGAGCGCAAATGGCAAAATAGGTTACATGGAATTAGTCCTTGATAAGCTCCATGAGGAATGCGGCGTTTTTGGTATTTTTGGCCATGCCGAGGCCTCGACGCTGACGCAGCTCGGGCTTTTTGCCTTGCAGCATCGCGGTCAGGAAGCATGCGGGATCGTGTCTTCAGACGGTGTCGATCTGTATCAGCACCGCGAGATCGGGCTGGTGGCGGACGTTTTGAATCCTGAGGTTTTGCCCACGCTGATCGGTTCGAGTGCGATCGGGCATACGCGTTACTCCACGACGGGCAAGAATACTATCAAGGAAGTTCAGCCGTTTTCGGTCAGGTGCCAGCACGGCCAGATCGCCATATGTCATAACGGAAATCTGCCGTTTGCAGCGGCGAAACGCGTTGAACTGGAGAAAGCGGGAGCGATTTTTTCGTCAACTTCGGATACCGAGACGATCCTCCACGGCATTGCCCGCACACCGGCGAAAAATGCTATCGAGGCGATCAAAAAAGTTTTACAGGATACCGAAGGAGCGTTTTCGCTCCTATTTTTGACACCAACCTCGCTTATCGCGATCCGAGACCCACGCGGGTTTCGACCGTTGGTTTTAGGCAAATATCAGGACGCGTGGTGTGTTGCATCGGAAACATGTGCATTTGACCTGATGGATGCCGAGTACATCCGCGAGGTTGAGCCGGGCGAAATGCTGATCATCGACGCCGAGGGCGTGCGTTCGTCGAAGCCGTTTGAGCAGAAACCGGTTTCAGTCTGCACGTTCGAACATGTCTATTTTTCGCGGCCTGATTCGACGATCTTTGGGAAATCGGTCAATGAATCACGCCACAAAATGGGCAAACGCCTCGCCATCGAGCATCCTGTTGAGGCCGACCTGATCGTGCCTGTTCCCGATTCCGGCGTTGCTGCCGCGATCGGTTATGCTCGCGAATCCGGCATTAACTACCGGCAGGCGATCATCCGAAATCACTATGTTGGGCGAACGTTCATCGAGCCGTCGCAATCGATCCGTTCGTTCGGCGTGCGTCTGAAGCTCAATCCGATCAAGGATCTTATAAACGGCCGACGTGTTGTGTTGGTGGATGATTCGATAGTACGCGGAACGACCTCGAAGAAGATCGTCGAGATGGTGCGTGATGCTGGTGCAACCGAGGTCCACATGCGTATCTCGTGCCCGCCGACCGCACATTCCTGCTACTACGGCGTCGACACGCCCGACCCGAGCGAACTCATCGCGGCGCAAATGTCCGTCGAGAAAGTCTGCCAATACATCGGAGCCGACAGCCTCGGCTACCTCTCGCTCGCGGGAATGCTCGAAGCGATCGGCATCGGCGATTCACAGTCATGTTCGGCTTGCTGGACGGGAAAATATCCTACTTTGATCGCGAACGGGAAAGCGGCTTAATTGCAGAAGCCCGCACGGCGTAAGGCCCCGTGACGATTCCTCGGTGTCCTTACTCCGAGCGGGCCTCCGTATCGAAATCTACCGAACCACTTCAATATTCAATGTCTGCGAACCGCTAATAACAAATTCTCCGGCCGATAATTCCATTTCCGCGATCGTAGTCAGAACCGAGGGTTTCGAGCCGCCGGCGGTGCGGTCGTTGTTGAGCGTGGCGAGCATTGACGGCGGCAGGTTTGGCATTTCGCTGGAGCCGATGATAGTGCCCGTGCTGGTTCGCGAAAGAACTACATAAAGCCGGTCGGAGCGTTTCAGGCGGTTGATCGTTGAGATCAGTTCGGCGGCGTTTTTTGGTGTAAATTGCGTGATCGCCGCGTTTTGCTGGACCGCATTTCCGTCGCCGACCGTCAGGGTGACCGTTCCGGGAGCGGCATCGACAGGGATCGTGACCGGCACTTTTCGTGCATTAAATTGACCCGATTCGGTACGTTCGAAGACCGTCAGATCGATCGTTTCTCCTGCTTTCACCATATTTTTATTAACGGAAATGCGATCGACCAATCCCGTTCGGCTGCCGTCGCGGGCGGTCATTCTGATCTCAATGCCCGTGATATCGAGGCCGTCAAAGTTTGCTCGAAGCAACGCCGAAAGCGGGATCGCCGCAGCCGCGGCAGCCAGAGCGGTTGCCTGTGCACCGGCAAAGCGGCGGTTAAGGCGTATCGAATCTTCGCCTTTTATCTTGATCTCACCGGTCATTTCGATCGTTGTGTCGCCGAGGCCGCGTTCCTGGGCGGCGAGCGTGTTGCCGATACCGGCATTGACGATGAGCGGCGTCAAGAGTTCGTCGAATGCTGATTCGAAATTTATCTCGCTGATACGGCCGCGGCTGTTGATCAGCTTCACCCTGACCGGCAGCATTTTCGGTTCTGCTCCCAGTTTTCCATAGACCGCGGTTGCCCTATCCTGCGTCATCGCTCCGACCGTTGCATCCGGGACGGCGAGCTTGAACGAGTTATTGGCGTTCGGAATGACGGTGACGACGTGCGATTCCGCCATCGGCAGATTTGCCGATCCGAGGCTAAAAAACGGGTGGCCAAACGCGTAGATCTTTTCGCCATCACGCAGCGTGACCGTTCCGGCAGCCGCGATCTGAACGTCGCCTCGTGCGAGCGAAACCACTACGGAATCGCCGCCGAGCAATGTCTTTTCGTTGTACGGAACAAGCGGTTTGATCGTCGATCCGCCGCCCGCCGTCGCAACGGGCATGATGCCGGCACGCATCAGTTCGGGGGCAAATGTATCAAGCGTTTGCTGTGAAATGCCGGAAAAATACAAAGGTGTCGAGATCGGAGTAAATGTCTGTCCAGCGATCGCCATCAGCTTCGAATCAGATGAAAACCCAGACGCCGCCGGAGTTCTAGCGATCTCGCTAAAGCTCGGCTTCCATTTGTCGGCCTGAAGTTCGGCGTAGGTAAAAGTTTTAGCCGTGCCATTCGAAGGTTTCGCGGCGATCGCCTGTTCCATGACCGACGACATCTGCTCAAATGGCGTGATGCCGCATATCGGTTCTTTGGCGAAAGGAAAACTGTACGAGATCGCTCCGATAAGTTTGCCGTCAACGTAAACCGGCGAGCCGGACATGCCGGCAAAAACAAAGGTGCGCTCGGCGTTCGCTCCGCTCAGCTTGCCGACAATAATGTCCTGTCGCGGCCCGATCCAATTCGGCACTACGCCGAGGATCTCGACGCCGAATTCTTCGGATCTATTGCCCTGAAAAACCGTTCTCGCCGTTCCGCGCATACCCTCGCGTACTTCTGAAATGGGCATTATCTTTGTCGCACCGGCTCCCGACACGGGCATCGTCGCTTGTGCAAAAAGGCCGGGTGAAAATGAAAAGAAAGCTAGAAAAAAGGTGAGGACAATTATGTTTAACATCGTAAAAACTTCTTCCATAGAGGCTGCCGGTTATGGTAACATTTTAACTGGCCTATCTGAAAGGCCCACATTTGCTAGCTTTCGCCCACACCTGTTCGATGCCGCGTTGCGGCAAAATTCTGTATTAAAAACTTACGCTGTTATGGCTAAATCTACCCGTCTTGTTAAAAGCTTTACACGCCTTTTGCTCCCGATCGTGCTGCTCGTACTGGTTGCGGTTGCCGCCGGTGCGGTTTGGCTCGTTTACAAAACTGCACGGCCTGTGAAGGCCAAATATCTGGTCACGCCGGACAAATATGGCCAGCTCAGCACACGGGCGGCACAGGTTACCGACGAGACGTGGCCTAATCGCGACGGAGGTTCGACCCGCGGCTGGCTTCTCCGCGGGGCTGAAGGAGCACCGGCAGTGATCCTGCTCCACAAATTCGGAGCCGATCGCTCATACGTCCTGAATCTCGGCGTTAAGCTCAACGAATCGACAAATTTCACCGTCCTGATGCCCGATCAACGCGGCCATGGCGAGAATCCATCCGTTCAGAACGCGTCATTTGGCGGTTGCGAGACCGAGGACAGCCTCGCGGCGGTCCAATTTCTCAAGAATCTAAAAACGCCTAACAATATCGCCCTCGTAGATCAGAATAAAATGGGCATCTTCGGAGTCGAGATGGGTGCGATCGTCGCGGTTGCGACCGCCTCGAAAGATAAAACTATCAAAGCGATCGCCGTAGATTCTGCACCGTCCGATTCGGATGGCGTCCTGACCGAGTCGGTGGACAAGCGTTTTCCGTTCGCTAGTTTTGCGACCGCGAAGCTCGCTCAGCTTGGTACAAGAATGTACTATTTCGACGGATGCTATCAGCGCGAACCCGTTTGCGACACCGCCAAAAAGATCGAAAATCGCGACGTACTGCTGCTTGGGGGCGTCGATGCTAAAGACTTCCAGGAATCTACCGCCAAACTGAACAAATGCTTTGCCGCAACAAACAAGATCGAAAGCAAAACCGACCTCAGCCCGTCAGGATTTAGTATCATCAACGCGTCGATGGAACAGTCCGAGACGTACGATCAGAGGTTGATCGATTTCTTTAGAAATTCCTTGTCCAATTAAGAAGAGGAGATAAGGAGAGGAGGAGAAGCCCTCCAATTCCTGAGGTCTCGTGATTTCCATTCGATCCGAATCTCCTTTTCTCCTCTTCTCCTCTTCTCAAGTCACAGATCCAACTTCTTCTTGCTGTGACCGTTCGTACGCGAGACAGTCTGAATTTCTGCACTGTCCTCGATCTGGCCGACGGCCTGGTCGAGGATCTTTTTTAGCTCGGTCATGCGTTCTATGGTTGAGGTCGTTTTGAGCAAGCCGTATTTCTTATCGTTCTCGAAGTTGAACGCGGCAGCGATGAGGAACGAAAGAGCTTCGGGGGCGGTCCGTTGGATCTCGGGCAGATGTCCGCGGCTGCCGCTCATTTTGAACGCCGCTTTTGCCATTCGTTCGAAGAGAACAAATACGCCATCCGTCAACGGGGCAAGCTCGGCTTCGTTTTCCTTTTCGTCCTCAAAAAACTCAACATCACCAACCAAATACGGTTCGCCTGCGTCAACGTAATCGATCAGCCGGAAACGAACGAGCCCCAGTGTCAGGATATTCGAACGCCCGTCTTCGAGCGTTTCAGATTCCCTGATCTCGGCGACACAGCCGACGGACCCGGGAGACGGACGGTCTTCGAAAGCTGCTTGCGGTTCAAAAAGGACGACGCCGAAAAACTTACCTTCGTGCTCAACATCTCTGAGCATTTGCTGATACCGGTCTTCAAAAATATGCAGCGGCAAAAGCTCGTTGGGCAGCATAACGAGCGGGAGAGGGAAGATCGGCAGCGTTTTGATCCCGCGGACTTTGTCTAGTATTTCGGACATATCGTTTAGAAGAGGAGAAAAGGAGAAAAGGAGCGGGGTTCAGCTCACCATTTCGCTCCCTTTCTCCTCATCTCCTTTTCTCCTCCTCTAGCTTAACTCCGATAAACTCGGCGATCTTCGCCGGCTCGTCGTCGCTCAGGGCCATTCGTTTTGCTCCGATGACGGCGTCGGCGATTGACTCGTTGATCGTTTTGTAACGGTTGTCGCGCAAGACGAGGTCGCCGACGACGCGGCGTTCGAGACGTTCACGGCCTTCGTCGGGTGCGTCTTCGTTGGTGTCGAGGTAGTCGGCGGGAACGGTTTGATTCTTGATCCTGACGTGCAAAGCGTCGGTCAGCGCTTTGGTTTCATCACGCATTTTCTGCATTTCAAGCAGGGAATTTGGGAAGCCAAGCTGGCCTCGCAGCGCAACCTCAATGATTGGCTGCGGTTTGCCGGTTTCGGCGACGCGGGCCTCTCTTTCGATCAGTTCCATTACGCCCGAAGTTACCTTTGACGCCTGATCGACGTTATCGACGTTGAATTTTAGCTGCTGGAACGGCCGGAAATGGTAATCGGTCACGTGGCTGGCGGAAACGCTATTGTTGTCATCAACCTCGACAACAAATGCACCGCGCGTCTCGCGAAATTCGCTGATATTCGTGATCTCGATCGAGCCTGGATTGAACGCCCAGTTGTCGATCTCGTAATGTTTGTGAGTGTGTCCGAGGCCGACGTATTCGACAGCTTCCTTGAGTTCCTTCAAAGCAGAGAGAGACAACGCCGGGATCGGATGCATCTGGTGGCCCTCCACATCTGTGTGGAGGAGCAGGGCATGGAACGCTCCTTCGCGGCGATTTTCTTTTATTGCCCGCGTGAGCATCGGGATCGCCCAGTTGCCGGACGCTCCGTACCAGTCGGAGCCAAAAATTCGAGCCCGGCCGATGTCGATATAGCCGCCACGCTTTGTTGTTTCATTCCAGGGCTCATATGTAAGAGTGCTTGTCTTATCCGTTTCTTCATCAGAAGCAATAAAAGCGTTACTCTTCCCAGGTTCGAGCAATTTGATCAGTCCCCAACTCGCCAGTGAGCGCAGCCAACTAAATTCGCTGTCGGTGTGCTTCTGGTCGTGGTTGCCCTCGATCGAGATGACCGGAATTCCGGCTTCGCGCATCATCGTGAGGCCTTCGACGGCGTAGTTCATCGTCTCGGGCGGGACGGAGCGCTTGTGAAAGAAATCGCCGCACATGATGACAAAATCCACCTTCTCGGCGATCGCGTATTTCTGCAGCACATCGATCCACGCGTCAAAAAAATCACGCGGGCTCTCGGCGAGTTGGTATCGCGTACATCCCAGATGCACGTCAGCGATATGCAGAAACTTCATAGCTAAAGTATAAGACTTTTTAACGCAAAGTAGCCAAACAAGAGTCGAAACCACGGATGGACACAGATGAACACGGAATGCGAACGGTGTTCATGCACCCGCGTTTTTCCTGTTTTCTGTGGTTTCATGCCGCCATGCTTTGCAACGGTTCGGCTTTGCGTTAAAAATACACTTATGGAAAAAGTCGTACTTATCACCGGGGCATCAAGCGGGATCGGCCTGCATACTGCCAAGCTATTTCAGGCCAAGAACTGGAAGGTCGCTGCCACGATGCGTTCGCCCGAGAAAGCTGTTGAACTACAGCAGATCGTGGATGTCGAGTGTCTGCGTTTGGATGTGACGGACGTGGATTCGATCAAGGCGGCGATCGCGGCGACGATCGAGAAATTCGGCCGCATCGACGCGGTGGTGAACAACGCGGGCTTTGCGGTGGTCGGCCCGTTCGAGGCCGCGACGCAGGAACAGATCGAAAAGCAGATGAACACGAATGTTTACGGCGTGATGAATGTTTGCCGCGAGATACTGCCGTACTTTCGTGAACAAAAGCGCGGGACGATCGTTAACGTCGCGTCGATGGGCGGTCGGCTGACGTTTCCGCTCTACAGCATTTATCACGCGTCAAAATGGGCGCTTGAGGGGTTTTGCGAATCGCTGCAATTCGAGGTTAAACAATTCGGCATCAAGATAAAGATCATCGAGCCAGGCCCGATCAAGACCGACTTCTATGAACGCTCAATGAGCATTTCGAAAAAAGAAGGCCTCACGGCCTACGACAATTTCGTCGCCAGAGCGATGCCGAATTTGCAGAAAGCAGGAGAGACCGGGCCGGATGGATCGGTGGTCGCGGCCGCGATCTATGCCGCGGTGACCGACGATTCGTGGAAGATGCGATATCCCGTCAATTCTCGCCTAATCCTCGCCGCGAGGCGGTTATTGCCCGATGCGATCTTCCTGCCGATAATTAGAAAGGCGGTTCTGAAATAGCCAAATCTGTTAGAAAATGCGATGATACCTACTGCGCAGACTCAAGCTCGTGGTATTTCTTTAATAGGTTCTTAGATTCAGGTTTTGATTAGATGTTAGCGGGTATTTTTTTTAGCCTGTACGATTTATATGTGCGATTGAACACGGTTCGTGATATCATACTGCACACAGAAATCGCGTTTAGTTTTTAGTTTTCACAAACTACTTTGAAACCTTCTTCGGAACTTGTTAGATCTGTCCTCACGTTGCCCTGTTTTTCTGGAACTAAGTGACACAAACGAGATTTGTACGATGGCTGTCGGTCGGAACAAATTTTATCGGATTGCTCAGTAGCTGGACCCGGTTCGGCGCGTTGACGGTCAAATGATTGATCGCTTAGATCTGGAAGGAAAAATATGAAGATATTGCTTTACAACCCCGATAATGGCATCACGCGGAATTTCATGCCGCATCTTTGGATGTTTTTGCTGCAATCTCTGACGCCGCCTGAGCACGAAGTGATCCTAATAGACGGCAACGCCAAGGCGATGACGCGGCCCGAACTCGTTCAGTTTTGTAAAGATAACGACATCGGCCTGATCGGTATCGGGGCGATGACACGCATGGTCGCGAGAGCGTATCTTGTCGCGGATTCATTGCGCGAGGCTGGATTCAAAGTTGTGATGGGCGGCCCGCACGTGACCGAATGTCCCGACGAAGCACTGGGCAAAGACGGCGGCCCACGCCACGCTGACGCCGTTGCCCTCGGCGAAGCGGACGATTACTGGGCACAGATAGTTGATGACGCCGCCCGCGGGGAACTCAAAGAAACGTACCAGCCGAAGCTCGACGAAAAAGGCAACGATTTTAAGCCCAGTTTGCAGGAGTATCCGCACATCCCGTGGGAAACGCTCGACCTCGACCAGTTTTCGCTCGTTCCAAAATTTCTACAGCCAATGATGTCCAAGATGGGCGAAGGCTGGGGCAAATTCTTCGTCGTTCCGATCGAAACCGGACGCGGATGTCCGTATGGATGTGAATTCTGCACGGTTACGGGCTTCTTTGGCGATTCGATACGATTTAGAACAAATGAAAGCGTTGTCGAGGAACTTCTGCGATTGAAAGCAAGGGCGAAGAAAGAAAAAGGCCAGATGGCGGTTTTCTTTATTGACGACAATCTCGCTATCAATAAAAAGCGTCTCAAGAGTCTGCTTCGCGACATGATCGCGGCTGGCGCAACGCTGCCGTGGGTTGCGCAGATCAGCGCCAACCTGCTCGCCGACGAGGAACTCGTCGATCTGATCGCACAGGCCGGCGGCAAATGGGTGTTCATCGGCATGGAATCGATCGACCCGGCCAACATGGCTGACGTCAATAAGAATTTCTCGAAGCCGGAGAATTATCAGGCGGTTCTCGAGGGCCTGCGAAAGCGAAATATCTACGCGATCACGTCGTTCATCTTCGGTATGGACAACGACACGCCCGGTGTCGCGGACCGCACGGTTAACGAGATCGAAAGCTGGGCTCCGGGCCTGCCGGTCTTTGGCCAATTGACGCCGTTCCCGTCGACGCCGCTGTACGACCGGTTGAAAGCCTCAGGGCGTCTAACGCGTCCCAAGCACTGGCTCGAATTCGCGCCGTTCGTCATGGCCCACGACCCGCTCAAAATGACGATCGACGACGCCAAGAAAGAGACATTCGACGCCTGGTCGCGTTCCTACAGTCCAGAACGCAACTGGGAAGCGATCAACGCAATCCGCGAAGCTCCGATCGATGTCCGCATCGGCCATCTCGTCGCCCGTTTGTTCTTTAGAGGCATTTATTTCCCGCAGATGAGCAAATGGGCGTGGATCAAGCTCCTCATCGACAACCGCCGCACGATCCTCAGCCTCACCGGCGAAGGAGTCCGCACCTGGCGCGCCGCCCGCAAACGCCGCCGCCTCAAAGGCCGCGAAATCCAAACCGCCCAATAAGGTCTACAGCGAGACCGAACGCAAACGGGTCAGTACCGCCTGCGTAAGCGGGCGGAACGTTGTCGGCTCACACTAAAACATCCGTGATTACGGCGCGGGTGCGCCCGCTCACGCCAGCAGTTCTGACTTTCAGGCGACACATTCAATCTGTAACCGATCGAGCTTGACCTGCTCGTGGTATGACGTAAAATTCTTTTAGGAGCTATAAAAGGAGCCACAATGTTTGATCGTATTTCAGTTGATTCGAAAGTTTGTCATGGACAAGCCTGCATTAAAGGAACGCGAATCCCCGTCTATCAAATCATAGGTATGCTGGCGAACGGCGATTCGGTTGAGCATCTTCTGCAAGTATATCCGACCACCAAACGCGAGGACATCCTCGCCTGCCTCGAATACGCCGCCGCCTTGGCGGAAGAGCAGATCTCACCAATCTCGGAAGTCATGGCCGGTGTATGAACATCTGCGTCGATGAAAATATTCCCCTTGATACTGTTAGCGAATTGCGGGTTTTGGGACACGATGTGTTGGATATTCGCGGTTCGGAAAATGAAGGTATACCCGACGATGTTTTATGGCAAATGACTCAGAACCAGAATCGGCTGTTGATAACAACTGATAAAGGATTCACGCAATATCGAAACGAAACCCACGCGGGAATATTAATAATACGGCTCAAACAGCCAAACGCTCTGAAAATCCATGACCGGGCAATGAAGGCGATTTGTCAGTTTTCGCACGACGAGTGGCCCGGGCAAATAGTGGTCATGCGTGATGTGGTTCAAAGTGTATGGAGAGCAACATAGCTAGATTGCCGCACGATCCTCAGCCTCAACGGTGAAGGCATCTGGCGACGAGCGAAAGAAGCAAACACCGGGCAAGCTGCCCGTGCTCCAGTTAGAAATTCTGGCTTGGTTCGAAGGTATTAAGGATGGTTTCTAGTTCGCCTTTTGTGCCTACGTCGTCGACGCTGCGGACGTTTTCGGCGAGGGAAGTTGCGAGCATTGTGATCTCGAATCCGTTACGCACGCCCGGTCTGGCGGCGGGGATGAACAGGCGGCGGCCCCAGACGACGAGCTTTTCTCCGCTTTCAGATGTGCCGCCGCCCTGGAATTTGACCTCATAGGCTCGCCAGTTACCGTTCAATTTGATCTCGCCCTCGGAAACCATCTGATAGCCGGGAAGAATCTTCTTCAGGGTGTCATTTGTTTCCTTTACCATCCCAGGAAATTTCTCAAAATCCTCGTTGAACGTGCCCTTGCTCGCGTAGTAGCTGACGAGCATCTGCTCTTTGAGCTTGCCTTCGGGCGTGACGCGCGAAATGTCTAGGAACTTGCCGCGAACATTCGCGGAGGTGCCGCTCTGCGGGCCGTTCACTTTCCAGTCTTTCGGGTAGAAGAGTGTAAATCCAACGAAGTTTCGCAGCAGATCGCCCTTCAGGTTCTCTTTTACATTCTGATAAAAGAGCGAATTCGCGGGCTGAGGAATATTCCTTGGCAGAGGCGGCATTTCGGTGTTAGATGCCGCCGGGCCCGGCACGTTAGCTGTCTGATCCGGCTGCGACACTTGATTATCTGTGACGGCCGAATTATCTACCCAGAAGTACCAGGCAAGGGCGACCAAGGCGAGAACCGCAAGCGTTCCGACCGTCGCAAAGATCATCCTTGATGACGAGCCGGTCGCCGGAGGCTCCGGTGAGCGGTTTCGCCAGCCTACGTCTTCGGACGGGCGGTCCTCAGTTGGCAATTCAGCCGGCTTTGAGGCGATCGGTTCGAGCGAAACGAAATTACCTTGTTTGACCGGTGCTTCGGCCGGTTTTGCCTGAACCTCGGTCGGAGCTTCGGTTATTTCCGGCACGGGAGGCATCGTTGGCTGGAAATGGAGTTCGGGCTGCCTTGGCGCCGAAAGAGCGGTAAAGATCGAATCGCCAAAATCGCGTGCCTTCGGGTAGCGATCCGCCGGATTGAACGCCAATGCCCGGTCGAGTATCTCGTTGACCGAACGCGGCAGGTCTGGCCGCAGCTCGGTCGGCATCACGGGCAGCCCTGCGCTCTGGGATCGAAACAGTTCTTTTGCCGATGTCCCTTCGTAAGGTAGACGGCCGGTGAGCATCTCGTACGCGACCACACCCAGAGAATAAATATCGCTGGCAACGGTCGCTATCTTACCTTCCAAAACCTCAGGAGATTTATATGCGATGTTGTGATTATTCGGATCCCCGTTTGAGGCGCCGAAGTTGACCATCTTTATTTGCTCGATCTCACCGCAGGCGTCGATTATCAGATTCTCGGGCCTGATATCACGGTGGATGATGCCTTCCTGATGAGCTTCGTTGAGGGCATTTGCCGCCTGTCTGAGGATCCGACCGGCCCTTTGCGTAACAAACTGCCCGTGGATCGTCAGAATGTCACTTACCGACAACGCGTCAACGTATTCCGTAACCAGAAAGTTTGTGCCGTTCGTAAACTCTCCCGAGTCGATAAGCCGGGCAATGTTTGGATGGCTGAAGTGCGAAAGCGAGACGCGCTCCTCAGCCAGGATGCTGCTCATGATCTCGTCGTAATCGTCCTCAAACAATATGCGAACGAGGACCTTTCGATCCGTAACGATGCGGTCGTCGGCCAGGTAGGCAAGTCCCGTTTCGTCACCGCCGAGGAACTCGGTTACGTGGTAACGGCCTTTTACTGTGCGATTGACCAGACTCTCGGGATTGCCGGGATCGAAATCGGCTGCGAACCCACGGTCTTGATGCGCGTTTGAAAGATCGACGTGGCCAGCCGGGATCTCGAACGGCTGCACTTTCCTCGCCACTGGACGAATATCTGCCGGTCTAACTGGAGCGGGCGGCGGCAATATTTGCTGTCTGGTTTCGATCTCCAAATCCAGATCATCAAGTTCGAAGAACACAGGTTCGGATTCCGCGGGTCGCGATGGAAGCACAGGTGCCGCATTTTCTCTTCGTTGGCCCGACGATCGAGGGGCCAACGGAAGATTCTCGTCGAGGTCGCCGATCGCTTCGATCTTTGGGATCAGACTGGCAAAGATACCGCCCGCTTGTGTGCGATCGCCACCAGCGATTTCCGAGATCAGGCGCGATCCGTCGGTCGGGCAAAATCGCCGTGAACCTTCCTCAAAATTATCTTTACATTTAGGACAGTACATGTGTGGACGTGAGCCTAACCTCGCTGTGCCTTGGTGAGTTTGGTAACCAGCCCCTGATTCTCGCCGTCAAGCGCGATCGCCTGGCGGTACGCTCTTTCGGCTCCCCGTTTGTCGCCATCTTTAAGAAAGCCGTCGCCGACGACCTCGAACTGTTGCGAAAGGCCGCGCTTTTCGAGCGGCGAAACCGTTTTCAGGGCTTCGAGCAATGTACTTTCGGCCATTCCAAAGTTTCCCTGACGCGAATAAAGCGTGCCCAAAAGGCTGTTGGCTGCAAAACCGTTCGTGCTTACTGACAGGCTCGACCTTAAAATGTGCTCCGCATCCGAGTATTTCCCGAGTGCCGTCAGGGCCCTGCCGAGCAGAAGCATTGCGGCCGGGTTTTTCGGATCGCCATTCAACGCGGTATGAAGCAGCTTTTCCGATTCCGCATAACGCTGCTCCGATTGCATGACGTCGGCGACGAGGATCATAGTTGCCACATCATTTGAGCGTTTTATCGCATCTTCATAGGCCGCAGCCGACTCTTTATTCAGGCCGCGGCGACGCAAAAGCCTACCAAGATGCGCATATGCCGGGGCAAACGAAGGGCTGAGCTTAATCGCCTTACGATAGGCATTTTCGGTTTCAGCTCCGATCAGTCCGCGGAGCTCCTGGGCGATACCAAGCTGGTCGAACGCGAGGGCATTAGACGGGGCGAGTTGGATCGCTTTTTGAGCAAGTTTTTCAGCTTCTTCGTACCGTTCCGAAAGATTTGGGGCTGCGATCGGCTGCGTGAGCACATAGCTGAGGGCGACGTGGACGATGGCATTATCCGGATCTAACTGAAGGGCAGACCGATACGCACTCTCCGCCTCTTCCCAACGCTGTTGGTCGCTGTAAAGATTGCCAAGTCCGTAGGTCGGACGCGAATCCTTTGGTTTCAAGGTTCGAGCCGCCTTATACGAAGTCTCTGCCGCAGAATAGTTTCTGTCGTCTCGGGCTTCGTTGCCCGATTGGATCAGATCCTCGAGGCGTTCGTCGTTATTTGTGGGTGTGCTGACCAGGTTTGGTTTGGCTTTGCCAACGGTGATCTCAACTTTTGACGGTTGATTTGCCTTGAACTCAGTATATTTTGATTTTGTGCTGGTGCTGGCCGCTGGTTCCTTCTTTGGCGGAACGGCCTTTTTGGCGGTCTTGGCATTTGAAGCCGGTGTCTTGACGGTCGGCTTCGGCTTTGCTGTCGATGCCTTCGTAGTCGTCGTTTTGCCTTTCGCGGGTTCCGTCTTCGGTTTGGCGGCGGGCTTTTTAGTTGTTTTTGTTGGGGTTGCCTTTGGCTTGCCAAATAGCTTGTTACTGCTGCCGAGGTCCTGGCCGATCATGATGGTTGTCGCAAACGCCAGGAAGGCGGTCAAAAAAACTGAATTTCGCAACACTCGATTTAACATTACTATTGGCCTGTTGTAGCTTCCTTTACTATTCGAAATCCTAAGATCTTATTCTTCGTGTCCCGCGGAACAAATGCCCGATACGTGGAGGTGATCTTCTCTTTTGTCGGATCGATGTCGGCCGAACCACCACGGGCGATAATTCTGCCCTTTAGTTCCTTTTCCTTTTCCTTGTCGACAACGACCTTTGCTTCGCTGCCGGCGTATCGATAATATTCGGTGCTCGTCCACTCATATACGTTGCCGATCAGATCGAGAACGCCCCAGATATTCGCACCTTGCGGTTTTGACCCGACATCGGAGGGCTCAGAGTCCGAGCGGCCCATCACCGCGTTTCCGTCGATCCAGTCATTGCCCCATGGAAAAAGATTCTCTTTAGAGCCGTTGCGGGCGACATATTCCCATTCCTGCTCGGTCGGCAAGCGGTACGTTCCGCCATCGGTCTGCGACTTCCACTTTGTAAAAGCAATGGCGTCGTCCAGAGAGACGAATGACACCGGCCTCCTTTCAGTTCCCTGGATCGGCTGTCCGTTGACCCAATGCTTCGGGGCGACGTGGCCTTTCGCAGTTACAAATTCCAGATACTGAGCGTTCGTGACCTCAGTTTTACTGATCGCAAAATTCGCAACCTGAACCTTATGCTCGCCATACTCATAGGGCTCAACATTTCGGCCCATGATGTAGGATCCGCCCGGTATCGGAACCATTTCGATCTGTGCCGAGACCGGCGTAACCTCGCCCGGAGTCGGAACAGGAGTCGGCGTCGCGGTAACATTTCCCGGGCCGACAACGACGCTTCTGTCGAATGCCCCGAGCATATAAGCTGTACCCAATCCAGCGATTCCAATCAGAAAGAGAGCGAATAGTCCGCCGATTCCTAAAAGAATTGGTTTTGTGGATGATTTTTTCGGCGGCGGCGATGTTTCTACTTGTACGTTAAATCGGCTGGGAGAATAGTCCTGCTGGACGGTTTGTGCCATCTCGTCGGCATTTTGCGGCGGAGAAGCAATGGTCCTGTGAACACCGCCGACGGTTACGTCGGGCATCGGGATTGCCGTTCTTGAGTCCAAAGCACCGGCACTAAGATCGGCAACTACCTCGACTGGCCGTCCGTCACAAACCACGTCGCTCGTCCAATCGCGGAAACCGTTATGGGTAACGCGCAAATGATGGTTGCCGCTCTGGAGCCCGTCGATAAGCAGCAATCCGGTCTCGGCCGAACGTCCCATCGAGACGTTATCAACAAAAATACTCGATTGCGGCGGTCTGGTCGTCACCTTGAGAGAAGAAACCGGCAGAGCCGCCGGTGCCGTCTGCATAAACTGAAGCCCTGGCTTGATCGCGGCTCGTAATTCCTCGACGAGAATGTCGACCGTCTGAGTTCGTTTCTGCGGATCTTTCTGAAGGGTATGAAGAACCGCCCGCTCCAACTCCGGCGAAACATGAAGTCCCGCGTCGGCAAGCGTCGGTGGCGGGTCAGAAATATGCTTCTTCATGATCGCCGGGATTGACGAGCCTTTGAAAGGCACGTCACCTGTGAGCATCTGGTAAAGCATCACGCCGAGCGAATAAATGTCCGATCGCGAATCCGGGTCTTCGTCAGCCCACTGCTCGGGAGCCATGTAATATGGCGAACCCATCAACCCCGTTGTTTGAGCCTGAATAAACGAACCGAGCAGCTCGCCCGATTTGATCTTCGCGAGGCCGAAATCGAGGATCTTGACCGCCTGCGACAAGGTCGGCTTGTCGTTGCAGATCATGATGTTGAGCGGCTTCAGGTCGCGGTGGACGATGCCCTGGTGGTGCGCCGCACCGACGCCGGCACAGACGGCGGATATCAGCTCGAATGTGCGTTCCGGCGAGAGCGACTTTTCGCGCGCCAAGAGGTCGTGAAGGGCTTCGCCCTCGACATATTCCATTACAAGGAACGGCAAAGTTCCGTCGATCACGCCATAATCGGTGACGCTGACGACGTTTTGATGGCGAATTGCCGCGGCGGCGAGAGCTTCCTGACGAAATCGTGTGACGAGCTGAGGATCGTTTCCGACGAGGTCGGGCAGGATGACTTTGATCGCGAGTTGAGTCTTGAGATATGCGTGACGAGCCTTGTAAACGACACCCATTCCGCCCTGGCCGAGACGGCATTCGAGCTGGTATTTGCCTTCCAAAACCGGCTCGCCGCTGATCGTGTGCACGGTCGGCATCCCGTCGTTCGGACAGGTTACCACCGCATCGGCGAAGCAGTTTTTACATAGCTGACACTCTTTCATGCTCGAACTTAGATGGCAGAATCGTCGATCTTGGTGCTCAATTTTTGAAAACGCTCGTACACAGTTAAAACTCTAGATTAACACGCTTTAATTCTAATTTCTTTACAGATCGCAAGCAAGGTTAAACCGCGGCGGACGTAGCCGTTCCAACGAGGCCTGTTTTGGCAGTCGAATCTGGGCTTAGCAGGATCAAGATCAGCTAGTCACCTAAGACCTATACGGGAGAGCAGTTCGTTGTAGCGCGGGTCGTTATGGATGCCGGAAAATTCGGGGCTGACGATCAGAACGATCTCGGCACTTCGTTCGCGGAAGGCTTTTTCCAGCCATGCAAACGCCTCGTCGCGGTTGCCAAGCAGCGAGCAATAATTCGCCATCGCAACGGGCGAAACATGATCGCCGCGTTTAATTTTGGACAGCAGCTCACTGTATTCGCGTTTTCGGATCCCGGCAAAACCTGCACTGTTGCCGATGGAGCGCATCTGGGCGATCTTTTCCTTTGATTCGCCCCGCGACTGCATTATGGCGGCTTTTTCGTCGATCGCGGCCGCGTCGTTTCCGACAAATTCATATGCGACGAGCCGATGCTCGCGTGCCATGACAAAATTCGGGTCGATCGAGAAGGTTCGTTCCCACTGTTTGAATGCCTCGTCCGTTCGTCCGGCAGCGAGCAGCAAATTTGCTTTATCTGTTGAGATCACAAGGTTAAGCGGATCTAACTCAGCCGCCCGATCGATCGAGGCGAGGGATTCCTCAAACCGGCCCTTTATCATAAACGCGAACGCCTGAGTATGATAGGCACGTGCGTAACGCGGATTCAGCACGACTGCGCGCTGGAATTCGCGCTCGCTTTCGTCCCATTTCCATTGCAGGGAATAAGCACTTGCCAATGCCGAATGGGCCTCGGCCAGCCCGTCGTCAAGTTTGACCGCTGTTAACGCTGTTTCGAGAGCTTTTGGTAGGGCTTCGGCGGAATTAAATGGCACGTGCCAGATGCCTTGCAGATAGCTCTCGGAAAGCCCTGCATAAGCGAGCGAATAGCCCGGATCGAATTGGATCGCTAGTTGGTAATGCTCGATACTGCGCTTTATACCTTCCGCCGTGCGTTTGTTCCACTCGTATCGTCCCTTTACATATTCTTGATAGGCACGGCCGCTGCGCGTGGTCTTTGGATTTTCTCCGCAAATCTCGGATCGTAGCTCGGCCGCTATATCGCACGCGATGACTTCCTGTAGGTCGTAAGCGTCAGTTATCGAGCGTTCAAATTCATTGCTTGTCCAAAAGATCGTGCCGTCACGGACGCTAACCAGCCGCATTCGCACAATGACCTTTTCACCGCGCCGCTGAAAGCTGCCTTCGAGTATGGCGTCCGCGTTCAATTCCCGGCCGACCGTGAGCGGGTCGCGACCGGTCGCGTTTTTTGCAAGCAGCGAGCCGCCCGGAATAATACGCAGATTTGGCGAACGCGTGAGCTGCGTCAGAATACTCTCGGTCATGCCATCGCTAAAGTAGTCGTCAGAGCCATCGTCCGAAACATTTCTGACGGGCATGACCATTATCGAGGAAATAGCCGGAATCGCAGACGCGGACGCGGCCGATGTGGACGAATCCCAATTCCTCGCGATCCCCGAATAGAGAACAATGGCGATCAAAATCGTCGGAATTCCAGCAATTAACGCGTTGCGCCTTCGCGTTGATGCGGAGGATTCTGGGGATTCTGGCAGACTCTCGTTCGGCTCTTGAAATCGGTTGCCGTTCCCGTTTGTGCACGAAACGTCGGCAATGAAACGAAAACCATCTCCGTAGCGGGTCTCAACGAAAAGCGGCGGTTTTCGGTTGTCCTTCAGAGCCTTTCTGATCGAGGCAACACATTTTCTCAGGGCATCGTCGTAGACCTCATGTCCGTCCCAAAATTTATCCA
Source organism: Pyrinomonadaceae bacterium (assembly GCA_040080065.1). GTDB lineage: Bacteria > Acidobacteriota > Blastocatellia > Pyrinomonadales > Pyrinomonadaceae > OLB17. The sequence goes on from JBEBJB010000014.1 coordinate 86,990, forward strand.
GCAGCTCGGAACGGCGAACCACCCGGTCGCGATTCTCGATTAGCGTAATGAGAATATCGAACGGACGATTGGCAAGGTGGATCTCTTCGCTACCGTTCGTGAGCGTGCGCGCCATCGCATCGACCTTATACGGCCCAAAGGTAAACGCCATTCTGCCCGACCCATTTCCGTCCATTTTGTACCCCAAAAAGCAATAAAATTGCCGCTTTTTTTCCGCTTTCTTTCCTGATTGCGAAGGTAAAGACCTGTACACTCACAAAGATAATTCTGTTTTGAATGATTGTAGTTCCAGATGCGGAGAAAGCCAAGGTTTTTTTCATACTGGGATCGTTTTTCGTTTCGATACAAGAGGGGGGTAGCAGCATGAAAACTCGAACCGCCCGGCGTTGGTTTGCCGGTATTATTTTGGTAGGTTGCGCAAGCGTATTTTTCCACGCAACCGGGCGTTTCTCACACCAGTTCGATGCCGAGGCGTCCGAGCAGAGCATTCCGCGCCCGCATGGAAAGCAAATTCATCCAAATCTATTGCTGGAAACAGCCTATGGCCCGCAGGCGACGCGGCTCACCGTCAATTCAATTTCGGGGCCTCGATCTGACCGTCCCGAAAAAGACCGCGGTGAAACGCCCGAAACCACCGCTCAAACAACACCTGCTCGCTCAAACACGTCACCGCTCGGAACGATATTCATTACCGGAAAAGTCGTTGATTCCGGCGGGCTTCGACTTCGGGGTATAACCGTTCGAGCGATAACCTCGACGGGGACTGAACTGATCAGTATCACGTCTTCGTTCGGGATCTATCGCTTTGAAAATATTCCCGCTCCTGAAACCTACATCATTCGACCGGTATCGAAGCGGTATCGCTTCACTGCTCGAATAATCACCGTTACAAGCGACACGTCGGATATCGACTTCATTAACGAAGGGGCTGAGACACCCACTGCGAATGCCGGTCCGGATCAGATCGTTCCGCTGCCAAACACCGTGCCGCTCAACGGTTCGGCGAGCGGCGGTATCGCTCCGCTGACCGCGGCCTGGACCAAGGTCAGCGGCCCCGGAAATGTAGTTTTTGCGAATCCAGCCAGCGCAGCAACCACCGCAACAATTACCACGCAGGGAATCTACATTCTGCGCCTCGACGTAACCGACGCGGCGACGCTTGCTGACTCGGACGAAGTTCAGGTCGTGATCGGTCCCGTCGAAAGCCCTCCGCCACCCGACCCAGTGACGCTCGCTCCGCCGATTAACACGACCGTTGCGACAAATCAGTTTGACACGACCAGATTCCTCTACACGGGGCCAAACGCGATACAGACCGGTGTCGCGCCAGGCATGATCAAAGCTGAACGTGTTGCGTCGTTCAGGGGCCGCGTCGTGACCAAGGGCGGCCTGCCGATCCCGAATGTAAAAATTACGGTTTTGAACTCTCCCGAATTCGGCCAAACGTTGACCCGCGCCGACGGCATGTTCGATTTGGTCGTCAACGGCGGCGGGGTACTCGATGTTAAGTACGAAAAGAGTGGATATATTCCGGTTCAGCGAAAAGAAACGGCCGGTTGGCAGGAATACTGCCCAATGAGCGATGTTGTTATGCTTCCCTATGACGGAAATGTCAGCTTTGTCGACCTTAGTTCAACGGCGCCGATACAGATGGCCCAGAGCGGGATCATTACTGATAGCAGCGGTACGCGCCAATCGCGACTATTTTTCAAACGAGGAACAATCGCGACAATGCGTCTGCCTAATGGGTCGACGCAAGCCCTGACAACCATTAACGTACGTGCTACGGAATTTACAACCGGGGCAAATGGGCCCGAGGCGATGCCGGGCGATCTGCCGGCCAACAGTGCCTATACCTACGCGGTCGAATATAGCCTCGACGAGGCAGTCGCGGCGAGCGCGACGGAAACAACGTTTAACCAGCCCGTTATTCAATATAATGAGAACTTTCTAAATTTCCCGGTCGGCATCGATATTCCGTCCGGGGCCTACGACCGGATGACTGGGCAGTGGGTGCCGTCGGCATCGGGACGCGTACTGAAGATCCTCTCGATCAGCGGCGGCAGAGCCAATCTCGATATCAATGGCAACGGACAGCCCGCGACTGCGGCGGAATATTCAACACTCGGAATAGACGATGCCGAACGCCAGCTCCTCGCGGCGCTATACCCGACGAATCAAAGCCTATGGCGTGTGCCGCTGATCCACTTCTCGCCGTGGGATTCGAACTGGCCCTATGGCCCGCCGCCAGACAGTGAGCCCCCCGGTGGCGACCCGCCTTCGGACGACGACGATCCGCCGGAAGACGCGTGTGAGCTGGACGGTTGTGTAATCGAAGCGGAAGGCCAGACGCTCGGCGAGGAAGTGAGCCTCGTTGGTTCGCCATTTACCTTGCGCTACAGCAGCGACCGCAAAGCGGGAAGAATTGCCGCACGAAAGCTAACGATACCGCTTAGCGGACCGGCCATTCCCGATTCGCTCAAGCGGATTGAGATGACAACGACGGTCGCCGGGAGAATGTTCACCAGCGAGTTTCCGGCGCAGCCCAATCAACGAACGTCATTCACATGGGACGGTTTGGATTCGCTGGGCCGCTCCGTACAGGGCCAACAGACAGCAACCATCAATATTGGCTTTGTTTATGACGGCGTATATCAGAATACGAGCCGGTTCGGGTATAACGGGAATGGCATCCCGATTTCCGCAAACGCCTCTCGACAGGAGATCACGCTGTCAAAGGTTTATCAACGCCAGATAGGGGCCTTCGACGACAGCGATCTCGGGCTTGGCGGATGGTCGCTCGATATTCACCATTTTTATGATCCGACGGATCGTGTACTCTACGAAGGCAACGGCAAGCGGCGGAGCGCCCAAACGATCAACTCCGGCATAACTACCGTTGCGGGAACCGGCTTTGGCGGTTATTCCGGCGACAATGTGCCAGCCGCCAATGCGCAGTTATTCTTCCCGTTTAGCGCAACGGCCGCACCGAACGGCGACGTATATATTTCCGACAGCGAAAACAAACGGGTTCGCAAGATAAATGCAGACGGAATCATCACGACGGTTGTGGGGACCGGTGCGACCTGTGCGGCGGAACAGCCGTGCGGCGATGGTGGCCAGGCGGCAAACGCGCAGATAACCTTCCCGACTGATGTTTCGTTTGGAGCGGATGGAAGCTACTTCATCTTCGATGCACGCGCGCTTAGAATTCGCAAAGTAGCAACAAACGGGATCATTACAACCGCCGTCGGTAACGGCCAGCCGTGCTCCGATCCGCTAAGCGGCTGCGGTGACGGCGGCCCGGCCACCGATGCTCGCCTTACCGGCATCGCGGGGTGTTGCCATGCCGACCTAGATGCGGCTCCTGACGGCGCTCTTTACCTTACCGATAGTGGTAACCATCGCGTCAGACGGGTCGGCACCGATGGCATAATTACGACAATTGCCGGTAATGGCCGGACGCCGGGCCAGGCCGGATGCCCGGTCCTCGGACCTTCTCCCGTGATCGCAACAAGCGCGTGTTTGGATGATCCTACCGGCTTGACCGCGTTGGCCGATGGCTCGGTGTATTTTGTGGATTTGCGGTTAAATCGGATCTTCCGCGTAACGTCCGACGGCCTGATTCGGGTCATCGCGGGTGACGGTACGTGCGGTAATGCCGGCGACGGTGGCCCTGCACTGAATGCTACAATCTGTTCTCCGCACGCCATAGCCGCGGGTCCTGATGATTCGCTCCTGTTCTCAGACTGGAATAATGCTCGGATACGAAAGATCGACGCAAGCGGCATTATAACCAAATACGCCGGCACCGGGTCAGCGGGTTTCAGCGGCGACGGCGGCCCAGCTACCGCCGCGCAGATTCGCCAGTCTACCGGCGTGTCGCTCGGCGAAGATGGCTCGATCTTTATCGGTGACGCCAATAACCACCGTATCCGGCGAATATCGGCGGCGTTGCCGGGCTTTACCGATAACGAGTTCGCTGTTCCGTCCGAGGACGGTACCGAGTTATTCCGCTTCGATGCGACCGGGCGTCATCTAAATACCATCAACACGCTAACCAACGCGACACTGTTTTCGTTCAATTATGATAGCGCGGGCCGTTTGATCAGGGTGGTTGACGGTGATAATAATACAACCACGATCGAGCGCGACGCTTCGGGCAATCCGACCGGCATTCTGTCGCCGTATAACCAGCGAACCACCTTCGGCCGTGACTCCAATGGACTTCTCTCGTCGATCACAAATCCGGCGGGCGAGGCGTATCAATTCACCTACAACCCCGGCGGCCTGATGCTAACCGAGCGCGACCCGCTCGGTAACACCAATACGTTTACCTACGACCCAATGGGCCGCCTCGTCCGCGACGAAGACCCGGACGGCGGACTTCAAACTCTGACGCGAACGGATTCGGGTACAGATTTCAATGTAAAACAAAAAACCGCGCTCAACCGCGAGACTACGTTCCAAATCAGTAATCTCGCAAACGGCGACCGCGAGCGAGTTACAACGTTACCGAGCGGCATTACTATAAGCAGGCTGGAACGCACAAATGGAACAGAAACAACCACCGATCCCGATGGCAGCGTTCTGAACAAAACCACTGGCGGTGACCCGCGTTGGAAACTTCTGGCCCCGATCACCACAAACAATAAGGTAACGACACCCGGCGGTTTAAATTTCGACTCGGCATTCACGCGAGCTGTAACGCTTTCGACGCCGGGCGACCCACTAAGTCTCGTTTCGCAAACCGATAGCAGTGGTATTAACGGCCGGACATACACGACTGTTTTCACGGCCGCGAACCGAACATTTTTGACAACTTCGCCGTTTGGCCGGCAAAGCATCACTGTTGTTGACGGTCAAAACCGGCCGACGCAAACTCGATTTGCGAATTTAAACACAGTATCGAGTAGCTACGACGCGCGTGGGCGTTTGAGCAGCGTGATAGCCGGAACAGGTGCCGACGCGCGAACTTCCTCCTATGCATACAACGCGGCTGGATTCCTTTCATCGTCGACCGATCCACTGAATCAGACGACGTCATTTTTATACGATCTAACTGGAAGGGTAACGCAGCAGATGCTGCCGGACAGCCGCGTCGTCGCCTTTGGTTACAACGCGAACGGAAGGGTCACGTCAATTACTCCACCGGGTCGCCCGGCACACACGATCGGCTACGATCCGCGCGGTCTGGTTTCGTCTTATACCGCGCCGTCTGTCGGCGGCAATAGTACGACGACCTATACGTTTGATCTGGATCGGCAGATTTCGAATATTTCGATGCCCGATACACGCCAAATCAACTACGCGTATGACGCCGCCGGTCGTATTCAGGCGATGAATACGACGAACGGGAATTACGGTTTTACCTACAATGCGACCAGCGGGCGCCTCAGCAGTGTGACCGCCCCGACGGGAACGACTCTGGCTTATCAATATGACGGATTCCTGCCGACGCGCTCGACCTGGACGGGTCCTGTCAGCGGTAATGTCGGGTTGACCCACGACAACAGTTTCCGGTTGGCCTCGATTAATGTTAACGGAGCCAACAGTACCGCGTATACTTACGACAACGATGACCTCATAACCGCGGCCGGAGCACTCAATATTACGCGCAATGCTCAGAACGGCCTGCAAACTGCTTCGGCTCTAAACAACATAAACGATTCGACGACGTACAACGGCTTTGCGGCGGTGACGAACTACATCGCGCGATTTAACACCTCGCCGCTTTATGACGTGACTTACACCTACGACAAACTCGGTCGTATTACCCAAAAAGTTGAGACAATCGGCGGAGCAACTACGACGTACGGTTACGGATACGACTCATCAGGACGGTTGAGAACCGTTACGCTGAACAACGCTCCACAGCCAACGGTTACATACAACTATGACCAAAACAGCAACCGTACTAGCGTTAATAGCGGCGGCAACACCACAACCGCGGTCTATGACGCCCAGGACCGCCTGACGCAGTATGGTGCCGACACTTACACATATTCGTTGAACGGCGACCTGCAAACGCGAACTGGAACCGGAACGACGCAATTTTCGTACGATCTGCTTGGGAACCTTAGAACAGCGACTTTGGCAGACGCCACACAGATAGAATACGTCATCGACGGCCAGAATCGGCGTATCGGCAAACGTGTCAACGGAGTACTCACTCAGGGCTTCCTATATAAGGATCAGCTCGATCCAATTGCCGAACTCGATAGCAGCAACAATGTTGTCAGCCGTTTTATCTACGCTACACGCTCAACCACGCCCGATTACATGGTTAAGGGCGGCATCACTTATCGGTTTATTTACGACAGGATCGGGAGTGTTAGACTTGTCGTAGACGCGGTTTCCGGAACGGTTGTCCAGCGGATCGATTACGATGAATTCGGCGTGGTTCTCGCCGATTCGAATCCCGGCTTCCAGCCCTTTGGTTTTGCCGGCGGAATTTACGATCGGCAGACCGGCCTGACTCGATTCGGGGCTCGCGACTATGATGCCACGACGGGACGATGGACGGCCAAGGATCCGACCCTATTTGACGGCGGCGATACAAATATCTATAACTACGCTGCGAACGACCCTGTCAATTTCATTGACCCGGAGGGCAAAGACATTTACGGGCCGGGGTTTCCGCCTCCCGATGGGTATGTAATCGCACCGGACGGCGAATTGGTTTTGATCCCGCCTCAGTTTGATGTTAAGTCATTGTACGCAAAGTTAAATGATCTATCGAGACAACTGGCGGAAGAGCTGGCAAAGAAATGCCCTTCGCAAGCGAGGATCGCAGAGATCAATAAGAACATCGCCGAGACGACCGCCGAGATCGCCAGACGGAAGCAGGCGTTGCAGGATTTCCTGCACAAATACTATCCCGCTCTGCCTCCGCCACCGAGACCTAAGCCGCCGCGACCGGGAGGCGGTGGGCTGATTAGCAGCGACGGCACGATCGTTCGATTCTAGAACCGAGTTGATTATCTCACGACGATATTCACGAGACGCTTCGGCACGATGATGACCTTGACGATCTCTTTGCCCTCGGTAAATTCCCGCACCTTGGTATCGGCGAAGGCGAGTTTTTTTAGTTCTTCGTCCGACGTTTCGGGTGAGGTCACGATTCGCGAACGCAGCTTGCCGTTTATCTGAACGGGGAATTCGATCTCGTCGGCTTTTGCCAGCTCGGCGTTGAACTCGGGGAATCTTGCACCGTTCGCCAGCATTCCGTTCTCGTCGCCGACGAGGATGGAATAGAGTTCCTCGGCGGTGTGCGGGGCAAATGGCGTCAGCATCAGCGTCAGAGCCGTTATTGCTTCGCGGACAGCGAAAACATCCGCTTCAGTTGCGGCATCCGGCTCGATGCCGATATCGCCGATCGCATTCGACAATTCCATCAAGGCTGCGACCGGCGTATTGAACTGCAAACTCTCAAAGCTATCGCCCACCCTATGGATCGTTTGGTGAGTTTTTTGGCGGAGTTTGCGGGCCGGACCCGTGCATTCGGCGATGGTGTCGAGCACTTCGTTCTGAGCTGAGAGCGGAACCGACAAGGCCGCACGCCACTTGTAAACGAGCCGCCAAACGCGCTGCAGAAATCTAACGCCGCCTTCAATGCCAGCCTCGTGCCAGACGAGTTCGTTCTCTATCGGAGCGGCAAACATGACGAAAATTCTCGCCCCGTCAGCGCCGTAGATCTCGACCATTTCGTCGGGATCGACGCCGTTGCTCTTTGACTTGGACATACGCTCGATACCATATTTCAAGGCTTTTCCGTCCTTTGAAACGGCTCCGGCCATTTTGCCTTTGGCATCGCGTGTGACCGTAACATCGGCGGGTTGATGATAGACACGCTTTCCGCTCGAATCGTCAAAAAACGTCTCGCCAACAACCATGCCTTGAGTCAGCAAACGTTTAATCGGTTCATCAAATGTCACGAGGCCCATGTCGCGCATTACTTTTGACCAGAACCGCGCGTAGATCAGATGCATTACCGCGTGATCGTCGCCGCCGATGTACTGATCGACCGGCGCCCAATACGCCGCCATCGCAGGGTCGAACGGCAGAACCTCGTTAGTCGGATCGGTATATCGAAAGAAATACCACGACGAATCGACAAACGTGTCCATCGTATCCGTCTCACGCATGGCCGGGCCGTCACATTTCGGGCAGGTCGTTTTGTAAAACTCGGGCACTTTTGCGAGCGGCGATTCGCCGGTTCCGGTGAATGGTGCTGTTTCCGGCAGTTCGACCGGCAGATTCTCAAATTTCTCGGGCACCACTCCGCATACATCGCAGTAAACAATCGGGATCGGCGAGCCCCAGAATCTCTGTCGCGAAATGCCCCAGTCACGCAGCCGATAGGTCGTCGCGGCCTCGCCAAAATGATGTTTGACGGCCCAGGCCGTCATTTCCACTTTTGCCTGGTCGCTCGTTTTGCCGTTCCAGTAATCTGAATGCACGAGAATGCCGTCCATCGGCATCGCCTGTTCGAGGGCGAGTGCCTGCATCGTGTTGTGCTCGTGGACCATGTGCGGTTCCGAGATGACCTGACGAATGTGCAGGCCGAATTTCTTGGCAAATTCGAAATCGCGCTCATCGTGCGCCGGAACGCTCATCACGGCTCCGGTTCCGTACGCCATCATCACGTAGTTGCCGACCCAGACGGGAATTTCCTCGCCGCTGAACGGGTTGACCGCTTTCAATCCGGTGTCGATGCCATCTTTTTCGATCTCGGCTTCGTGGTCCTGCGGTTTGGTATTTTCCGAGCGAATGAACGCGATCTTGCTCGCGACCTCCGCTGAGAAGTTGTCGATATTCGCCTGGATCACCGGATGTTCTGCCGCCAGAACGATCGCGTTTACGCCGTAGATCGTGTCGATGCGCGTCGTAAATACGCGGACGCGGTTTTTGCCGAGATCGCTCGCACTCGTGATGCCGTCAACGATCGGGCAATAGAAAAGCGTGTCGCCCGAAGCCTTGACCTCAAAATCAACGAATGCACCTTCCGAGCGTCCCATCCAGTCGCTTTGGCGCTTTAGCACGCTTTGCGGCCAGCCGGCCTCGATCTCGGCCATATCGTCGAGGAGTTGGTCGGTGTAGGCAGTCGTTTTCAGGAACCATTGTTCGAGATCTTTCTTGGTGACCGGATTGCCGCAACGCCAGCATATGCCGCCGCTCGCCTGCTCGTTCGAGAGCGTTGCCTGATCGTGCGAGCACCAGTTGACCTGCGTCTGTTTCTTGTACGCGAGGCCCATCTCGTACATTTTCAGGAAGAACCACTGGTCGAATTTGTAATACTCGGGCCGGTGAGCGTACATCTGCCGACGCCAGTCGTAGCTGACGCCGAGCCGCTGGAGCTGGCCGCGCATCGCTACGATGTTTTCTTCGGTCCAGTCACGCGGATTTACGCCGCGTTTGACCGCCGCATCTTCGGCCGGTTGGCCAAACGAATCCCAGCCGATCGGATGCAGTACGTTAAATCCGCGAAGCCGTTTATACCATGCCAGGGCGTCGCCCGCCGAATAGTTTCGAACGTGGCCCATATGCAGGTTGCCCGACGGATACGGCAGCATCTCAAGCGCGTAAAATTTGGGCCGGGTGTCGTCGATCTCCGTGTGAAAAGCACCGGAATCGGCCCAGATCTTCTGCCATTTTTGCTCTACTTTTTTCGCGAAATATTTCTCGTCCATGGTCGTTTAGCGTTTTTGATCTAAATAGATAAATAGCCCCAAAATAATTGGTTAGTAATTAACAATTGATAATTAGCGTTTCGTTGAAAGCTGGTTATTCGTGAGATGTCACGTAGGCTGCGCCGCGTCGCATTCGAAAACACGAGCGGCTATCTAAGGGCGAGGCTAAGGACTAACGCGTTCATCTGCTAAATATTATCGCAAAACTGCTCAGGATGTCTAAATATGTGGAGAATTGTGCGCTAGAATGTTGCATAGATAAAACCCAGGCAGGTTGATCGAGAGCCTTGCGGGCGTCCGTTTCGTCTCCGGCATCAATCGTAAACCTATTTCAGGACTATGCAAAAAACGAAAACTTATAGGAGGACAAAACATCAAAAAGTGTCAACTTTTTTCAGGACGGGTCACTGTAAGACAAAATAATTTCCGTTTTTATTTTTTGCGGATTCAGCCTGAAAAATTGCGGTAAACGATTGAAAACAGGCAACTTGTTTGTCCCACGGAGGCCGTGGGACGAAATTGGGACAAAATCGGCCTGAAAACGGGGTAAAGTATTGTATATGAATGTATTTACAGGCAGAAATGATGTTTTTTTGTCTCACGAAAATTCACAGGCTTGGAGGTAATATCGGATCAAACGACACAACTTTGGAGCGTGATGCGAGTCAGGCATTTGGTCTATCGACTTTGAATTTTATCAGTTCCCTTGTAAAATATAGGATTCGCAATGGGCGAGGATTTTGATCCGTTGACAACTGAAAATGCACCGAAGCCGATACGTCACGGCGGGATTCTGGTCGCGATGGCCGGGCTCGTAGTGGTAATGGCGATCGCAGGTTTTGTGCTTCGCGGCACCTCGTTTGGATTTGGCGTGATATTTGGCGGCGTTTTGTCGTTTGCCAATTATCTCTGGCTCGACCGCTCGACGCGGGCGATCTTTAGCGAAAACGCCATGGCCTCGACCGGCATTCTGGCGGCGAAGTACATTCTCCGTTACGTCGCGCTCGGCGGCGTCCTGTGGCTCGTCCACGCGACTGGTGCATTTCCGATAGTAGCCGTTATCGCGGGCCTTGCGGCCTTTGCGTTGGCGGTGGTTTTGCAGGGATTAAAAAATATTTTTTCGAGTTCTTGATCATAAGAAGGATCTTTAGACATGTTCTTATTTGCAGAAGGCGGCGAACACCACCAGCCATTGATCGTAGAGTTTATCAACCATTATCTTGGTGAGCCGGTCTATCAACTTCAATTGAAGACCACGAAGCCGATGTGGGAAGCGTTTTTCGCTAAGTTTGGCACGACGCCCGAAAAGGTTTTTGGTGTGGCGTACAGTCCGGAGACTGCCATTCCCTGGTACCTGATCATGTTCGTGATCGCGTGTCTGCTCACCGTGTTCGTCGTTTATTTGTTGAAGGGCAAGATATCAGAGGACGATCCCCAGCCAGGCCAGCTTACACTCGAAGCCGGTTATCTCGCTATCAAAGACATGATCGGCAGTATCATCGGGGACAACGGAGCACGGCACTTTCCGGTAGTTGCAACGTTTGGAATACTGATTTTGGTGTCCAATTTGATGGGGCAATTCCCTCTCTTCATGTCGCCGACAGCGTCCGTGAACGTTACCTTTGCTTTAGGCATTTCGTCCTTTGTCTACTACAACTACGTTGGGATTTCGGAAAACGGACTTTTTGGACACATCGCCCACTTTGCCGGGCCAAAACTGCCGTTTGTAATGGCGTTGATCATCACACCGTTGATCTTCGTGATCGAGATCATAAGTAGCTCGATCAGGCCGTTCACTCTTGGCGTTCGACTTTTTGCAAACATGTTTTCGGACGAAAAGGTTTTTGTCGAAATCACTAATATCGCACCGCCGTTCACGCATTTTGTCGTGCCGCTTGTTTTGACGCTTCTCGGTGTTTTCGTGGCGTTCGTTCAGGCATTTGTATTTACGCTTTTGTCGATGATCTACATCGGCGAAGTTTCACACGCACCGCATGAGCACACGGAAGAAGATCATGCGGAAGAGCACCACGGCGAAGCCGCCGTGGCTCACGCTTAGGTTCGGAGTCCCCGCTTTAGCGGGCTCTTTGATAACGGAGAAACCGGCTAAAGCCGCGACTCCAAACTACCGACTCACTGATCGGGTCGAAAATTGGAAACCTGTGTTTATAGCAAGCTATGCCCGCACGCAGGAGACGCGGACTCTACGGAGTATAAAATCCGCGGCATACCGGAAGCGAGGCGAAATAATACCAACGGCGATATTCGTGCCGGCAGGTTTTTGGATATACGATCAGATCAGCGGGTCTTCTAATTAAACAGGAGATAACTATATGAAAAACTTAAAATACGTTCTTTTTGCAACGCTCGCTATCGCCCTTTTGGCTGTAGCATCCATGGCACAGGCCGGAGCTGCTTATAACGAATCGTACGTTGCGGGCTACAAAGCCCTCGGCGGCGGTATCGGTTTTGGTTTGGCGGCAGGTTTGGCTGGTATCGGCCAGGGCCTCGTCGGTTCGCGTGCTGCTGAGGGTGCCGCTCGCAATCCGGGTGCTGCCGGTACTGTTCAGACGATGATGATCATCGCACTGGCCCTTATCGAATCGCTCGTGCTTTTTGCACTGCTTATCGTCTTCGTTAAGCTTTAAGAATCTTGCGGAGGCCCGCGCGTAAGCAAGGGCGGAACATTCAACCTAGCCCGCGCGTGAGCCAGGGCGTAACACGACCGCACCAAAGCGAGTTACGCCCTTACTAACGAGCGGGCTTTCGCATAATTATTTGCAACTTGATACTAGTTTTTACGTTCTAATATTTGATGATCAATGATGTCGTAGGAAAATTAGTTGCGGATAAATATCGCATCGACAGCCTGATTCGCGAGAGCGAGTCGGGCGATCTGTATGTGGGCCATCATGAGGTTTTGGACAAACCTGTGACGGTGAAGATCCTGTCGTCCGCCTTTGCGGTCGATCAGCGTTGGGTCAAACGCTTCGTCGCCGAGGCACGAGCCGCGTCTGCTCTGTCGCATAACAATATTCTCAACATCACGGATTTTGGCACGGACGCCAAAAATGTCACTTATGCGGTCTTTGAGCCCGCAGATGGAAATACACTCCGCGATGTGACCGCGAGCGAACAGCCCTTCGATGAAAAGCGGGCGTTGGATCTCACTCGCCAGATCGCTTCGGCGCTGACAGTCGCTCATTCCAAAAAGATCATCCACGCCGCACTCGAACCAAAAAATATCTTTGTCAACGAAGGCGATGCCATTAAAGTTTATGGCTTCGGCGGCGACCCGATGAATGTCGCGCGTGACGCCGATCCGCGATATCTCGCGCCGGAGCAATGCAACGCATTTCCCGCGGCTGATGAACGCTCCGACGTCTATTCGCTCGGCGTGATCCTGTTTGAAATGCTTGGCGGAGCCGTTCCCTACGAAGGAACAACGGCCGCCGACATTCTCGCAAAGCAAAACAGCGAACCACCGCCGCCACTCTCGGCGTTTCGCCGCGACCTTCATCCCGAGATCGAACCGATCGTGCTGAGCGCGATGGCTCTCGACCCGGAACGCCGCTACCCGAACATGGCCGCGTTTGCCGAGGATCTTGAGATACTTTCGAGCCGTCTCGGCGTCGTTGGTGCTGAACCAGTTGTTGCGGCAGCCGCGGCGGTGGCGGGTTCGAAACGCAGTATTTGGCAGACGGCAATATTTGTCTTTGCTGGCGTCGCTATTTTTGCGGCGGCGCTGATCTACGCAACTTCAGTCCGTAAAACCGATCCGACCGCAAACCTTGTGGCTGACGCGGGAAGCCTTCCGGTCCAGCCGATAGGCCCTGCGACCGGAGCTCAGGAGGAGAGTCTCGCAAAATTACCCGCATTGACCGATGCCGAGATCATGGCTACGCAGTCGCAGATGAACGATCTGCCGGGTGGCGATGGATTTAATGCCTGGGCAAACGGCGGCATTCCGCCCGCTGGAGCTCCGCTTGCCGGTTCTACGACAGGGATTCCGTCCGGCATTCAAACGGCTCCGCCGATCAATTACGTTCCACAGGGCGGCGACGTTTACACAATTCCGCAAGGCGGCCAGAGTCAGTTCATGCCCGACTACAATCCGGGCGGCGTCGAGCTGCGTTGTAAAGACGTGCAGACAGGGCAGGAGATCCCGTGCCCGTCGGGCCCGCCGCCAACGGCGAAGCCTTCACCAACGCCAAAAACTCCGGGTGCAGCGAACACGGCAGTTCCGCAGCCAACTCCGGTCACGGCCGCAACGCCTAAGCCATTGTTAGCTCCGACCCCGAAAAACACAAAGCCAGCGACCGGCACGCCCGAAAAAGGCAAACCACCCGCAACCAAATCGGGCAAAAGTGGAACACCGAAAATCTCGGAGGAGTTTTTACCGGGTGGCGAATAGCTTCACGGTCGCCTCATTTCCGGTTGTCTTTGCGATGGCGAGCCGCGACGACATTGCCGCTTTTCATGGCATTTTCGCCAAAAGAGCCTTCATCTCAGCAACCGTCTTCGCGTATTTCGGGTCTTCAGACAGATTTTTCAGCTCGCTCGGGTCGTCTTCAGTTGCGTAGAGCATGCGGCCGGATTTGCCGTCGTCCCATTCGACGTAATGCCATTTGGCGGTGCGGATCGAGCGACCGAGCGATTTGCCGAAAACGGTGACGCTGTAGGCCGGGCGATCCCAGGCGGCGTCCGGCTTTTTCAGGAGCGGTGCAAAGCTCGCACCGGATTGCCGCGCCGGTTTTGGCAGACCGCAAAGCTCGGCTAACGTCGGATAGAGGTCGAGCAGCTCAACGACTCGTTTGCTCGACTGTGCTTTTTGATTCGGAACGGCAACGATCAGCGGTACACGTAAACCTAATTCATACAATGAATACGCCTTTGACCATTTACCTTTTTCGCCGAGATGATAGCCGTGATCGCCGAAGAAAACAACGATCGTGTTGTCCTTGAGCCCGTTCTTTTCAAGAGCGTCCATCACGCGACCGACCTGTGCGTCCATAAAGCTGGTCGACGCCCAGTACGCCCGCTTCATCTCACGCGAAAGCTCCGGTGTCGATTCGCGACCGATGAACAGATCGGCGTTTCGCGGCGAAATCGATATCTCCGGTGCTCCCGCCAAAGCGTGCGGCGTTGTGCCAAAATCCACGGGCAGCGGGATCTTATTGACGTCGTATAGGTCGAAGAACTTCTTCGGCGCGGTCGGCGGTGAATGCGGTTTTACAAACCCGACAGCGAGGAAAAACGGCTTGTCCTTGTACCGTTCGATGTAGTCGATCGCCCTAGTTGCTGATCTGTAATCGCCGTGCTTTTCACCGTTGCCATCGAGGACGATGATGCGGTCGGAATTCGATTCTTTAATACCTGCACCCTGCGTTTGAGCGGCTTCGGCGTCCGGGTCAGGATTTGTGACTGGTTTTGGTTTGTAGTTAGGATTTCCGCGTTCCGTGATATTAGGATCAGGGGCCTCGCCGCCCTCGGTCCAGGAATCGGGATCGTCGATGCCGCCGTGAAATATCTTGCCCGTTCGTAGCGTCGCGTAGCCGTTGTTCTTAAAATACTGTGGCAACGTCACTGTCGTCGGATCGATCTTCCGAAAATAATCGTTGTTGTTCAGAACTTTTGTCTCGGTCGCCGGTCAAAAACGACGAACGCGACGGATTGCACACCGGATACTGTGCATATGCCCGGTCGAACCGCGTTCCCCGAGCGGCAAGCTTATCGACATTCGGCGTATTGATATCCTTTACGCCGTACGCTCCAAGCTCAGGCCGCAGATCGTCCGAAGCGATGAAAAGCACATTGTATCTGACCTTCTTTTTCGCAGGCTGGGCTTCGACGCTCACGCCAAACGCAGGCAGCATCGCGGATACAACAACGACGGCAAAAAGCTTGTGCAGCAGTGTCTTCATAAAGCGTCGATCTGAGGTTAGAAAAACGGTTAACTTTCGGTAGAATAATAATAATCCTTTCTGCAAAAAAGTGGGAATAAAGAACCTAGAATATCGGATTTTCTTGCTCGCGGCGGCGTCATGGTTTGTCATTTCGGGCTGCCGTGCTGAGCAAGTTAGCAGAACTGCGCCGCAAACGCCGCCGAACATGGTATTCATAAAAGGCGGAACGTTCCAAATGGGAACTGACGACGGAATGCCGTTCGAAGGGCCGGTACACAGCGTCGAGATATCAGGATTTTATATCGACGAAGCCGAGGTCACCGTCGCTCAGTTCGAAGAGTTCGTAAAAGCGACCGGCTATAAGACCGAAGCCGAAAAATTCGGCTGGTCGGGCGTTTTCGACATGGAAACGCGTGACTGGAGCCGGGTCGACGGAGCCGACTGGCGTCATCCGGAAGGGCCAAAATCAATCGCTCAGCCGAACGAGCCTGTCTGTCAGGTCTCGTGGAACGACGCTAACGAATATGCCAAATGGGCCGGCAAACGACTCCCAACCGAGGCCGAATTCGAGTTTGCCGCTCGCGGCGGGCTCGCCGGAAAAAAATATGCCTGGGGCGATGACCTGATGCCTGACGGAAAAGCTATCGCTAATTGGTGGCAGGGCGTGTTCCCTGAAACGAATACTGGTGTTGACGGCTTCATTGGCAGAGCACCAGTCCGGTCGTTCCCCACTAACGGATTTGGTCTTTACGACATCACCGGAAACGTCTGGGAATGGTGCTCTGACCGATTTACCGACGAATATTACGAAAATTCGCCCAAACGCGACCCAAAAGGTCCGCAAACCGGCGATGAGCGCGTGATCCGCGGCGGATCATTCCTCTGTGCAGAGAATTTCTGTTCAAACTACCGCGTCGCCGGCCGCAGCCGCGCGACCCCGGATTCGGGCTTAAACAATCTTGGGTTTCGGTGTGTACGGGATGCGGCAAAATGAAGAATTTAACGCAAGGACGCTAAGGCGCAAAGACGCAAAGATTTTTTACCACAGATGAACGCGGATAACCACAGATTCCATAATGTTCTCCATCTGCGTTCATCTGTGGTTTTATTTCCTGGCTTCGCGTCTTTGCGTTAAAAATCAAAAAATATGAAATACAGAAGATTTGGCAGAACTGATTGGCAGGTGAGCGACATAGGCTATGGAATGTGGGGAATGGGCGGCTGGACGGGTTCGGATGATGCGGAATCGCTCGCGTCGTTACAGCTCTCGGTCGATTTGGGGTGTAATTTTTTCGATACCGCGTACGTTTACGGAAACGGCCACAGCGAGGGGTTGCTCGGGCAATTGATCCGCTCTAATCCTGACAAAAAGCTCTATACAGCAACCAAAATTCCGCCAAAGAACATGTCGTATCCGACGCTGCCGGAATTCACGCTGGACGAATGTTATCCGGCCGATCATATCGAAGAATTCCTGCACAAAAGCCTCGAAAACTCGGGACTTGAGCGTTTCGATCTGCTGCAGATTCACACCTGGAACGATGATTGGACCGACGACGATAGCTGGTCGAATATGCTCGATTCTTTGAAGCAGCAGGGCCTCATCGATGCCGTCGGTATCTCGATCAACCGCTGGGAACCGTGGAACGGCATCAAAGCAGTTCGCAGCGGCAAGATCGATTCGGTGCAGGTCGTTTACAATATCTTCGACCAGAATCCGGAGGACGAGTTGTTCCCCGCGTGTGAGGAAATGGACGTTGCCGTGATCGCCCGCGTCCCATTTGACGAGGGCAGCTTGACCGGAACGATGACCATCAACACGACCTTTCCCGAGGGCGATTTTCGCAATGTCTATTTTTCCGCCGAAAAGATCGGCCCGATCATCGAGCATGTAGACGCCCTAAAACCGCTCGTACCGAACGACTCAACATTGCCCGAACTCGGTCTCAGGTTCATTCTCAGCCATCACGCGGTGAGCACGATAATTCCCGGAATGAGGAAGGCCGATCACGTTAGCTCGAATATCAAGTCAAGCGATCTGGGCGGGCTTTCCGCCGATATGATCGACAGATTACGGGCACATCGGTGGGTTAGAAAATCGCCTCCGCAATAGCATAAATACAACAAAAATGTAACGAAAAGGTTACGCGGTTAACCAAATGTGTGTTAATAGCAAATGAAGATGTCCTGTTTTGCTAGCACGTTATATGTCCTGTTTGAAGTGTCGAAGAGAAAGGCGGCGCCTTTCTCTTCGAC